>NZ_JBDNIJ010000237.1:0-11045 GCF_041688325.1 Ilumatobacter sp.
CACGCGGTGCGAAGCGAGAGCGCAATCCCCGCTGGACTTTCGCTGTGGCGTCCTGGTCCTGATCGACAAAGACCTGGACACCCGCATCCGACAACGCCATCTTCTGCTCAAAGAGCGGGTCTTTGAGGGCTGACGGATGGAAGATGTAGCCGATCTCAATGTCGACGGTTTCAGGACCTGTAGGACGGACGAGAAAGAAAAAGCACTGGTCTGGCGCCGTGCCAAAACACAGGGTGGGCGGCATGAGTGCGAAGGTCGAACGTGTTCGTTCTTCGTCGGTGAGATCGGGAAACACGTCCATGATCACGCGATGCGTTGCATTGAATCCACCGTCAATGTGCGTGTAGCCGCCGGTTCGGAAAATCACATTCGAGTCGTCCGACCATGGCACCGGAAACTCCGACATGCTCGACGGACAGAAATCCTGGACGTACTGATGGAGTCGATTGGCGTGGTAACCGTCGTTGAAGTTCTCGAACATGACTTTCCAATTCCACGGCAAATTTTCCAGCGTGAATGTGCCAGGACAGACTGCATTTTCGAGGTCATAATTGTGAACGAAAGGTGAATAGCGCTCAAGCGTCGGGGCCAGCGGTGCAGCGTCGCTGTGGAAGTTGACAAAGACGAATCCGAGCCACTCTTCAACTCGAAGTTGCGGAAGCCCGAAGTCTGCTTTGTCGAAGGCTTCCGTCCGTTCCATCGCTGGAGCGCCGAGCAAACGGCCATCGAGTCCGTAGTTCCAGTGGTGATACGGACACTTGAAGGTGGTGCTGTTGCCTTCGCCCTCACAGATTTGCATCGCGCGGTGCTGGCAGACGGCCGACATCGCGCACACCTCACCATTTTTGTTGCGTGCGATGATGACCGGCTCGTCCACCAGGGTCACGGTGAACCAGTCGCCGACGTTCGGGATCCTTTCGGCCCGCCCAACGCAGAGCCATTCCTTCATGAAGAGTGCTTCGGCCTCGAAGGCAAGCACATCGGCCGACGTGTACAACTCGGCTGGCAACGTCAAGGCCTGCGACACATCGGCGGTCGATGCCTCCAGGCTCGCCAAGAGCTCGTCACTCAGGGACAACGGGTTCGTCGTCATGTCTGCAACACCTCATCTTTCAACATGAACTTTCGGATCTTGCCCACGCTGGTACGTGGGAGTTCATCGAGCAGTGTGATCTCACGCGGCTGCTTTGCTTTACCGAGTCGACTCTGGCACCACTCGTGCAAGGAGGCAATAGACGGTGGCGAGCCTGGCTCAGCGGCGACGACGAACGCAACGGGTACTTCGTCTCGTATCTGGTCGGGAACCCCGACGACCGAAGCTTCAAGCACACCGGGGTGCGCTGTGAGCACCGCTTCGATCTCCACGGTCGACACATTTTCGCCAGCCACCTTCAGGACGTCAGATCGGCGCCCATCGAAGAAGAACCGACCAGTCGAGTCGCAAGATGCACGATCGCCAGTACGGAACCACTCGCCGCGAAAACAATCTGCCGTAGTCTCGGGGTCTGCGAGATACTCGGTAAACAGCGTTAGGCCGGGTGTTGCGCGGACGACAATTTCGCCGACTTCATCAATGCCGACGGGGACGCCGTCGGCATCGTGGATCTCGACGTCGCAACCGGCGGTGACAAACCCCATCGAGTCGGCGCGGGGATCGCTGGCCTCGTCGGTCAGAACGGCGGGAATAGTTTCGGTCATGCCGTACAACTGGCGCAGTTGGCACCCAAACCACTCGGTGATCACTCGGTGTGGGTCATCAGCAATGTTCTGGGCAAACCAGCAATGACGCAACCGCAGCCCGTCGACCGGACCACCACGCGCAAGGATCATTCGAAGGGGGGCAGCAAACAGGCTGGCGCATGTTGCAGCGTGCCGTTGCGCCTGCGGCAAGAAGCCACTCGCCGAGAACGTGTGCATCAGGGCGACCGATGCTCCAGCCCAGACCGCTGCGGCAAATGAGTAGTACTGCGCGTTGGCGTGGAACATCGGCAGGACGACGAGGTAGCGATCTTCGCTCGTGAGGCCAGCAGCCTCCGCCATGGTCTTGCCAGCAAAGGCGTAGTTCGCTTGGGAGACAACGACTCCTTTCGGTCGACCCGTCGTGCCACTGGTGAACATCACCGCGGCCACATCACGTAGGCCTGGTTCGGGCCACCCGGTGAACTCCTGCGTTGGCAGCCATTCGAAATCGACGTCATCCTCGTCGATCGGGAACAGCGCAATGTCTGTTGCGACAGCTCGGTACACAGCCGAGCGGTCCCGAGCAAAGAAGCCAACGATCGGGCCGGTTCGCTCGATGTGGTCCTCAAGCTCATCGCTGCGACCCATCGGATCTGATGGCACCATCCAGCCGCCGAGTCTGATGGTCGCAATCCATACCGCCACGAACGTCGGCGAGTTGGCAAGCGCGAGATGCACTGCAGCACCAGGGCCCACCCCGTGACTGGCCAGCTCGGTTGCAGTGCGGGCGACCACCCGGTCGAACTCGCCGTAGGTCCAGTCAGCGACGCTGCCGTCAGGCGCTTCGAACGTGAGGAAGGGCGCGTCAGGGCGCGTCGACACGGCGTTGGCCCAGACCTGGGCGAACGTCGTCGGATCGGCCCATTCGGTCATGGCTATTGCGCTGCCCCGTATCCCCCACCACCGGGGAGTTCAAGCCTGATGACATCGGACCCGGTCAGGCTGAGGCGCGCCTGAGTGTCCACAGCCTTGCCGTTGACCAAGAAACTCCCGGTGGCCCCAGGTTCTCCGCCGAACACTCCCAGGGGCGCATCAGCAAGGCGGCTCGTGACCGCATTCAACTGCCACGCTCGGTCGGTGTCGACACTGAACTCGATTGCCTGACCGAGCCCCCCGATCTGAGCCCCTAATCCACCAGAGTTTTTCCGGAGCGACTTCTCGTGGAAACGGATCGGCGCCGACGCTTCGACAACTTCGATCGGGACCGCCGAAATTCCTGTCGGGTATGAGCACGCACTCAACCCCGGCTTCGTAGCGCGCGCTCCGACGCCACCCGCGTAGGTGAACATCGCTGTAATGAATGGGCTGCCATCAGGGTGGCTGCCATTGACCTGCATCGTCCACACGGCACCAGAGCCTTCTGCCATGGCTGCCTCGGGGCGGATCTGCGCCAGTGCTTTAAGGAGCGCGTTCGGTAGGAACATTCCAACGACATGCCGGGCGGTACCCGGCTGCGGTGAGACTGCGTTGACGATCGACCCTTCAGGCGCCTTGACCTTGATTGGGCCCAGGCTGCCGTGATTGTTCGGGATGTCGGGGCTGAGGACCGAACGCACGCAGAATGTCGTGTAGGCGTGCGTGTAGTTCATGACCACGTTGATGCCCCAGGGTGACGCCTCCGAGGTTCCCTCGTAGTCAACAGTGATCTCGCCTTCATCGCTATCGACGGTGAGTGCGCACACGATGTCGATCTTTGACCCGTCGGCGAGGTCAAGAATCGCGCTGGAGTTGTACGTGCCACTCGGTAACTCGCGAATGCTCGCTCGGGTTGCTTCCTCGGAGCGCGTGATGATCTCGTCGGCGAGTTCCTCAATGTCGTCGAGCCCATGCGCTGCGCAAAGCGTGTTCAAGCGTTGTGCACCGACTTCACCTGATGCCATCTGCGCGTGGAGGTCGCCAGCCATGTGATCGGGTTGACGCACATTGGAGAGGATGAACTTCCAGACGTCACCGTTGCGTTCACCCTTTTTCATCAGCTTGCAGATCGGAATCCACAGTCCTTCTTCGAACACGTCACGGCCTCCGGCGCCGATGCCGTAGCCCCCAACATCGGTGTGATGGATGGTGGAACCGAACAGTGCAATGATTTTGCCGTCGCGCCACGCCGGCACCAGCACCGTGACGTCAAGCAACTGCCCGGCCGTCTTATACGGGTCGTTCGTGATGAGCACATCACCCTCATCAAGGGTGTCGAGCGGATACTCCTCGAGCATCTTCGCTGCCCCAATGGCCAGTGAATTGATGTGGCCGGGTGTCCCGGTGACTGCCTGAGCAACCATGCGGCCCCGGCGATCAAACACGGCGTTGGCGAGATCTCCGGCTTCGCGCACGATCGGTGAGAAGGCCGAGCGTTGCAATGCCCGCGCTTGCTCGTTGACCGTGGAGATCAAGGACTGCCACAGAATCTCGAGCTCAATCGGATCAAACCCAGACGGGCGCGTTTCGGCAATGGTCATGCGGACTCCTTCGCAGTTCTGCTGGCAATAAGGCTTCCGTCGGCTGCGACTTCGACGTCCCAGCCGGGGCGGATCACCGACGTGGTTTCGCGTTCTTCGACAACGGCCGGACCAGCAAATCTGGCCCCAGCACCCAGTGTCGAACGTTCGTAGACCGGCGCTTCAACGGCGTCAACGCCGCGCGAGAACACCATCGGGCGGGTGCTCTTGGGCACGACGTCGCCCTCGTGCGGCGCAATCGAGTCGTCAGGTTCGACGTGCGACGTTGTGGCCGCCGCAGAGAGTCGCCAGGTGATTGCCTCGACAGCGACGTCGGGGATTGTCATCCCGTAGATACGACGATATTCGACTTCAAAAGCACTGGTGACGTCTGCTGCCGTGGCCGGCCAGGCGTCACCCTCTCCAACCCAGATCGTGATCTCGTTACCTTGGCCTGAGTACCGAGCGTCAACGCCGTACCGGAAGACGATGGCGTCGTCGGGAACCCCGGCGCCACGCAAAACGCGACGACCCTCGGTGCGGAGTTCGTCGAGGAGACGATCGCGTTCGTCGTTGGTGACCTTGTCGATCAATCGCGGCATCGATCGCGCCAAGTCGATGCGGACCGGCGACACGAGCGTGCCAAAAGCCGAGAGCACCGACGCGTTGACCGGAAAGATGACCCGATCTGACTCGAGGAGTTCGGCGACGCCACATGCGTGGACCGGGCCGGCACCACCGAACGCGATCAGGGGGATGCCGCGCAGGTCGACGCCCATTTCGACGCCGTGCATGCTGGCAGCAGCGGCCATGTTCTGGTTGACCACTTCGTGAATACCTGCTGCGGTGTCGAGCATTTCGAGGCCGAGACCGTCGGCAACTGTTTGCAGAGCGCCCACGGCAAGCGAGCGGTTGAGGGGCATGTCGCCACCGAGAAACGACGCCGGATCCAGGAGACCGAGGATCACATCAGAGTCGGTTACGGCGGGGATGGTCCCACCCCGGCCGTAGCTTGCCGGACCGGGGTCGGCGCCAGATGACTCTGGACCGACCTTCAAGAGGCCGAACTGATCGACACGGGCCAGGCTTCCGCCACCGGCGCCGATCTCGACGAGGTCAACGGACGGGACTGATACAGGAAAGCCGGAGCCCTTCTTGAAGCGATAGGCACGAGCGACTTCGAACGTGTTCGTGAGTTCGGGCTCACCGTGCTCGATGAGGCACGCCTTGGCAGTGGTTCCACCCATGTCGAAGCACAGAAGCCGGTCGATACCAAGTCGCTTGGCGAACCAGCTTCCGGCAAGAGCGCCTGCGGCTGGACCAGACTCGACGAGGCGAATCGGACCCCGAGCAGCCTCATCAGCCGACACAACGCCGCCGTTCGAGAGCATCATGAGAACCGAGCCGCCAAAGCCTTCGGCCGCAAGCCACTTCTGGAGCTCGTCGAGGTACGGACCGATCACGGGCATCGTGGCGGCGTTGCACGCAGTGGTGACCATCCGCGGATACTCGCGGATCTGCGGTGAGATCTCGGCAGAGATACATACGGGGATACCGAGAGCGCTCCGCAGATGCTTGGCGATCTTGAGCTCGTTTGACCCGTTGACATAGGAGTTCAGGCAGCAGATCGCAACGGCTTCGAGATCGGCGCGGCGGAGTTCTTCAACCAGCGCGTCGAGGTCGGCAGTGGTCGGGTCGGTAATTACTGAACCATCGGCTCCCGTGCGTTCGTTAATTTCGAACGTGAGATCCCGCGGGATTGGCGGGGCGGGGAACTCGATCTGCAGGTCGTACATGTCGTAGCGATGCTCGTCGCGGATCAGCAAAGTGTCACCGAAGCCGGTCGTGGTGACGAGCCCGGCGCGCCCGGTCTTACCCTCGATCAACGCATTCGTGATCAGTGTCGTCGCATGCACGATCGGCGCGGTGATGTCGCCAGGGAGAACCCCTGCTTTGGCAAGCAGCTGGGTGACTCCCGTACGCACCCCATCAAGCGGCGCCGACGGGGTGGTGAGTGTCTTGTCGACAACCACGCGGCCAGACGCAGCGTCAAGTAACACCACGTCAGTGAATGTGCCGCCAATGTCGACGGCGAGTCTCCAGTCAGCCATTGGTGGTGCTCCTTACTGTTGAGGGGGATGGTGAGTCTTCGCGAAGGTCTTCACGCGGCGGCGAGAAGATATCGAGAATCCAGCATTCGTTGAGTTCCTCGTCACCGACAAACAAACTGTCGCCATGCCAGACTCCGGCAGGCGCGAGGTAGACCTGATTTTCTCCGATGATCTGACGCTCCGCGTTGTCGGAGTCGTCGTCAATCAGGAAGTCAAGCGCGCCGCGCACGATGATGCCGAGCTGCTCGTGCTCGTCGTGCTTATGCAAATACGAGCCAGTCGCGCCGCCAGTAATCCGCCAGAAGCAAAGCTGCAGGTTGTCGCCGGTGAGCACGCGGCGCCGGAAGCCAGGGCGGTCGGTTTCAACGAATTCGTCGTCGTCGAAGAAATGGCAGTACTGGTTCGCCAGGTTCATGACGAGACCGCCATCATGTCTGGGAAACGCTTGGCCTCAGCCGCAAGGTCAAGTGGCCGGATGATCGCCTCGTGCTCTTCATCCCCCCAACGATCAGCAGGAACAAGCCACATCACTTCGAATTCGAGACCATCGGGATCCGTGCAGTACAAGCTCTTGTTCGGACCATGGTCCGACGTCCCCTTAATGACTCCGGCTTCGCCCAGACGCTGGTGCATCTCGACCAGGTCGCCGAGGGTCTCGACTTCCCATGCGAGGTGGTACATGCCGACAGTTTCGCTCCCGGCGGCGGACGGGCCCGCTGCGGCACCAATGGTGAAGAAGGCGATGTCGTGATGATTGTTGGACCGGGGTGCCCGCATAAACGCGAACTGGCCCGGAGTGTCGATCACCGTGACGAAACCGAGGACCTCTTCGTAAAACTCACGATGCCGTGAGGAGTCACGGACGTACAAGACTGCATGATTCATACCGGTGATACTCATCGTTGCTCCTTGGTCGATGGTGGACTGATGGTCAGACCATAGCGAACGACTGGGCCGAGCACCGAATTAGTCGGAGTAGCCCAGCGCAGCACTGCTACCTGAGGTCGAGGAGCGCAGCAAACTGGCGGCGCCATTCGACCGACGGCTTGTCTGACTGCACA
This sequence comes from Ilumatobacter sp., assembly GCF_041688325.1. Taxonomy (GTDB): domain Bacteria; phylum Actinomycetota; class Acidimicrobiia; order Acidimicrobiales; family Ilumatobacteraceae; genus Ilumatobacter_A. The sequence goes on from NZ_JBDNIJ010000237.1 coordinate 7,348, forward strand.
TTGACCAAACCTGTCCGCTGCAACGGCAGCGTGCCAGGGACACGCTCGAGCATCGCTCGATCTTCGGCTCCGATTGCGCGGTCGAAATTGAGGATCTCTTCGGGGTCCGTCGCATGATCGTCGTTGCGCCACACGACGAACGTAAACAGCGAGTTGAGGTCGTCGACCGGTGTACTGCAGAGCAACAGAATGTGTTCGAGCCCGTCGTCGTAGCGAATGGTGCTGCGCACCATGAACGGGAGTGCGAATCCCGTACTCATCGAGCGATGTACAACGTCGTCGTCGCTTCCGCTGACTGCGACCGCCTCGTCAGGATTTGCTGCGTCGACTTCGTACGCGTAGCCGAAGAAGTCCTCGTCCAACGGCCCGATATCGAGTTTGGGAACGATTGGGTCTTGGCCTCCACCAAAGGTCCCCGTGTGCACCCAGGGAAAGTGACTGAAGTCCATAAAGTTGTCAACCAGGCGGGGCGTCGAAGTTGCCCAGGTCTCAACATCTGTGTTGAGACGACGGAAGGCAGGGTCATTGTCTTGCACGACGCGCGGAATGTCCATCGCTGGCTCACCTGGGCACACCCAAACCAATCCGTACTGCTCGCGGGCATGCATGCACGGCAGATGTGCGGTCCGGGGGATGGCAGCGCTGGGACCAGACGACGGGATCGCGACGCACGTGCCCGCTGAGCCGAATGTCCAGCCGTGATAGGCGCAAGCGAGTTCGCCGTTTGTCACGGAGCCGATCGAGAGCGGAGCTTCGCGATGCGGGCATCGGTCCGGAGCGACCACGAGCGCACCGTCGGCGCCACGCCACACCACGAGGTCTTGCGCCAGCAGCCGAACGGCAAACGGACGGTCCGCGATGTCAGACACCCGAGCGACCGGATGCCACGCGGTCCGCAGTGCGTCGTTGTGTACAAATGAACTCATGTAGCCATTGCTCCTTTGTCTGCGCCAAACCTGTCGGACGCAGAAGTGTCACACATCCCCATGGTCAGACCAACTGACCACCTGGGGTGAGCCTACGTCATCGAGATCACACGGTGCTGCTCCTTGGCAGTTCAGTGCAGATCGTCGACCATCGACTGTTCGACTGAGTCCAGGTGCGATTCGCTTGCCACGCGGACTGCAAGCGCATCACCCATGCAGAAGGCCTCGGCAATTCCACGGTGTGCTTCACAAGAGTCGGCAATGATCTGGGCCACCTCTGCCTGGTTGCTCTCAGCCGACAGCAACGTAAAGAACTCCATCGAACGGAAAAGTTGGTCGAGGACCTTGCCGTACAACTCGATCAGGAGCGGGTTCCCACACGAGGCCGCAAGCGTTGTATGAAACTCACGATCAAGGCGACGGAATTCCACAATGTCGAGCGATGCATCGAAGCGCGTTGCCACCGCAGCCACCCGATCGCGCTCGGCGTCGGTCGCCCGTTCAGCTGCCATTTCGAACAACGGCACTTCGAGGAGCCGTCGCGTTTCGAACAACTCCGCCACGAATGACTTGCTCTGACCATTGGGCTCGACGACCACGTCGGGGAGGTGTTCGGCCACGTACGAGCGGTTCCCGCGCCGTTTGACCACCCGCATCGACACGAGGCCCTGCATTGCCTCTCGAACTGACGTGCGCGCCACCTCGAACTTCTCTGACAACTCCCGCTCGGAGGGCATCTGCGCACCCGGGGCCAGCTCACCATTCGAGATCCGTTCGAGGAGCTGATTGCGAATCTGCGAGCTCACGGTCTCACGAGAGATTGGTGCAAACGGCGGAGTGTCAGGCATCGAAACGGCGTTTTGCGTCATGATCGAGATGATATCGACATTTGGGTAGTTGGTCCGACCAACATACCACTCAGTTTCTCGCCCATTTGTTATGGTCTGACCAACTGACCAACTGGTATGGTCAGGTTTCGTCCGCGACCATGCCGGTCCCACACCGAACGAGAGCACTGTGCACGAAGCAACCCACAACACCCATCCAACAGAACCCAGGTGGACCCACATTGCGCTCCGTGTGAGCGACATGAACGCCACGATCGAGTGGTACTTGGAGTACACCCCCCTTGAGCTGATCGATCGCAGGGAAGACGAAATGGGCTACGGGGCGTGGCTCGGCATGCCGGGCAAGACGAACAACCCGTTCATTCTCGTCCTCGCCCAGTTCTTCCCCGACAAGGACCCATTCGCGAACGCACCGATCGCGACGCTCGCACCGTTCGCCCACTTCGGGATGGAACTCCCGAAGAAAGAGGACGTCGAAGCCATGGCTGCGCGAGCCAAGCTTGCCGACTGCCTCGCCATGCCGCCAACAATGATGCCGCAACCGATTGGCTTCATCACGATGCTCCGCGACCCTGACGGCAACATGGTCGAGTTCTCATGGGACCAGGGCGTGTTCTCCACGCTCCAGGACCGTTGGAGCACTCCCGCATGAGCAAATTTTTATTCTCGTCGTGACCGAGCAACGTTGACCAGACAGTCTGTACAGCATGACGACAGTTGCCGCGAACAATGAAGATCGAGCACCTGGCGGGTATCACGGCCATCGGTCGGCGGCCGCACCTACGGTCAATGGTTCGTCTTCGGCTACGACGAGGTCCAACAGGTGCTGCGCTCGAGCGAATGTGCTACTGCGCCGATCGCCAACCTGCTGTTGTCCACGCGTCAGTACCGCACGCTGACACCTTCGGTTCGCACAGATTTCTCGCGCTGGCTGCTCGCGACCGATCCACCTGACCACACACGTTTGCGGTCTGCCGTCGCACGCGCATTCACCCCGAAGCAGATCGCCGGATATGAACCCCTCGTCCGGAAGGTTGCCGACGAGTTGCTGTCCGAGCTTCCAGATTCTGGCGAGGTCGACATCGTCGACGCATTCACAATGCGGCTGCCAATCGAACTGATCGCGGAACTGCTCGGCCTCCCGCGAGAGCGACGGGAGTGGCTCCAAGAAGCATCCCGAGTCGTCGGCAGCATGGTCGAACCCTTCGCCGAGCTCGATGCGGCATCGGTCAACGTGCGTTTTGCCGAACTCGACGAATACTTCCTGGCCCTCATCGAAGAGCGTCGGCAGTTTCCTGGTGATGACATCATCTCTGCGCTTGTATCCGAGGACGACGGGCCCGTTCTCGACGCGGACAAAATCGTCGCGATGATCGTGTTTCTCCTCTTTGCCGGACATGAGACCGTGACCGGCATGCTCGGCAACGCGCTCGTCGCATTCGCTGGGCAGCGCGCGTTACTGCGCGACAACCCGACGCTCGCCGCCAACGCCGTCGAGGAACTGCTTCGTTTCGATCCTCCCTTGCAGATGACCGGGCGCCAAGCGATAGCCGACATCGTCATCGGCGGTCAGGCGATCAGCAAGGGCGACTACACCGTGGACAGCGACCGCATCGTGTGGAAACGCTCCTTCGGCCTCCCCGCGGGCCACTCGCGCTTCCATTGACCGTGATTCCCAATTGATGGCGCGCGTCAGCCGGTGAAACCAGCAGCCTTGTGTGCACCATCACAGAGTGGCTTCGCCGCCGATTGGCCGCAGCGGCAGAGCGTGACACGGTTCCGCGTCTCAAGCGTCGTGCCATCTGACTGGGTGACCTCGATACCACCACTGACCCACAACGGACCATCGGGGATCACCGCGACCTCGACCGGGAGATCGGGTTCGATCATCTCCCCGTCGACGGCATAGGTGAGCGCTCCGGAC
>NZ_JBDNIJ010000238.1:0-2087 GCF_041688325.1 Ilumatobacter sp.
CTGGGAGCATGTGCTCGTCAACGACGGGTCGACCCGACCCGAGGTGGCGCGCCTCCTCGACGAACATGCAGCCGGTGACCCACGTGTCAAGGTCGTGCATCGCGCCGCGCAGGGCGGCATCGTCGCCGCCAGCTCCGACGCGCTGGCTGCAGCGACTGGCACCTGGGTCGCACTCCTCGACCACGACGACGTCCTCGAACCACACGCGCTCGCCGCAATGGCCGCGGTCCTGGCAGACGGGCTGGCAGATGGGCTGGCGGGCGGGTTGGCGGACGGTGCGCAGGTGGCGTATAGCGATCATGATTTCATCCGGGCCGACGGTCGACACGTCGACCCGTGCTTCAAGCCGGACTTCTCACCGGAACGACTGCGCAACCAGAACTACATCACACACTTCGTGATGGCCGACCGCCAACTGGTCGTCGATGTCGGTGGGTTCCGCGAGGGCTTCGACGGCGCCCAAGACCACGACCTCGTCCTGCGCCTCACCGAGAGCGCTGGGCAGGTGGCCCATGTCCCGCAAATTTTGTATCACTGGCGCAAGGCCCCGACCAGTGTGTCGGCCAGCTCGGACAACAAGCCGTGGGCGTTCGACGCCGGCGTCCGCGCAGTCGAATCGCAGTGCGAACGACTCGGCATCGACGCCACGGTCGAGCGCACCGAATACGACGGCTGCTACCGCGTCAATCGCCGGGTGGCCTCGACGCCGCTCGTCAGCGTCATCATCCCGACGCGTGGGTCATCGGGCCGTGTGTGGGGTGCAACGCGCAGCTACGTGGTCGATGCAGTCGAGAGCCTCGCCACACGGTCCGACTACCAGGAACTCGAATTCGTGGTGGTGTTCGACGATGCGACACCCGAGCCGGTGCTGCACGCCCTTCGCCGGATCGCAGGCGACCGGCTGCGCCTCGTTCCCTTCCACGACGACTTCAACTTCTCGGCGAAGATCAACGCTGGCGCAACTGCGGCCACGGGCGACCTGTTCCTCGTGCTCAACGACGACACCGAACTGATTGACCCGGCGAGCGTCGGGGTGATGGTGGCGCACCTCGAACTCGACGACGTCGGCATGGTCGGCGCACGGCTGCTGTTCTCCGACGGAACACTGCAGCACGGCGGGCACGTGTACCACCACGACATCATGCACGCCTGCCTCGGCTGGGCTGGCGACTCGCCCGGGCCCTGGCCAATGCGACCACTCGCCGTCGAACGGGAATGCAGCGGCGTCACCGCTGCTGCTTGCCTGGTTCGCCGTTCGGTGTTCGAAGCCGTCGGCGGATTCACCACTGAATTGCCGCTCAACTACAACGACGTCGACTTCTCGCTCAAGGTCCGCGCCGGCGGGCACCGGATCATCTGGACCCCGTACGCCAGCTGGTACCACTTCGAAAGCAGAACACGTGTCAGCGTGCTGCGCCCCGAGGAGTACGCATTCATCAACGACCGTTGGCACTACGAGATCAACAACGATCCGTACTACAACCCGAACCTGCACCCGGATCGACACGACTGGCTCGAACGCCCGATGCGTTCTGGTGCCCCTGCTGTCGAGACGCGACCCAACGTGTTGCGTCGCACGTTGTCCAAGGTGCAGGCACGCCGATGACCGCGCCGCTCACTTCGCCGCTCAATTCGCCGAGTTCACTGATGGTGCCGGTCGTCGTTGTTACTCATGGCGGCCCCAGCGAACGAGTGCAGCGTTGCACGGCATCGCTCGTCGAAGCAGGCGGAGCCGGACCGATCATCGTGGTCGACAACAGCGCAACGGCACTGTCTGACGACGGCTATGGGCCAGCCGACGTGACGGTGATCCGGACGACCAACGAGGGGTACGGAGCTGCCGCGAACGTCGGGTTCGACGCGGCCTGGAGGCTGGCGCCGGACGCAACTGCGGTGGCGTTGTTAAACGATGACATCGAAGTCGATAACGAGTGGCTGGTGCCGCTCAGCGCAGCGATCAACAGTGGCGCATCGGCCGCGCAGCCCAAACTGTTGCAGGCTCCGCGTTCGGTGAACCCGATCATCAACAGCGTTGGCGTCGAACTCGATGCATGCGGGGCGGGCAGCGACATCGGGTACGGCCAGCC
>NZ_JBDNIJ010000033.1:0-6999 GCF_041688325.1 Ilumatobacter sp.
ATCAATGCTCGCCTCGCTGGCGGGTTCACGATCGAGGATCAGGGCAAGCCAGGGATGCCGGCATGAGGGTCGCAGTCATCGGGCTCGGTCGGATGGGTTGGCCAATCGCTGGACATCTTGCTGACCCCGAACATGGCCATGAAGTGAAGGTCTTCGATATCGCAGCCGCTGCTTCGACTTCCTGGGCTGGCGAGCATGCCGGTGCAGCCGCCGGGTCGGTTGCCGATGCCGTTGACCAGGCCGATGTCATCGTCTCGTCACTACCCGCCGACAAGCAGATGCAGGTCGTCGTCGACGAAGCGCTGCCCCATATTGCCGCTGGCGCAATCTGGCTCGACCACTCCACCATCTCGGCTGCGGGAGCGCGCCGATTCGCTGATGAACTCACCGGCCGTGGGGCTCATTTCCTCGATGCGCCGGTTTCGGGCGGGGTCGATGGTGCTCGCAACGGTTCGCTCACCGTCATGGTCGGTGGGAATGAAGACGCGTTTGTTCGTGCGGAGCCGACGATGGCTGCGTACGCAGGACGCGTCACCCACATGGGGCCATCGGGAGCTGGCCAGATCACCAAAATGACCAACCAGATTTGTGTTGTTGGCGTTGCTCAAGCGCTGGCCGAAGGGCTGGACTTTGCAATCAATGCCGGACTCGATCCAGAAAAAGTTGTACACGTGATGACCCAGGGCTCGTCGACGTCATGGGAAATGGAGAACCGGGCCGCGCAGATGATCGCTGGTGAATACGACTTCGGGTTCTCGACGACGCTGATGCGCAAAGACGTCGGACTCGTCCTCGACGAGGCAAGCGCAATGAATGTGTCGCTGCCGGTTACTGCACTGGTCGCCCAGTTCCTTGCCGACGTGCACGCCCTCGGCGGAGCCGACTGGGACTGGTGCAGCCTGATGGAACGACAACGTCGACTCTCGTCGCCAAGCAACCGCGGCGACGCGTCTCCATCAAGTTGATCAGTCGTCCAAGTTGATCAGTCGTCGAAGTTCAGCATGCTCGATCGGCCTTGGCCGGCGCCTTCGACGTCAGGTTGCTTGACCGTCGCCGACGTCGCTGCTTTCCAGAACGCTCGGTAGGTCGGGTATTCGATTGCTTCGATGACCCAGCCCGATGCGACGAGTTCGGCATGAAGCTTCGGGAGGTTGCGCCACGGGATGCCCATGTCAACGTGGTGGGCGAGGTGCCAGCCGGTGTTGTACGGCACCATCCACATGCGGGCGGTGAGGCTCTGGCGGATGACGTGCGTCGTGAGGCGGCGGTCGGCCGATTGGATCATGCCGCCATGTTCGGCAATCGACCGCACCCGGTTCGAGACGCGCCACAGGGTCGACCAGGCAAGGATCCACACCACGTACATGAGCGGCCGCATCACGGCGATCGACGCCCCGAGTAGCACCACGTGAACAAGCAGGATCTGGCGGGCTTCGAGCGCACCCTTGCGGGCGGCACCCACGAGCCCGCGAAAGTTTTTGTAGGCGCTGATGCCCGTGGCGTCACGCCGCAGTTTGCGCCGCCACGAGTCGGGTGGAATCGGATAGCCCGAGTACAGCGAGAGGTCGGGCTCTTCAGGGCCCATCTCGTCGCGGTGATGGGCGAAGTGTGAACGTCGGTAGGCAAGCATCGCCTGATAGCTCGGGTACGACAGCAGCCACCGGCCGACAACATCGTTGGCACGACGGTTCGAGAACAGCAACCGATGGGCGGCTTCGTGGCCAAGGATGTTGAGCCGGGCGTGACCGCCGCCAAGCAGCAGGAAGGCAACGACGTACGACCACCACGTGTTGAGATAGCCAGCAACAGCGACGGCGCCGATGGTTTGCGCGAGCGCACAGGCCACCGTGAACACGTTCCCGATGTTGTTGATCTTGCGGAGTTGGTCGCGCAGCGCTCGCGTCGCCATGCCGCGCTCGTTCAACCGTTCGGTCGGCAGCACGTCGGGCAACTGTGCACCTGACGGCACCAGCGTCGGTGTGATCGTCGTCATGGCTTAATGATACACTTTTAGTTCATCATGAACACCCGTCGTAATATCAGTCGCGGTAGTGATCGCGGTATTGACGGCCTGGAGATCGAGCCGTTCTCTGCTCGTTCGGTCATCCTCTCCGCCCTCCTCGGATCACACCCACCGGTCCTCCCGGTTCGAGCCCTTGTCCGGCTCGCTGAGCTGTTCGACATCCGCCCTGGAACTACCCGGACCTCACTCTCTCGAATGGTCGCCAATGGTGAGCTGACGGTGGCTGAGGGCCACTACGCGCTCGCTGGACGCCTGCTCGAACGGCAGCGCGAACAAGACGCAGGGCGTCACGCCACCACGCGCGAGTGGAACGGTGATTGGATCACTGCGATTGCGTCAGGGGATCGGCGCACGATGGCCGACCGACGCGCATTTCGTCAGGCGATGATCGGGTCGCGGTTTGCCGAACTCCGACCTGACATTTGGCTTCGGCCGGCAAACGTCGACAACCCTCCCCGCCCGGACGAGGTGATCATCACGCGGGGTGTCATCGAGGTCGATGACACCGCCGACCTCGTCGATCGCCTGTGGCCACTCGCCGCCATCGACGCTCGCTCTCAGCGACTCATCCACATGCTCACGGCGCATCGTGCTGAGGTGGACCAGCAAGACGATCGACTGCTGCCGACGACGTTCACCATTTCGGCCGCTGTGGTGCGATTCCTCCGCATTGAGCCGCAACTCCCGAACGATCTACTTCCGAACGATTGGTCGGCGCGGGAGCTCCGTCCTCTGTATGACGATTTCGCCGCGGCCTTCGACGAACAGCTTCGCCGGTTCTTCGCATCGGAGTGAGGCCCGTCGGCGTCGTCCGTCCGACACTCAGCAGTGGCTGACGACCTGGTCAACTGTCTTGATGATCGTCGACTCCCACACCCACCTGCTTCCTGACCGTTTGGCAGCAGCGATCAGGCGGTTCTTCGCCGACCACGGGGTCAACGACTTCTCGTATCCGACGGACCACCGGACGGTGCTCGACCGGCACCACGCTGATGGCATCGACACCATCTGGAACCTGCCGTATGCACACAAGGCGGGCATGGCCAGGGCGCTCAACGAGACCATGCTCGAAGCCAGCGCCGCAGTTGCTGATCACCCCGTCACCGTGCTGCCAGGGTGCACCGTGCATCCTGATGACACCGACCCCGGTGCTGACTTCGACGCAGCGATCGACGCTGGAGCAAAGATCCTCAAGCTGCATTGCTCAGTTGGCGACTACGAGGCCGACGACCCTCGCCTTGCCCCCGTGCTGGCTTCAGCCGGCCGGCGCCATGTCCCTGTCGTTATCCACGCCGGGCACTCTCCGACCGGCTTCACGATGGAAAACGAGATCGCTCCGATCGGTCGCGCTGCGGCGGCCAACCCGGGCACGACGATCATCCTTGCCCATTTCGGCCACGAGGCATTTCTGCAGGCGGTCGCCCTCCTCGACGAACAACCAAATATGGTCGCCGATCTGACGCCCGTGACGGGCAGCCCAGTTCCGCTGACTGTCGAGGTCGCCGAGCGGTTGGGCGACCGCATCATCTTCGGGACCGATGCGCCGAACACGACGAAGACCGCCGGCGAGTTGTTGGCTGGGCTGCGCACGCTCGGAATCACTGCCGCAACTCTCGACAAGATCCTCTCAACCAACGCTCGCTCGCTCACCGCCTGACGCCACGTTTGCTCCGGACAGCCGGCCAGCCTCACTGCCTCGGCTACTGCAACGATCCAGCCGTACTCAGTCGCGATTGGGAGCACTACCTTCTCCGAATGGAACTGTTCGAAGAGATCATTGACATCCCGACCGACGAGGGCGAGATGGCCGTCGTCATCAAGCAGCCCATCGACTCGCCAGCCAATGGTGGCAGCTGGCCAACCGTGATGATCATGATCGACGCTCCGGGCATCCGCAAGGCCACGCACGAGTTCATGGCCAAGTTGGCCTCGGCCAGATACCGGGTGATCACACCTGACCTCCACCATCGGCAGGGGCGCATGGTCCACGTCGAACCCGAGCAGGCCGCCGCCGACCCAGCACTCCGAGGCAACGTCAAGGGTTGGATCACGGCGATGACCGACGAGCAGATCCAGCGCGACGTCGATCAGGCGCTAGCAGCAACGGGTGCCGACCAAGGCCCACTCGGCACCATCGGCTTCTGCCTCGGCGCACGTGCGGTGGTCCGAGCGATGACGCGTCTACCCGATCGATTCGTGTGCGGTGCCGGTTGGCATCCGTCATTCCTCGCGGACGACAAGGCCGACTCGCCGCACCTCACACCCAAGCAGATCGTCGGCGACCTCTACCTTGGCATCGGCGACGCCGACCAGGTGCAATCAATCGCCATGCACCAGCGCTTCCTCGATGCCACCGCCGAGATGTCCAACGTCGCTGTCGACATCTGGCCGGACGCTGACCACGGATTCACCTGGCCCGGCTACGCGACCTACAACGAGGCCGCGTCACAAGGCTGCTGGGCAAAGACGATCGCAATGTTCCAACACAACCTCACCTAAGTACGTATGGGGTCAGGCCCCTTTCGCAACTCTGTCCCTCTGGCAACTCTGGAGAGTTGCGAAAGGGGCCTGACCCCATGTGTAACTACTCGGGGAAGCTGACGAGGATCGCGGCGTTGGCGATCACGACACCATCGGTGGTGCCCTCGACTGGCGGCACATCGAGGCCGCCAGCTACGGCTCGCACCGTGACCGTTCCGTAGGGCACCTCTGCCTTGACGGCGTCAGTGTCGACTGCGTCTGGATCGGCGACGGCGACGATCACCTCGACGTGCATGTCGTCGCGCGTCTTGTCGGTCGCGCGGAAAAAGTTCAGGCTGCTGTGGCGCAATGCGTCAGACACCGCACGGCGCGCGGCCTTGGTGTAGTCGTGGCCATGGACGTCGACGCCCATGCCCATCTCGGTGACCCAGCGGACGAGGGCCATCAGGCGTTTGGATCGACGACGATGCGACCGCGAACCTGGCCGGCCACGATCGCTTCGGCCTGGTCGGGCAGGGCACTCATGGGGACGACCTCGGTCATCGCGTCGAGTAGGTCGGACGGGAGGTCGGTGAGCAGTCGAGCCCAGGCAGCATCACGCGCCTCGACCGGCGCCATCACGGAGTCGATGCCTTGGAGGCGCACGCCGCGGAGGATGAACGGCATCACCGTGCTCGGCAAGTCGACACCGCCAGCAAGGCCGCACGCCGTGACGACACCCTGGTACTTGGTTTGGGCAATGACCTTGGCGAGCATCGTCGAGCCAACGGTGTCGACCGCGCCAGCGAAGTTTTCGGCCTCCAGCGGCTTCGGTGCCTCGCTCATCTCCTCGCGGGTGAGGAAGTTGGTGGCGCCCAGCGAGCGGAGGTAGTCATGCTGCTCGGGGCGGCCCGTGACGGCCGTGACCGTGTAACCGAGGTGGGAGAGGATCGCGACAGCGACACTGCCGACGCCACCGGCTGCACCGGTGACCACGATCGGGCCGTCGGTTGGCCTCACGCCACCGTCTTCGAGACCGAGCACACACATCATGGCCGTCAGGCCTGCGGTGCCGATGCCCATTGCCTGCATGGCGCTCATGCCGATCGGGCGGCGAACCAGCCAGCCGGCCTTGACCTTCTGACGCTGCGAGTAGCCGCCCCAGTAACGCTCGCCAACGGCCCAGCCGGTGAGGATCACTTCGTCGCCCGATGCAAACTTCGGTGATTCTGACGAGATAACCGTTCCAGAGAAATCGATGCCCGGCACCATGGGATACGACCGCAGGATTCGACCCTTACCGGTCAGCGCCATGCCGTCCTTGTAGTTGAGCGACGAGAAGTCGATCTGCACGACCACATCGCCGGCGTCGTAATCGGGCAGGTCGGCGTCAGTGAGCTGCTCGATCGACGCTGACGCCGACTTCGGGTTGCCCTCTTCGGCTTCGCGGACGACGAGTGCATTAAACGTGTCAGTCATGTTCCTGATCGTTGCAGCTTGCAACGTTCAGGACCGAATGCGGGCGTCGCCGCATGCCAGTCTTGCTCCATGCATGTCGACGAGATTCCCGTGGCCTTCACTCCTCCAGGCGGATGGGCCGGTGAGATGCCCCCGCCAATCTTGGCAGGGTGCGACACGACGCTCGCCGACGGAGCGATCGACATGCGCGGCACGTGGCATGTTGTCGACGTGAGCGTGGGTGGCGACCCGCAGCTCAAACATCCGTCGCTCGGAGCGGTCCAACGCATCGAGCAGGCAGGAGTCGCGTCACGATCACCGCAGCCGGGATAATCCACGACATGCGCTGCGACGGAACCGCAGCGCATGGCGTCAACGATGTTGCTGAGTTCGACAAGCAGACTCCGATCAGCGTGGTCGCCACGTTCGAAGACGGTGTGCACGTCCTTCGCCCGGTCGGGATACCGATCGAAGTCCGACGTCGCATCGACGGTGAGCAGCTGATCTGGGATTACATCGGGTTCACCGCCCGACTCGAACGACTCTGAGGTATTCCGACTCGGCCGAGGCGGTCGCAGTCAGAACGCTCTGCCGCAGTTGTAACGACCCTCGGGGATCAGGAGACCGCGTACGAGGGCAGCCATGGGGTCCTCGGCACGGGTGAGCCGGTCGGCAACCGCCTACAACGTGTTGCCGAGTGCGGTGCCACCAAAGATCCAGTCGTTGAGGGCGTCGTGGTTTGGTGCCGCGGATCCGGGCTGGGCCGCGATGGCCTCGTGGTAGAAGGTCCGCAGATCATCTGCGAGGTGGCGTACGGGCAGCGGCATGTCATAGGCCCATTCATTACGTTGGCCCCGGCCGAATCGGGCAGCTCGGTGATCGACTCGGCCTCGACAATCGACGCGAGTGCACGAGCTACGGCGTCGACCTGGTCGGGCCCGGCACCACTGACGCCGAACAACGTCCGGCCACGCGCCGCACGGGTCTGCGACGACCGGATCTTCCGCCGAACCGAGCGGACGACCGAGCGCTAACGGGATCCAGAGGGCCCGAGTCGG
>NZ_JBDNIJ010000239.1:0-6106 GCF_041688325.1 Ilumatobacter sp.
CGGGATGCTTCCAGGGGGCCCAGAGGCATCGCTGACCAGGCGCGACGCGGTCGAGCGAACCAGCGTGACGGCCCATCCGCACGGCGTGCCGCGCCCTTCTCAGGCCAGCAATCAGGTGGCCCTGCGCGGCATCTCTGGCCACAGAAATATCGAAAAAATCTCAGAGAATCTGGCGCAGCCCGACACCTCGCTGCGGCGCAGCCCCGGCCGAACCGCATCACGAGATCCAGCGACCATCAGCAGTCGCGATCGCCATCGCCATCGCCATCGCCATCGCCATCGCCATCGCCATCAGCAGTCGTAATCCCAGTCGTAATCGCAATCGCAATCGCAATGACAGTCGCAATGACAGTCGCAATGACAGTCGAAGTAGGACCGAGCCGATTGCCTGGCGAGTGGGGCGGCGGCGGGCGATGGAAATCATCGTCACAGTGCCGGAAGAACTCGTGTCGCCGTCGTGGACATTCGTACGCAATTCATGGCCGTCAATCGATCGCCGATTGGCCTGGCGTTGCCACTGAGCGTGCTGCCGATTGTCGGTGCCGTCGTCCTGTGGACCATTGCCGCCCGAACCACCGCGGGCGCGATCGGGCCGAATCGCTGGGTCGGGCTACGGACCCGAGCCACGTTGGCGTCGCCTGAAGCCTGGGTCGCGGGGAACAGTGCCGCTCGAGGAGGGCTCCAGACGGCCGCCGTCATTATCGGCTCGCACTGGCTTCGCAGTCGGAGTGCTCGCCCCGACGACGGACCTGCTGCCGTTGATCTTGCCCGTCGGTCTCGCCCTGAGTTTCGGAGCGATCATCCGTGCCTGCATTCGTGGCAATCGCGCCGCGCTGAACGTGAGTTCAGACCTACCACGGAACGAGACATAGCAACAGCCTGCCGCTTGCATCAGTCAACCCGGTCAGAGCGAAATCGACACCGGGACAGCCACCGGGACTGCGACGGCGTCGGACGCCTGTTTGGCGTGGTAGCTGCTGCGGGTCAACGGGCTGGCTTGGACGTGGCCAATGCCGAACGACTCGCCGATCTGCTTCCACCGATCGAACTCGGCGGGGTCGGCGTAGCGGGCGATCGGCAGGTGGTTCGACGTCGGCCGCAGGTATTGACCAATCGTGACGATGTCGACACCGAGGTTGGCGATGTCAGCGAGCAAGCCAACAATCTCGTCATCGGTCTCACCGAGGCCTGCCATGAACCCGGTCTTGGTGATCAAGCCAGCCTTCTTCGCTCGGGCAAGGACGCTGAGCGATCGGGCGTAGCTAGCAGACGGTCGAACGGCCCGCTGCAGCCGGGCGACGGTCTCGACGTTGTGGTTCATCACGTCGGGCCGCGACGCAAACAGCAACTCAAGCGATGCTTCGTCGCCCTTTGCATCAGAGATCAACGTCTCGATGTTCGCGGACGGGCGCCGGAGCCGGATTGCTTCGACACACGCCGCGACGTGGGCCATGCCGCCGTCGGCCAGATCGTCGCGGGCAACCATCGTGAGCACCGCATGATCGAGCGCCATCCGGTCGATCGCCTCAGCGACCCGTGCGGGCTCATCGTCGGCGGGCAGCATCGGCTTGCGCGTGTCGACCAGGCAGAAGCCACAGGCGCGGGTACACCGCTCCCCCAACACCATGAAGGTCGCCGTGCCATCAGACCAGCAATCAGACAGGTTCGGGCAGCCGGCGTCTTCGCACACGGTGATGAGGTCGAGCGAACGAATCGTCTTCTTCAGCTCCAGCACCTCGGGGCCAAGATTGACCTTCGGGCGCAACCAATCAGGCTTACGCGTCTCAATCGACAGCCCGGCAGCAACATCGACACCGGCAGCTTCGAGGCGGCCGGTCGCGCGTGCTGACACGAGTTTTACCTGGTCACCGGGGCCCTCACCCCGTGAGAACGCTGCAAGGTCGCGCCCATCAGCAGCGTGCTTCCAGGCAACGTCCTGACGTTCGACGACACCGCGACCCTCTGCTCCACTCTCGGCATCAGCGTCGGCAGCCCAGCGATCAGCAGCAAGGCGGGCAACGACATCAACGACGTCGGCCAGCGACACGTCGACACCCTCTTCGGCCAGCGACGTGACCGGCTTGTCGCTGATCCCGCACGGCACGATGTGGTCGCGCATGTAGGTGAGGTCGGTCGTGACGTTGAGGGCGAAACCGTGCATGGTCCGCCCCTTCTTCAACCGCACGCCGATCGCACAGATCTTGCGCTCGCGCGCCGTACCCGCATCGAGCCACACACCCGCATAGCCATCAAGTCGGCTCGCATTCGGCACGCCGAGTTCGACTAATACGTCGATGATCAGACCTTCGACACCGCACACGTGCCCGGTTGCCCCGAGCGAGTTATCGACATTCAGAATTGGGTAGCCGACGAGCTGGCCGGGGCCGTGATACGTGATGTCACCACCGCGCTTGGCAGCAATCAACTCGGCACCGACAGCAGCCGGCTCGCACTTCAGGTTGGTGGTGAGATCGGTGGTCCGCCCGTAGGTAAAGACGTGCGGATGCTCGAGGAGCAGCAGGTGTTGGCCGGTGCCGTGTTCGAACAGCGACGTCTGTACCGCGAGCGCTTCGCGATAGGGCACGCTGCCCAACCACCGGACCCGCAGCGGCTGAGTCACAATTCGGTCGACCAATCCTTGGTCTCGAGGATCTCCTTGACCCGCTTCAAGAAGCCGGCCGCATAGGCGCCGTCGAAGGCACGGTGTTCCCAGCTCATTGCCAAATTACCGACGGGATGGATGGCAATTGCTTCGCCGCCATCGGCACCACGAGTGACGACCGGCCTCCGGACGATTGCATCCGTCGAGATGATACCGACCTGCGGCTGGTTGATGATCGGCATCGTGAGCACCGACCCGGCCGAACCGTTGTTGGACAGCGTGAACGTACCGCCAGAGACTTCGTCAGGGGTGAGCTTGCGCTCGCGGGCCCGGTTGGCCAGATCAGAGATTTCGGTGGCGATTGCACCGAGGCGTTTGGTCTCGGCACCACGGAGCACCGGTGCGAGGAGGCCCTCGTAATCCAGGTCGACGGCGATGCCGAGATCGATGTAGTTGTGGATGATCAACTCGTCGTCACCGACGCTCGCGTTGAGGTGCGGGAACTCACGAAGACCGTCGATGACTGCTCGTGAGATGAACGGGAGGTACGTGAGGCTGAAGCCGTGCTGTGCTTTCCAGCTGGCCTTGGCTGCGTTGCGGGTGATGTCGACGTTGGCGAAGTCAACTTCGACGACGCTGAAGGCATGGGGGCTGACTGCCTTACTCATGATCATGTGATCGCCAGTGAGCTGACGAATCTTGGAGAGCCGGATCGACGTGTCGCTGGCACCCGCACCCCCTGCGGGAGCTGATGCCGGTGGAGCGGCGGGAGCCGCAGCTGATGCTTGGGCGGCGGGCGCGGCCGGAGCGGGCGCGGCCGCCGGGGCTGCCTTGCCACCGCCGGCATCGATGTAATCGAGGACGTCGTCGCGGGTGATTCTGCCACCAGGGCCGGTGCCGGGGATCGAGTCGGGATTGAGACTGTTCTCGTTCACCAAACGGCGCACGACCGGCGAAAGCAGGCGGTTGTCGCCGGCCTTTGCCGTCGTTGACTCAGCAACGGGAGCCGGAGCTGCCATCGGCGCTGGGGCCGGCGCTGGTGCGGATGCCGCAGCGGCTGGTGCGGCTGGTGCGGCTGGTGCGGGGGCTGGCGCTGGCTCGGGTGCGGGCGCTGGTGCTGGGGCTGACGCTGGCTCGGGTGCGGGCGCTGGTTGGGCGGCGGGTGCAGCCGGGGCTGCGTCGCCACCGCCGCTGACAACAGCGATCACGGTGCCGACGTCGACAGTCTCGCCCTCTTCGACGCGAATTTCGGTGAGCGTGCCGGAGACCGGCGACGGCACCTCGGTGTCGACCTTGTCGGTCGACACTTCGAACAACGGCTCGTCTTCAGCAACGGCGTCGCCGATCTTCTTGAACCACTGAGTGATGGTGCCCTCGGTAACCGTTTCGCCGAGCTGGGGAAGAATGACGTCTGCCATGGTGAGTCCTTGTTGAAGTGCGGAGAGTGTGTGCGAGTGACGGGCGAGTCGAAGGGCGAATCGGAGAACGGCGCTCAGCCGCTAAAACTGCGGCCAGTGAGCGAGAGCACCGTTTCGCCGAACAGTTCAGAAAGGCTGGGGTGCGGCTGGATGAACTCGGCGATCTCGTCGACCGTTGCTTCCCAGTTCACTGCGAGGTAGCCACCCGACAGCTGCTCAGTGGCCCACGGCCCGACCATGTGGACACCGAGCACTTGGCCCGCCGTGCCGTCGGGGTTCTTCTTGGCAATGACCTTGACGAGGCCTTCGGTCTCACCAATGATCTGGGCCCGGCTATTGAACTTGAAGGAGTGCTTGCCAACGACAACGTCGTAGCCGGCATCTTTTGCCTGCTGCTCGTCGGGGCCCGCCCACGCAACCTCGGGGTGGCAGTAGATCGCCCAGGGGACCCGGTCGTAACGGATCGGCATGGGGCTCTCGCCGAGGAGGTGCTTGATGGTGAGAATCGCTTCGGCGTAGCCGACGTGCGCGAGCTGCGGCGTGTTGATCAGGTCGCCAATGGCGTACACGCCCGGCTCACCGGTTTCGCAGGACTCGTTGACCTGCACGAAGCCACGCTCGTCGACGACGACTGCTGTGCCCTCAAGGCCGAGATGGTCAGCGAGCGGCCGACGACCGACCGACACGACGACGACGTCGACCTCGACCGAGTCGCTCTCACCGTCTTTCGGGCCAAAGGAAACGGTGGTGCCACCTGAATCGTTCGGCTGATGGCCCGTGACCATGATGCCGGTTTTCAAGGCGATCTTCTTCTTCTTGAACGACCGCTCGACGACCTTGGCAACGTCTGTATCGAGGCCCGGCAAGATTTTCGGTGCACCTTCGAGGATGGTGACCTCGGAGCCGAGGTCGGCGAACGTCGATGCGAACTCGCAACCGATGGCGCCGCCACCGATCACTGCGACCCGGCTGGGCACGTAGTCGAGATCGAGTACCTCATCGCTGGTCATGATCGGGCCACCCCGATCGAAGCCCGCAATGGTGCGGGGCACCGATCCGGTGGCGAGGATCACGGCATCGCCGGTGATGATCGCCTTCGAGCCGTCGTTCATCACGACGCCAACCGTGCGGCCTGGGCCGAGCGAGCCCGTACCGTTGAAGACTTCGACTTTGCGGCCCTTACACATCGCGGCGATACCGGCGACGAGGCCGTCGACGATGCCCTGCTTGCGTGCCTGCGTCCGAGCGAAGTCGACGGTGGCCTGTTTGCCTTCTTCATGGCCGGGCGGGTTGATCCCGAACTCAGCTGCATGGTCGACATGACGCTTGACTGCAGCGGTCTCGAGGAACGCCTTGGCCGGAATGCAGCCTCGGTTCAAGCAGGTGCCACCGAGGGCGTCCATCTCGACGAGGGCAACATTGAGCCCCGCCGATGCTCCGTAGAGGGCCGCCGAGTATCCACCCGGACCGCCACCGATTACTACGACGTCAAATTTATCGCTCACGACGTTTACGGTAGCGCTCTTGCAGCGTTCTGTCCGGTACGGCCGGTGGTCAGAGCAACACGTTCACCGAATCGTCTTGAAATATCGGGTGCCTCGCCCCGAGATCTCAGACGCAGCCCAGCCCAGACGCTCAGCCCAGACGCCAGGTCGCTTGTTCTTCGCCGCGCCGCAGCACAAGGACACGGCTCGTCCCTTCGCTGGCGCTGATGTCGAACTCGATGGTGCACGCCAGGGCGGCAACACTGATCGAGCCGCATCGACCGGCGGCTTGCGCGGCGATCGGATCGAGCCGTTGATCACCCGTCACCAGTCGAAAACTGTCGATGCCATTGCTGTCGTCGACTCCACCGATCTCGACCGACACCACGAGCCGCGTGCCAGTAACAGCAGCGGAGACGACGGTGACGTCGACATCGCCGATTGTTGTGGCTGACCCGAGGGCCATCGCTGCAGTCGTCGACTCCTGGTTGGAGAGCTGAAACAGCAGCGCACCGCCGGCAAGCAAGATCATCAATGCGGTGCCCACCGAGAGCAGGAGCAGTGTGCGCGTCTTCATCGCCAGTCAGGCTACGAGCGCTCAC
>NZ_JBDNIJ010000240.1:0-9382 GCF_041688325.1 Ilumatobacter sp.
GGCGCCGTAGGCCTCGTACATCTCGTCGGGTGACACAGCGTTCTTGAGGCTCTTGCCCATTTTGCCGTACTCACGCTTAACCGGTTCGCCGTTGTGGGTCCAGCCGTCGTCGGGATTCCCTTCGACTTCGGAAGCCTCGACGTATATCTCACGCTCGTCTTTGAAGGCGTATGCCTGGATGTAGCCCTGGTTGAACAGGCGTGCGTACGGCTCGACGGAGCTGACGTGGCCGAGGTCGAACAAAACCTTGTGCCAGAAACGGGCGTACAGCAGGTGCAGCACGGCGTGCTCAACACCGCCCACGTAGAGGTCGATGCCACCGGGATGATCGGGCCGCACGTCGGTGCGCGGGCCCATCCAGTATTCCTCGTTCTCGACGGCACAGAACCGGTCGTCATTGAGCGGATCGATGTAACGCATCTGATACCAGCACGAGCCAGCCCACTGCGGCATCACGTTGCTGTCGCGGCGGTAGGTCTGCATGCCGTCGCCCAGGTCGAGTTCGACGTTCATCCAGTCGTCGAGGCGGTCCAGCGGGCTCTCAGGGTTAGACATGGCGTCGTCAGCGTCAAACGTGCGCGGGGCGAATTGATCGGTCTCGGGCAGCTCGACCGGCAGCATTGAGTCGGGGATGCTGTGCGGATTACCGTCGGCGTCGTAGACGATCGGGAAGGGCTCGCCCCAGTAACGCTGGCGGCTGAACAGCCAGTCGCGAAGCTTGTAATTGACAGTGGCCTCACCGGCACCAGCCCGCTCGAGCCAAGCGTTCATCACGGCGATGCCTTCGACCTTGTTGACGAGCCCGTCCAGTTGCAGATGCTCATTCGTGCTGTTCACGTACGGGGCATCGCCGACGAACGCTTCGGGCCACTGGCGGGTGTCGAGCGTGACGTCGAGGCCACGCTCTGCGAACCAAGATGCTGGCGGCTCTTGGATAGCTGGGATCGGCAAATCGAACTTGCGGGCGAACTCGAAGTCACGAGTGTCGCCGCACGGGACAGCCATGATCGCGCCGGTGCCGTAGCCCATCAGGACGTAGTCGGCAATCCAGATCGGCACCGGCTCACCGTTCACCGGGTTGGTCGCGTACGCGCCGGTGAACACGCCGGTCTTCTCGCGCGTGTCGTCCTGCAGCTCGAATTCCTTCTTGCCTTCCGCCTGTGTCCGATAGGCCGCAATTTGTTCGGTTATTCCGGGCGTACGAGCCGGATCGGCGAGTTGATCGACGAACGGATGCTCGGGGGAGAGGACCATGAAGGAGGCCCCGAACAATGTGTCGGGCCGTGTGGTGAACACGCTGATCGGCCCGGCCTCGGAGGCGAAGTCGACCTTGGCGCCGTTGCTGCGCCCAATCCAGTTGCGCTGCATCGCCTTGATCGCATCGGTCCAGTCGAGCAGTTCGAGGTCGTCGATCAGACGGTCGGCGTACGTGGTGATCCGCATCATCCACTGGCGCATGTTGCGCTTGAACACGGGGAAGTTGCCGCGATCGGAGCGGCCGTCAGCGGTGACTTCTTCGTTGGCGACGACGGTGCCCAGGCCCGGGCACCAGTTGACGGGCGCTTCGGAGATGTAGGCGAGGCGGTGGTCGTCGATGATCACATTGCGTTGGCCAGACGAGAGGTCAGCCCACGGTGAGCCGTCGGGTGTGTCGCGCTCGCCGGACTCGAACATTTCGATCAGTTCGCTGATCGGGCGCGCGCCATCGACATCAGGGGAGTCGTCGTACCACGCATTGAATACCTGGCTGAAGATCCACTGTGTCCAGCGGTAAAACTCGGGATCGGTGGTCGATACCGAGCGTCGCATGTCGTGGCTCAGACCGAGTCGGCGCAGTTGGCGTCGCATGTTGGCGATGTTCTCGTTGGTCGTGATCGCGGGGTGCTGGCCGGTCTGTACGGCGTACTGCTCGGCAGGCAGGCCGAAGGCATCGAAGCCCATTGTGTAGAGGACGTTGTGGCCCGTCATCCGTTTGAAGCGGGAGTAGACGTCGGTGCCGATGAATCCGAGCGGGTGGCCGACGTGGAGGCCGACGCCCGACGGGTACGGGAACATGTCCTGGACAAACACCTTCTCGCCGAGTGGCTCGTTGCGGTCGGGATCAGCGAGCGCTCCAACGGGGTTGGGCGTGTGGAACGTGCCGTTTTCGGCCCAGAAGTCCTGCCAACCGACTTCGATGTCCTGCGCAAGCGCCGACGTGTACCGATGTTCCGGAGTGTCGATGCTGGAGCCCGATTGGCTGTCGATGTCGGTGTCGCTCATACGGCCCCAGATCCTACGGGCTGTGCTCCCCACGAACCCCGACCGGTTTAGCCTCGGGTATCGCAACTCATTGTTTTGATGCCGTTGATGAAGCCGCTGACCAATCGGTTGGGTTCGCCCGTGATCGCAATGTCGGGGATCTGGGTGAAGATCTCGTCGAACATCACCTGGATTTCGCGGCGAGCAAGATTCGCGCCGAGGCAGAAGTGCGGGCCGCCAGCCCCGTAGCCCTCCTGCTCCTTGCTGTTGGCACGGTTGATGTCGAAGGCGTGGCCGTCGGTGAAGACGTTCTCGTCACGGTTGCCCGACCAGTACCACATGACGACCTTCTCGCCTTCGCGAATCATCGTGTTGCCAACCTGGATGTCGTAGTTCGCCCTCCGGCGCATGTGGAGGACCGGCGACGCCCAGCGGACGATCTCTTCGGCGGCCGGCATCGACATCTCGGCGTAGTTGTTGCGGAGCTGCGCCTTCTGATCGGGGTGATGGTGGAGCTGATGCATGCCCCACGAAATTGCGTTGCGGGTGGTCTCATTGCCGGCCACTGCGAGCAGGATGAAGAAAGAGCCAAACTCGGCAGCCGTGAGTCGCTCGCCGTCGACTTCGGCGTGCATCAAAATTGATGCGATGTCGTCGGTTGGGTTCTTGAGTCGCGCTTCGCCGAGGGCCTGTGCGTAGTCGAACATCCCAGCGGCTCCGAGAATCAACTCGTGCAAGTCCATCGTGAAGTCGGGGTCGCCGGCGCCGAGGATGAGGTTGGTCCAATCAAAGATCTGTTGTTCGTCTTCGGGCGGCACGCCGAGCATGTCGCAGATCACGCCGAGGGGGAGTGGTGCCGCCAACTGCCCGACGAAGTCGCACTCACCCATTTCTTTCGCTTCGGCAACGAGCTTGCGGGCACGTTCGCGCACCGACTCTTCGATGCGCGCGACGGTTTTCGGGGTGAAGCCCTTCTGGACGAGCATGCGCATCTTGGCGTGACGCGGGTCGTCCAAGACGATCATCGATCCGAAAAACTCGAGTGTCTCGGGCGCCGACTCACCAAGCGTGATGCCGGCTGCTGACGAGAAGGCGTGGGGCGTCCGATTGATTTGGCGAATGTCGTCGTAGCTGACGGCCGACCAGAACCCGGGCCCTGCCGTGCCGCCTTCGATGACCGAGAGTTCCTCATGGAAACACATGCCAGCGCCCTCGGTGTTCTCGTGGCGTAGTTGGGCGAAGGCCGCGTTTCGCTCGTCGAGCGACTTCATCCAGAAGTCGTTGTGCCCGAGCAGGATGGGTTGTCCGGCACCGGGGCCATTGTCGAGCGAGAGGGTGCGAAAGTCAGGCATCAGGCCATCATTGCCGCTCGGGTGGACGAACGAAGTTGTCAGAGCCAGCCGGCGAGGTTTGATTGCAGCAATCCGTGGGTCAGACTCACAGTGTGAGTGACTTTCAGCCACCAGATCCGAGTCTCCGAGCGAATTCTGACATCGACCTCGATCCCGATGCTCCGGTGATCATCGGCGTCGCCCTCAGCACGCCGCTCCGGGCGCAGGAGTTCCTGCTCGCCATGAATGGCCTGCGCGTCAGTGGGGCACTGAAACTGAAGGACGCCGTCATCGTGTCGAAGAAAGACGGCAAGGTGAATGTCGTCGAGACAATCGATCCGACGCCCGGTAAGGCCGCCGCGTCTGGTGCCATGTGGACCGGGCTACTCGGTCTGATTATCGGCGGCCCGATCGGATGGCTCGCAGGCATGGGAGTCGGCGCCGGTGTCGGCGCGGTCACCGCCAAGGTAGTCGACCTTGGGATTCCGGACGAGTGGGTCGGCTGGTTCAAGCAGGCCGTCCACGACGGCACAACCGCAGTCGTGATCCTCGCAGAACACGTCCACGTCGGTGAGCTCGCCGCAGAGGCAGCACGGTTCCAGGGGGCCGAATTGCTGTACACGACGCTGCCGCCAGAGAGCATCACGCAACTGTCGGAAGCGTTTGCTGCGAACTGACCCTGGCCACCGGGCACCTACGATGCCGATATGGCACTCGACATTGTGTGTCCGACATGCGAGTCGGACGAGCACCTCAACGGCGAGCCCGTGGGCGACGGCCTCTTGCGGCTCACCTGTGCCGCGTGCAGGGGGCAGTGGACTCGCGATCCGCGGCCAAAGTGCCCGATCTGTCGTGGCGACGACTTGTACCACCTCCCGCAGGTGATCCTCGAGAAGTCACGTGGCACCCAGATGTCGATCCAGGGCATCCACCTCGAATACGGCTGCCATCAGTGCCAGCCCAAGGAAGTCAAGGTGCGGGGAGGCTCCATGCACCACCTCCCTGGGCGGCTCAACGGCAGCCAATAAGACAGTCCGTCACACTCCTGTCACGTTCCGGTCTGACCGGAGCGTGACAAGAACGTCACACTTTGGTCTGACCGGAGCGTGACAGGAGCGTGACCGGAGAGCGTCGTTGGCTGGAGCGCGCTGGCACTGACGTTGTACCGTCTCGGACCATGGTTGACGTCGACTCCACGATCACTCGTTTGGAAGCTGCTGCCGATCTCGGCACGGGTGTCCGCTTCGTCGGCAAGTCCGTCCTGAGCGGTGACCTCGACGCAGACGGTCGGCCTGCGCTCGTTACGTGGCGGGAAATTCACGACGACGCTCGCGCCGTCGGCGCAGCGTTACAGGCGAAGGGCTTGGTGCCCGGGGACCACGTTGCTGTGCTCGGCCCGACCAGTCGAGCGTTGATGACCATTGTGCGCGGCTGCTGGCTGGCCGGGATTGCTTCGATGGTGCTTCCACTGCCGATGCGCATGGGCTCGCTCGATGCGTTCGTCGACAGCACCCGCGGCCGCATCCGACACGGCGACGCGAAGCTTGTCTTGATCGACGCCATGCTTGCCGACTTCTACACCGCAGCCGAGGGTGACCCGCCGATCGAACCGATGGCGTCCGTTCTGCCGGGTGCACCGAACGTGCCGACGGGCGATGCGCTTGAACTGCCAGATCACGACCCCGAGCGTCTGGTCATTCTTCAGTACACCAGTGGGTCGACGAGCGAACCGAAGGGTGTGATGATCCCTGATCGGGTGCTGTCGGCGAACGTCGACGCGACCCTCCAAGCGGCGGAGATTCAGCCCGACGAAACAATGATGTCGTGGCTGCCGCTGTACCACGACATGGGTCTCGTCGGCTTCCTCGCCATCCCAATGACCAAGGGCGTCAACCTGGTTCAGGCTGCCCCGCAAGACTTCTTGGCGCATCCGGGTAACTGGATGCAGTGGCTCAGTGATTACAAGTGCACCGCGACTGCCGGCCCAAACTTCTCGTGGGTGCTTGCGACTCGTGCGCTGAAGCGGATGGACGGGCTCGATCTGTCGCACCTCACCCTGGCGCTCTCGGGCGCCGAACCCGTCGACCCGAAGGCGGTCGTCGCATTCGTTGCCGAAGCTGCACGCTTTGGCTTCCCTGCGGGCGGAGTCTTCCCGGCGTTCGGCATGGCCGAGGTCGCGATCGCTGGTTCGTTCCCGAAGCGCGGACGTGGCTTGCGAACCGACACGGTTGATCGCGTCATCCTTGAGACCCAGCGTGTCGCCAAGCCGATCGAGGTCACGGACCCCGACGAGTACGCCGTCCTCGCCCGCGAGTTCCCCCTGCTCGGTACCGCGGTGCCGGGCTTAGAGATGAAGGTGGTCGATCCCGACACGTTCGAAGAGTTGCCTGAACGGCACGTCGGTGAGCTCCTGCTGCGCGGCACTTCGGTCACGCCGGGCTACTACAAGCGAGAAGATGCTACTGCGGCGCTCTTCCACGACGGCTGGCTGTGTACTGGTGACCTCGCCTACCTCCTCGATGGCGAACTCGTCATGTGTGGCCGCATCAAGGACGTGATCATCGTCGGCGGGCGCAATGTGTTCCCTGAAGACATCGAGCGCGCTGTCGGGCCGCTCGATGGCGTGCGCGCCGGCAACGTCATCGCCTTTGGCATGGACGGGTACAAGGGCAAGGAGAGCGTCGTCGTCGTGGCCGAAGTACGCCTGACCGAGAGCTCCGGTGATCTGTCTGACATTCGTGCCCGGATCCACGAACGGACACTCGAGGTGAGCGGCCTGCCGCCGCGCGACATCATGCTCGTCAATCCTGGGACTCTCCCGAAGACCAGTAGCGGCAAGCTACAGCGCAGCAAGTGCAAGACCGAATATCTCGACGAAGAACTCGAGTTACTCGAGAGCTGACGACGCGGCCGGAGCTTCTGCAATGTGGCGGAGTTCGCGCCAGATCGCGGCGAGCAGGACGGCGCTGATCGCGAAGGCAAACCAGTACGCGCTCGCCACGCCCCAGACGCTGGAGATGAGGCCGCCGAGTCCAGCGCCAAGAGCGATGCCGCCCTGCACGGCAACGAGGTAGACACTGCCGATCCGGCCCTGCAACACTTCGGGCACGGCGCGGTGGCGCACCGTGGTCGACGTCGTTCCCCACATTGCCGCGTGAATGCCGAACACGAAAAACATTGCCATGGCGATCCAGGCCACCGTCGTGACAGCGAAGACCAGGTAGGTCAATGTCTCAATAACGAGGCCGATGCGCATGATCCAAACCATGCCGACGGCACGTTCGGTTCGGACGTACAAAATCGACCCGACGACACCACCCGCAGCGCTCGCGCTCGTCAGCAATCCGAAGCCGAGCTCGCCAAGCCCAAGTCGTTCGATGGAGAGCAGCACGAGCAATGCGATCAGCGCACCGAAGGCAAGGTTGAACGTGAAGATTGTGATGGTCAGCGTGCGCATTGGCCGGTGGGCCCAGAGCCATTGGGTGCCCTCGCGAATCTCTCGATGGACGCTTCGTGTCTGGGATGACGCTGTCGGGTCAGGTAGCACCGGCCGCCTGGCTGCGATACGGGAAACGAGTACTGCAGCCAAGGCCATCGCAGCGGCTTGTGATCCGAACGGGATGGCCGAGCCGACCGTGAACAGCGCGGCGCCCAATGCGGGGCCGACAAGCTGGTTGAGCGTCATCATGCCGAAGAACAACCGGGAGTTGGCGACGCCGAGGTCGTCGCTGGTGACGATCATCGGCAGCAGCGTTCCGGTGCTGATGTCAACGAAGACCTCTGCGGTCGCGAGCACGAACAGCGCAGCGAGCACAACGGTGACGTCGACCCTGTCCACGACGATTGTTGCGGTGAGACTGGCGAGCACGATGACGCGAACGGCGTTGCCGATCACGATCAGCCGACGTCGGTCGACTCGGTCTGCGAGGACCCCTGCATACAAGCCAATGAAGAGCCACGGTGTCCGTTGAGCGAGCGCGGCGAGAGAAATCAGGAACGGATCACGCGTCTGCGATGCAATGAGCAGCGGAGCGGCAGCGAGAGCGACACCATCGCCGATGTTCGACACCCAGGACGAACCGAGCAGCCAGCGAAATGACCGACCCAACCGGGGCGGTGCGATGAGATCGATGGCGCCCACGTCGCCCGATGGTACGGACCTTGCGACCCGACGCTGCGGTCGGGTGCTTTGCGAGCGATTTCGTTGTGCCGCTTCGCGTCGATCAGTGAATCCGGACGCCTTGGCGCGTGAGTTCGGCCTGGACCTCAACGATGTCGACGTCGGCGACCGAGGTGTTGGTTGCGACGGAGATCGCCGCTGCGACACCAGCTCCCTGGCCGCTCACTGCACAGCACATCATGTTGCGGACGGCTGCGTGGCTGACTTTGTCGCCGCCGATTGAGCGGCCGGCCACGAGCAGATTCTCGACGCCCTTGGGGAGCATTGCCCGATAGGGCACCTGGAAGTAGCGGCCGGTAGTCGGCAGGATCAGAATGCCGTACCCGTCGATGAACTCGGGGAAGATGCCGATGCTGTCGTCGAACCGGCCCTCACCCCGGACGTCCTCGTCGGTCATGTTGTAGACCGCGTCGATTTTGCGGGTTTCACGAATGCCCACGCTCATCCCGAAGTTGCGGATCTTGGCTCGCTCGCAACCAGGGGTGAACTCGGTGAGTGCCGCGGCAGCCATGACTGCCTGGCGCCGGCCCTCGATTTCCGCAGCGGTCAAGCTCTCGACGTCGGTCCCGTCGACGTTGGGAAGGTGCACGAGGTTGAGATAGGTCAGGTCGCCCTGATCAGAGATTGCGCCCCACGTGCCACCGATCGTGGTCAGATCGGCAGGGATAGCGCCGGCTTCCATGGCCTGTTCGAATGGCTTGCGAAGAAAGGGCGAGAACATCTCGTCTTCCTTGCCGCTTGTTTCGATCGTCCACTCGCCGCCTGACCAGTCGGCATACGTCTGGGGGTCAGCGGCCACGCCAGCGAGAAAGGCCTGCTTGTCGACGCCTGAGAGGTGGAACATCACCGACGCAGCCATCAATTCTTCGGATGGCGCCTGGTGGACCGGTGCACCCGCTCGGGCGGCGATGTCGGCGTCGCCGGTTGCGTCGATGATCCGCTTGCCGAGGACGGCGTGGCGGCCGGACTTGCTTTCAATGATCACGCCTCGCAACACCTCGCCGTCCATCACGGGAGCGACGACGGTTGCGTGCAAAATCGGGTGGATTCCGGCCTCTTGCACGAGCACGTCGGCGACGTACTTGAACAGTTCGCCATCGAGTGCGTGGCTGTTTGACTGTGGCTCGGGCTGGGCGGCGCCCATTGCCTTTGCTCGCTCCTCGAACTCGATGCCGATGCCTTCGGTGTCGACCGTGTCCTCGTGGCGGTACCACGCGAATCCTTCGACGCCCACGGCGGTGATGTTGCCGCCGAAGCAGCCGTGCCGTTCGAGCAGCACGACGCTCACGCCGGCACGAGCAGCGCCGAGCGCTGCAGCGAGCCCGGCCGGTCCGCTGCCGACGACCACGACATCGGCTGTTGCGAGCACCGCTGTCTCGCGTGCCGGTTCGGTGATTATTCCCTGATCGGACATCGCTGCCACTGTAGATCTGCCAGGCCACCTGAGCCTGCGCCAGCGTCACACTCACCCTCTGAAACCAAGCAGACCAAAGTGTGACAAAACAGGTCGCGACGTAGATCAGGCGGTGATGGTGCTGTCACACTTTGGTCTGACCGGAGCGTGACAGAACAGGTCGGCAACGGGTTGGGTGATGGCGGGTGCTGGTTCAGGCGTTGATGATTGGGGACA
>NZ_JBDNIJ010000241.1:0-27482 GCF_041688325.1 Ilumatobacter sp.
AGTCTGATAGACAATGCTTGCACTAGCGAGCTAGTTCCGCTACCGTCACAGACACACAGCCACCGCTGAGGCCAACGCTTCGGTCGAGTGCCCCGAGAGCAGACGCTCACGGCAGACCTAATTCTCCACAAACCGCCACTACCCCCACGGGAGCAAGCCATGAAGACCAACAAGCTCGTCAAGACAGTCAACGGCATGACCGTGGATGAACTGCTCGACTTCCACCGACAAGCATTCGGCGAAACCCGAATGGAAGACAAGCCTGCCGAGGGCGACGCTCTCACCGCAGCCGACGCCGCCGTCCTCGACGCACCGGCAACCACCGGTTTCGACGCGATGGACGACGAAACTCTCGCCGCCCGCCTCGAAGAACTCACCGCCGAGTTCGACAGCCAGTACAGCGAAGGCAGCCGCGACATCGCAACCCTCACCGCACTCGCCGACGACGTCGACGCACTCCGCGCCGAGCAGACGGCCCGCGCCGACGCTGCCGCCGAAGCCGACATGGCCGCCGAAGCACTCGCCTCACGCGTCCGTCCCGCCGTCGAAGCCGCCGAGGCAGTCGAAGCGATCGCCGAAGAAGGCACCGCATCCGATACGGAAGCACCGGCAGCGGGTGAAGCGCTGGACGTAGCCACCCCGGCCGACGCCCCGCTCGACGCGCCGGTATCCGCCGAGCCGCTGGAAGAGATGGCTGGTGCCCCGGCATCCGCCGCAGCGATCACCGCCAGCGCCCGCCGCGCCGCCCCCGCCTCAATCGCCGGTCGCGCCCCGCGCCCAGCCCCCGCCCGAGGCGCACAACGCATGGCACTCGCAGCCAGCGGAGCGAAGGCCGACGGCCCGAAGCCCAGCCTTGTCGCAGCAATCGACTTCGCCACGTCCACTCACCCCGAGGTGCGTGCCGACAACGAAGTGACCTTGCTCCAGCTGGCCGCCAGCTTCAACGACCGGGCAGCATCCATGCCGGTCGGCAAGAACCGTCCCCGCATCGGCCGACTGAACATGCCGTTCGCCGAGAACCAGACGTTGACGTCGGACGCCAAGCACAACGCCGAAGTCCTCCGCGCTTCGGTCGACAACTCGAAGGTGACCGCCGAATCGCTGCTCGCAGCCGGTGGCTGGTGTGCCCCGTCGCAGCCCGTGTTCGAACAGTTCGACCTCGGCCCCGACGCTGACAACCTGTTCGACGTCCCGACTTTCGGTGGCGACGTACGGGCAGGAATCATGTTCCCCAGCATGTTCCAGGTCGGCGACGCAGACGACGCCTTCTGGGCGTGGAGTGAAACGGCAGACATCAACGCTGTCGGCGGAGTCGCCTTCACTGGCGCCATCGTCTCCAACGTCGCCACCCTCAACTTTGCGTCCGATCACGGCCTCGAAGTTGGCAACGCGATCCGTGTCACAGGATCCGATGCTTCCGGGTTCGCTTCCGGCGACTACTACGTCGTCACGGTCGTCGACTCCGACACGGTGACAGTCGCAACCGACGACGCCGACGACGCAGCCATCGCCGGTACCGGCACACCGTTCAAGCATTCCATGCGCATCCCTTGCCCGACGTGGTCCGAGGCCCGCATGGGTGCTGACGGCCTGTCGGTCACTCACGGCAACCTGTCGAACGAGGCATGGCCGGAACTGACCGCAGACTTCCTGCGGGTCGCTCTCGCCTCGCACCGCCGGTTCATGTCGAGCCGACGTATCGCACGGGTCGTCAACGACACTGTCACGGTCATCCCAGCCGATCCCGGCTCGGACGTCGCCGCCGACCTGCTCCAGATCATCGAGTTGCAGGCTGTCGACATGCGCTCCCAGTACCGGGTCGGCGCGAACACTGTCGTCGAAGCACTGATCCCCGAGTGGATCATGCCGGTCCTCCGCGCCAACATGGCGAAGCGTGCGGGCGTCGAAAACATGATGTCGGTCCCCGACTCCATGATCAACGGCTGGCTCACGCAGCGCGGCATCAAGCCCCAGTACACCCCCGACTGGCAGCCCCTTTACAGTGGTGCCCCTGCCACCAACTATCCGGCGGCAGTCCAGGTCGCCATGTGGTTCGGCGGCTCGTACTTCTCGCTGAACGGTGGACGCATCGACCTCGGCGTCCAGCGCGACCCAGACATGAACGCCTACAACGATTACACGGCGGCATGGTTCGAGGAGTTCTGGACCATCGCACGTCGCGGCCCTGCCGGACGCAAGTGGAGCTACACGCTGACCGGCAAAATCGACGGCGAAGTCTGATACTGGCTAGCCAGCTAGTCATCTAGATCGGAGTCTCAACATGACAACCACCTCACAAGTCCGCATCCCGGTATCTCCTCCCCAGGTACGCCCGCGGCTGCACGGACTCACCACCACTTTCCTGCCACGCGATCTCGGGACACACGACCGTCTCGGCGTCGTGTGGCCGGGGAGCGGTGTGTGCGGTGGTGTCGTGTCGACAACCGACGACGAATGCCTGTCCGGCGACTCGCAGACGGCGCTCACGCTGGCCGAATCCTGCCTGGCTGGCGGTACAGCCGAACGCCACACTGTCTACTCGTATGTACGACAGTCCCTGTTCGACACTCTTGGCCGGGATGACGCCTACACGACGTCACCGGACAGCGTGTTTGCTTACTCCGAAGCGCCAGCAGTAGAAGGCATCTTCTGGGATGAGGCGACGGGTGCAGCGACAGCACTGCCTGCCGCTTCGTCGTTGCTGAGCGCTCTCGCAGAAGTCGAACAGCATCTCGCCGAGGAATACAACGGCCTCGGTGTCATCCATCTCACACCTCGTGCAGCGATCATGCTCGGCGGCGACGGTTTGGTCCGTCCGTCGGGCACCCTGACCACCCGCACCGGTACGCCGGTCGTGATCGGTGCAGGCTACGACGGCGCTGACGGCCTCACCGTTCTCGGCACCGGCGCGCCGGTCCTGTTCCGGGCAGGCACACCCCAGCAGGTCGAAACGAACGACGGAACGCACAACAGCAGCACAGTGCTGATCCAGCGAACATGGCTGATCGGCTACGACTGTGTTGCAGTCACCTCTACCCATACCCCAGCCTGATTCCAGGAGGAACAGACCATGAAGTCCATCAAAGGTCGCATCATGCGACTGACCGCCCTGGATGAATGCGGAGTACCGCTGTACGACAGCGCTCTCGGCTCGATCATCACCACCGGGTTCATCTCTGTTTCGTGGGAGCACGAAACGGAAGAGGGAACCGAGTACACGTCCGAGAATGCTTGGGGCGATTTCTGCATCCAAGAAAAAGATGCGCCTCGCGTCAAGTGGCTGAATCTTGGCATGGACTTCTGCGAGATCGACCCCGAGACGATGGTCATGGTGGCTGGTTCGCTCGCCAACTTCGACACTGACGGCATGGTCGGTACGTTCTTCGATGAGAACCGGAACGTCAACGCTTTCGCCGCCGAGGTGTGGACGCGGGCGACCGGGCAGCCGTGCAACGCTTCGGGCGAGCCGTACTGGGGCTACTTCGCTGCCGCCTATGTCCGCAACGGCATGATTGCTGGCGGTGGCACCGTGGAGAACGGCACGATGAACATGGAGATGAGCGGCAACGGATTCGGTGCTGCTCCTGACCCGTCGGACAACGCCGTTTCGGCGTGGGGCACCGGCCCGTACGCCGACTCTCCGACCGTCAACCCGTGGCCTGTCGGTGCGTTCCGTTACATCGGTATCACCGACGTCCAGCCTCCCGTGTCGAGCAACGGCGCACGCGCCATTGTCGTCGCTACCGGCGCAACCGAAGTGACCGGCGCCGAGGGCACGCTGACCCCAACGAACGCTGGCCCACCACTCACCATTGCTGGCCTGAGCACGGTCATCGCTTCTCCGCTCACGGAGTGGGCGGTTGGCAGTTACATCACGCTCGGCGATGGCAGCCTCGCCCACTGGGGCGGTTCCGCTTGGGTCGCAGGCGCATCCTGATCCTGGCTAGCCAGCTAGTCCCCGATCCAACATCATCAGAAAGGTAAGGTGGCCGCATGTCGACCGCACGCACACACAGATTGGGTGTCCCCCGCCCGAAGCCACCAACCGAGTATCCGGCGTCGCCGGTGTTGCCGGTGTCGGCCGAAGCCTTCCTGGTCTTCGGGTCGGCATCGGCAGACACTTCGCCGGAACCGGTTGATCCAGCAACAGTGGACTTCGATCCTGGGAGCCACAACGTCGACGAGGTCAAAGACTTCGTGACGTTGTACCCGGAGACGACCAGTCTCATCCTTGAACTGGAGTCGAACGGGAAGGACCGTTCGACTCTGGTCGATTGGCTGATCGACTTCGATCCGAACGGCTGACAACAGCCTTCGACTTGTGGAAAGGGCGGGCCTGTGCGCCCGCCCTTTCTGCGTTATACGGAAGAACAAGACTGGAGTACGTGATGGCAAGAACAGGATGCGAGGAATGGCCGATCATCGGCTACGCCGATACTGGCAATGTTGATGATGAGGTGCTGGATTCCGCAAAGTCGGCTGCCCGGGAGTTCTTGAACGGGCTGACCGGCCGCAACTTTGGTACATGCACGTACGATCAGCGGTTCCAGGTCCGCCAGTATCCGTCAGACCATTGCGCTCCGACGTCATGGAACGGTACGCGCTTGATCTCCGATGGCATGTGCTGCGCAATCAAACTGCCTATCGGCCCGGTGCAAGCGATCACTGATCTTCGCGTCGACGGCGTGACGCTCGACCCTGCCAGCTACACGATGATCGCTGGCAACAAGCTGATCCGCATATCTGGCTGCTGGCCGTCTTCCGGCGGCTGCGAGCCTGGCCGGGTCAAGGTCACCTACGTTGCCGGTGTGCCGCTCAGCGTCGGATCCAAATATCACGGTCTGGTCGGGGCAGCGATGGGCGAGGTGGTCCGTGAGTACGTTTCGGCGTTCGCCGGGAACGCGTGCAAACTCCCGTCGCGGTTTGTTGCTGTCCAACGGCAGGGGATCACGACGCAAGCGCTCGACCCAGCCCTGTTCTTGAATCTCGGGCTGACCGGTATGCCGCTCACGGACAATCTGATTCGGACTGTCAACCCGAACGGTTTGCGACGCAAGCCTCGCGTCGTTTCGATCGACGGACCACGTCGGCGCTAGTCGGCTAGTCTCCAGTCATGCCACTGAACAGTTACGGCGAGCTCTTGGCCCGGTCACCTGCTGACGTCGCCGAGGTACTGATGAATAGGGTGCTCGAAGCGGTCGAGGCGTCCACGGCGAGCGAGCCGATCATCGACCACCATCTTTTTGCTGGCGATCTAGTGTGGGATGAGTGCTGCGGTGTCTTGGCGGCAACGTGGACTCGCATTTTCAGCACCCAGACTTTCCCGCAGCCGGTGACGAACTTGACGATCTGCGACAACACGCTGCTGGCGGTCGATGTCGCCGTCATCTTGCTCCGGTGCTCGCCTGTGATGGATGACAACGGCAACCCGCCGACGACGGCGGAGATACAGGCTTCTGCTGCGTCTATCGGCGAGGAAGCTGCTTTGATTTACAACACTCTCACTGGCGGGTTGCCGGAAGGCTGGGAGCGGGCGGGCGTCGAGCAGACAATCCAGAACGAGGGTGGCTGCGTTGCGATTGTTACTCGACTGACGATCGGATTGCCGCAGCAAGACTGGTGTAGCTGATGTCTGTGCGCAAGTTGAAGATTGACGGCGGGACCGTCATTTTCAACGACGGGGCGGTCGGCATCATGCTCCGGTCGGCGAACGGCGACGTCGGCAGGGACGTCCAGCGCCGTTCGTATGCCGTCCAGAAACGTATGAAACGGTTGGCTCCGGTGAAGAGCGGGAAGCTACGGAACGGTATCCGTGTCGAGTCGGTACGTGAGTCGCCGGAGGGTCCGGCGTCTCGGGTCATTTCTGATGCACCTCACACTCTGGTCAATGAGTTTGGCCGAGGCCCGGTTAACGCTCCGGGTCGGTCGGGGTCTATGCGGGTGAGGCCGGGGCAGCCCCAGGTGGCGGGTGGCCTTCGGTGGAGTAGCGATCCGAGTACTAGTGGTCGGAGCGGGTGGCTGCGGTTTGAGAACAAATCTGGCAATCTCGTTTTTGTGCGTGGGGTCGCTCGCGCAGAAGGCAGCGATTTTATGAAGAACTCGATTGATGCTGCTCTCGACTAGTTGACTAGTTTGCTGCGGCCGATGCTAAGGTGCTGACCTATGGCAAAGCACAGTTTCGGAGCACCAGTCGAAGACGACATCCTGGAAGTCCAGGGAAAGGAGTACCGGCTTCAACCGTTTGGGATGCGCGCGTTCCGCGCGGCGATGGACAAGGCGGCGGAGGCGACAAGAGTCCAAGATTTGGAAGGCCCAGAGCGGGCGGCCTCGGCGTACGCCCTGTCCATTGACTTGATCATCAACGCCGTTCATCCTGACGAGCAGGAAGCGATGCTCGCACACATCGAAGATTCGATGGCCCCGGCGCTCGTCAGTCAGATTGCTTCTGCGATCATGCGAGGATTGACGGACGTGGACCCTACGCAGCCGGGATCATCCTCGGATGGATCATCCAAGACTGGGGAAGATTCGACGGATGGTGCCTCGGACGAGGAGCCGACCCAAACCAACTGAGCGTCCGTCGCGCCGTGAACGGCTACCTGTTCATGCTGCGCGACGGTGCTACGGAGAAGTTTCTGGACATTCTGGAGATGCGTCTGGAGCCGCCACTTGAAGTGAGGGCTGCCCGGATGCGTGAGGACTGGGATGATGACGAAGCGTTCTCCGGTTTCAGCGAGGCTAGCGAAGGGTTCGTAACTAGCTGACTAGACTAGTTGCAAGTCTTCACGCCGCGTGATAGGTTGCTCTCCTATGAGCAAATACAAGTCCCTGACTGAACCAATCACACGGCGTGAAGCCTGCCTCATCCTGGAAAGAAAGCAATTCGACAGTGCCGTGAGAGCAGGCAGAATCTCCCCCATCGGCAAGCAGGGAGCGGACGGCGAAGTCGACTATACCGCAGTGGCAGCGCTCACAGCGCCACTCCTGTTCCTGCAAGAGGAAGTGCGAACGATCGCCGCCGACAACGCCGTCCAGTACACCGCCGAATCAAAGCTGCACGCAGCCACCGCCAAAGCGCTCGGCAGAACTCAGCCGCCGCTGACCCGCCGCCAGATCGCCGCACTGTTCGGCAAGCGTCTGACTGGCATCCTCATCAGGTCCGGCCGGATCGTCCCCGACGGTGCCCTGACCGACACGCAGACAGCGGCACACACCTACGATCCGATCGAAGTGTCGTCCGTCGCCAACGATCTCGCCGAGCAGTACAAGGCGGAAGCCGTCCTGGCGGCACGCGGCGCAAAGACACGGATCCCGGCATGAGCCTCATCGTCGGAGTCGACCCCGGCAAGACCGGGGCGATCGCTCTGCTCGACCACCTCGGCGAACTGATCAGCGTTTACGACATGCCGATCATCGGCAAGCATGTGTCCGTCGCTCAACTCTCCGAAACCTTCTCGTCCCTCACGCTTCCGCTAACAGTAGCTCGATGCGCGACGGTCGGCGAAGCTATCTGCGTGATCGAGGACGTGTCTTCCTCGCCGCAGATGGGTGTCACGTCAGCGTTCAGCTTCGGCCGATCGAAGGGTGTAGTCGAAGCAATGGCCGCAGCGCAAGGAATGCGACTCGTCTACGTCTCGCCCGCCAAATGGAAACGCGACATGCGGCTCAACAAAGACAAAGGCAAGGCACGGGAAATGGCGACACGACGCTGGCCGCAGCACGCTCGCTCCTTCATGTTGGTGAAGCATGACGGCCGCGCCGAAGCCGCACTCATCGGACTGTGGCATATCAACCACGGAGAAGGCTCGAACCAGTGATCGAACTGCGACCGCCAGCAGACGCCGACAACTACCGGGTCAAGGCAGGAAGGTTCGGCGACCGGTTCTACTGCGACCCTCTGCCAGCCGACCCAGTGTGGGGAGCTACCGGCGACAACGAGATTTACCCGTCGATCTCCACAGTCAAGAAAGCTGTCGGGACCGACTGGTCGCGGGCAATGGCGAAGCGGCTGTCTCAGAGTCCTAGCCAGCTAGTCGAAATCGGCAACGTCGACAACGAGTTTGAACGCAAAGAGCGGATCAACCTGCTCTCGGCGGCCGGTCTGAACAAGGCGGGCGACCGCGGCAACATCGTTCACGCCCACGCCGAAGCCTTGCTCGCCAACCGTCTGCCCATCTACCAGATGACCGACGCTGCGAAGCCGTACGTCAGAACCACCGACGCTTTCTTCGCCGCCTACCAACCGAAGCAGATCGCCGTCGAGTTCGTCGCCATCTCCCGGTACCTCAACGCCGCCGGAGTCCAACGCGGCAACGAATACTTCGGCTACGGCGGGACCGGTGACGCCGTCGTCGAGATCGACGGCAAGTACTATCTGGTCGACTGGAAATCCAGGCCCGAGGACGGCAATCATGCGGCCCACCCGGAAGAGGGTGCACAGGTCGCCGCCTACGGCAAGGCCGACTACTGGATCGTCGCTGACCCAGGCAGCCAGCACGGAGCGAAACGGATCGCACCGCCAGAACTGGCGGGTGGCCTCATCATCTCGATCAAGCCGGACAGCTACGAAGTTTTCCCGATCGACCTCGACGAGGGTTTCGCCTACTGGACTGACATGCACGCATGGTGGCAGGCGCTTCGCAGCCAGAACCGTTCACTCGGCAGGAAATGGGCACCGCGGGCTGAGCCGTCCACTAGCCAGCCAGTCGAGCCAGCCGCCGAGCCGGTCAACGAACAGGTGGCCGTGGTCCACGATCCGTCGCCGACGGTGACGAGCAACCGGGCCAGGTTCAACGCTTTGACCGAAGTGCAGAAAGCCACAATCAGAGAGACGTTCAAACGGTTCGGCGTCAACCCGAACCGCAACGAGTTCGTCATCCGAGTGTCGAAGTTGCTGGCCGAGATAGAGCAGCGGCCATCGCTCGCTCAGATGGTGGAGACAAAGGCGGAGCAGGAGGCCGCCCACCCTGCCCCGCCACCCGCCGAACCAGAGATCGACCCGCTCGAAGCTGAGGGGGGACCGGCCACTGATGAGATGATGGCCGAAGCCCGACTCATGTTCGACATGGTGCTCGACAAGTCGGGCCGGGAATGGACGGGGTTCCGGGTGAAGGAGAGTAACGAGGCGGAGGTTCCGTTCCAGCTATCGAAGCTGCCCTCGATGAAGCGAGGACATTTGTATCTGGCGCTCTGCACTTGGGCGGCGTGGAGGCAAACCAAGGATGACGGTTACGGTGAGATGCACGACCCTCTGCTCGCTGACGAGGCTGAGGGAAACGTCGAGTTCACGGCCGTCCTCGCAATGGTCGACGGACGCTTCCCGGTGTTAACGCTCGGCCATCGTCTCGGAAATCTTTCGACAGAACAGGCCGTGAGACTTGCCGTCGAGATCAAAGAACTGGTAGATTACGAATCCGGTAACAACGTAGCTACCGCAAATGAAACACAACCCGCAATTCAACTAACCACAGAAGAAGGATAAAGCAACATGGCAATTCAACTCGGAGAACAGCACGCAGCCGGATCACCGGTCGTGAAACGCACAGCACTCGGACAGAACTTCGTCGGTGCAGTCATCAACGTCGAACGACGCAACCGTACGAAGAAGGACACCGCAACCGGGATCATCGGGCCGCTACTGAAAGCGGACGGCAACCCACGCCAAGAACTCGTCGTCAAATGCCTGGTCATGCCAGGCACCGACTCTCCCGCCGGACTCGGCGACGAACAAGGCGTCCCCGAAGCAGGAGAAACAGTCCGGCTCATCCTCAAAGGCAAGTCGTTCGCAGACTGGATCCAGGCGGAACGCGCACTCGGACGCCAGCTGCAAGTCGGAGACTGCGTGAAGCAGCGCACCAACTCGGCGCAGGTCTACGACTCTGACGGCAACCCGAAAGGCCAGCTACTCACCACGCAAGCCGAACTCGACGCAGTCCCACGACAGATGACGGTCGGCGTGTACGCAGACTTGAAGCTGGTGGCCGGAGAAGGCGAATGGGTCGACAAGGCCGAAGCCGCCTACCGTGCAGAGAGCGCCATCAAGCTCGCCGCCACCGAACAGACCCAAGCCGACGCCAACCACGTCGAAGAGCCCTGGTGACCGGTCGCTAAACTGACCGAACACTTCACCGACTAGGCAGCTAGTCAACCATTCGTAACAGGCCGACGCCATGCCCCCTACACGGCGTCGGCCTGTTGCATCCACATGGCTAGGGGCCACCAATGAAACAACCGATCGACGCATTAGAAGCAGCAGCCAGATATGTGGCATCCGGCTACCGGGTGCTCCCAATCAAACCTGGCGAGAAACGCCCACCGATGAAAGAGTGGACGAAGGCGGCAACGACCGACCCGACCACCATCGTCAACTGGTTCGCACCAGACGGCACCTACCACGACCACGGCATCGGACTCGCCCTCGGCTGGCAAGACACCCCGTTCGGGCAGCGCTGCGTGTTCGCCATCGACCTCGACGAACACGACCCCGACCAATCAGGCGGAGCAGCATGGCAACGGCTCGTCATGGAACACGGCGACCCCGGCGACACCGTCACCGCAGCAACAGGCGGCAACGGAATGCACCTACTGTTCGCCTCCGAGACACACGTCCGCAACGGCAAGCTCGCACCCGGCGTCGACGTCCGAGGCGACGGCGGACAGATCGTCGTCGCCCCAACCATCCACCCCAGCGGCCAGCCGTACGTCTGGCTCGAAGGCATGGCGCCCTGGGAACACGAACTCCAAGACGCACCCGACTGGCTCATCGAACTCGTCACCGAAACCGAACGGCCACCGAAGCAACGCATCGACATGCCCGTCAACAACGGCAGCAGCGGCAGGATCGGCACCGAGAAAGGGCCAGCCGACATTCTCCGAGAACACTGGAACTGGGCTGACCGGCTCGGTGCAGCCGGATGGAAGTTCAGCCACTCCCAAGGGAACGACGAACACTGGGTGAGGCCAGGCAAAGAAGTCCGCGAGGGAACGTCGGCCGTCCTCCACAACGACACCGGCGTCCTCGTCCTGTTCTCCACCGACGCCAGCGTCCACACACTGCACTCCACCGGCTCGACCAACCCGGACGGTTCCGTCAGCCTGACACCGTTCCATTTCTTCGCCGCGACAGCACACGGCGGCAACACGAAAGCAGCGGCGTCGACGATCCGGCTGAAACACAACGCCGAGCAGGCAGCTAGTCAGCTAGTCAGTAACCAGACGGTTACCCGACGTTTCGTTGACCCCGACGACGACGACGAACTCGACGGTGACCTCGACGACGACGACGTCCCAGTCAACCCACACGACGACCTCGGCCTGATCAACTGGAGCGAAGCGTTCGGCAACCACGCACCAGAAGTACCGATCATCGCTGGACTTATCTTCCCTGGCCGGTGGACTGCGCTTGTCGCACCCGCCAAGGCAGGCAAGTCGACGTTGGCGTTGCACATAGCTCATCGACTGGCGCGCGGCATCGACCCGTGGGACGCCAACCTCCTGCTACCTGACGGGCCTATGGCTGTGCTCTACCTTGACGCCGAGATGGGCAGGCTCGACACTGTGGGCAGAGTCAAAGCGATCCCACTTTCGGCGAGCGACCTCGACAATCTGGCGTACACCGACCTGCCCCACAAGCTCGACCAGATCGAAACAGCCTCATGGCTTGCCCGGGCCGCCAACCTGATCCAGCCGTCCGTCGTCATCCTCGACGGCATCAACGGGTTCGTCACCGGCGCAGAGAAAGATGACACGCCGTGGCGAATGCTCTACGAGTTTGCTATCGCACCGTTGAAGCGGGCTGGGATCGCCGTCATATCAACCGACAACACCGGCAAGGACGAGACGATGGGGGCGCGCGGTTCGACTGTGAAGACAGACAAGGCCGACGCCATTTTTACGATGCGCGCCGGTCGCGACGAATACATGCACCACACCACGACCATCACTCGCAAGCACGCACGCACCACTTCGTTCGTCGATCAGATGACACTCATCGTGAAGGGTGTCGGCACCGGCCAGATCGAATACGTGAGGCCCGGTGCCGCCCGGTCGGTGCCAGCCATCGTGACCCGTGAAGACATTCTGCGGGTGTGCCGAACACTCACGGCACTCGGCCTCCCTGTGACTGCCAGCGTCAACGAGGCGGCCAAGGAGCTACGCATCGAAGGCTTCTCGGTGAGACAGTCGATGATCGCATCGGCTGTCGAGTACCGGAGGGAAGGCAACCCGGTCGATCAGGAAGGCGACCACCTGCCGACCGTGCCACCTAGCCAGCTAGTCAACGAAGTACCCGAGCAAGAAGAGGATCTGTTCTGATGACCGACGCTAACTTCATGGAAGCCGACTGTGTCCACGGTGGTGTGTGGCACGACTGCGACCAGTGCTCCGCCGACGACCAAGAGATACGCGACGCCGAGCGCCGGACGCTACGGATCCTGGTGGCACGCATCGAGCTACTGTTAGCGGAAGCCGACGCCAGCATCAGGTCAGGTGACGACTGGAGCAACATCTTCATCCACGTCGGCGACAGTACGGAAAAGCTTACGTGAGCCGCCCGCTATGGGCGTTGGACGAACTCGACCGTGTGGTCGGGTCCGAGGCGCTGGCTTCTTCGCCGACCCGATGGAACGTCGGCCAGGGAGAATGGGATTACCTCCATCTGCTGCCACGCAAAACTCTCCGAAGGTTGCGCGGTGCCAGGTACATGCGGGTCGGCGGGATGCAGCCGGACGTGCTCGCCGAACTGATCGCACCGAACGTGGCTGGTTGCGACTCGACTGACGCAGCGATGGAATGGTATGTGAAGACGTGCCTTGTTGCTGTCGCCGAGGCACGTCTCATCGCCGGACGCAAACATCGGCTACGGGTCGCTCAACGCAACGGCCACCAGAACTACTACCAGTACCGGACGGAGTCCGCAAAACGGCAAGGGTACGATTCGGTCTACAAGATGCGGAAAGGCAGGGGCTGGGGATGAACCATCCGATCACTGGCAAGCCGTTCAACTACGATCTGGTTTGCCGGACGTGTGTCCACTTCTCTGACAAGATTCGCAACAGCCGCAGTGTCAAGTACCGGACCACTACCTGCGCTCTCGACCCGGAGAACCGCAACCTTGCCAACATCGTCGGGGTCAGCTGGGCTGCGCATCCGGCGTGCTCTCAACACAAGCACTAGCAGGCTAGTGAGTGAGGAGGACGGTGCGGTCAGTCAACGCCCCGTCGAGTTGTTCCACGTCGCAGTCCATTGCTTTCTTGTCGGTGCGGTTGCGGACGATTCTTGGCTGGACTAGCCGTGGCGTTTCTTTGCTGGCGACGTAGAGGTATTCGACTTCGACGACGCTGCCGAGCTCGACGGCCTCTCTGCCGATCAGCGAGCATCCGCCTACCTCGATCAGCTGGTCCCCTTTGACCAGTCCGAGGACTACGGAGGTGGGACTTTGCTCGATCACGATGCAGTCCACGGTCTGTGTAATCTTGATCTTGAGAACGTGCCGTGTGCGTGTGTTTGTCCTGCTGTACGTGCCGGTCCTGCGCTTGACTACAACGCCCTCGCCGTTCTGCGCTATCACCTTGCCCCACAACTCCCGCTTGGCGGCTGTCGTGGACGCCGACGGCAGTATGTGGACGCGGGCACGGCCGACCATGTCAAGCATTGGCGATAGCGCCTCAAGGTAGGAGCGGCGCACGCTCTGCGGCTCGCGGGTGAGGTCTGTGCTGACGACCGTGGTGATATCGAACAGCCAGAGACGTCCGTCTGCCATGAGTTCGCCGTCAACTGCCAGGCCAGGCAGGCCGCCCAGTTCGGCGGCGATGGCGGGATGGTGACGCACGCCCGACTTGGTGGAGAACGAAACGATCCCGTCGTCGTTGACTGTCACTGCGCAGCGGACGCCGTCGAGCTTCTGCTCCATTACCCAGTCGTCATCGTTGATGTAGCGGTCCACCGACAGGACGCTGGCTGAGTGATACCGCATGCTGCCTGCCGAGTTTGTCATACTTCAATCAGTATAGCTAGCTTGCCACTGGTTTGCAAGCTGGAACGCAAAGAACCCCCCGACCGTAAGGTCGAGGGGTTCTCGCTAGCTGGCTAGCTAATCAGGTGTCGATGAAGACGGGTCAACGTCACCCTCTTGCGGTGCATTGAGGCTACCGAAAGCCAGACATGGGATGCACTGCCCCTTGTAAAGCTCGGTGGCCGGACTACAACAGTAGTCACACCGACGGCCGGTGTATTCAGCCGCCATCAGAACAACACGATCTCAAGAACACACCCGAGGACGAATAGCAGCGGGATCGCTGCGATCATCAGGCAGTGGCGGAAAGTGATTTGCTCTTCGTGCTCACTCATACCACCAACCCTGCCTTCCTCAAATCACGGAGCGCCTGCTTGCCAGCATTGCGATCCGACGGAGAAGACGACACTGTCACCCGCCCCCCACTGGGCGGGCACCAGTACTCGTGCCCGTTCCTGTTCGTGATCGTCCAACCCAACCGGCGGGCCAGCTTCGCCGCATGATCCAAATCCTTGTGACGTCGGGCCATCACTTCGCCTTCGCTTTCGACCCGGCCGTCGCCTTCTTCGCAACAGCCTTCTTCGCAACAGCCTTCTTCACCGACTTGCGTGCCTCCATCGACGCAGCGATGGACGCCGCTAGCTCAGCCATCACATCGACCACGACCACAGACGGCGCACTAGCTGGCGAGTCGCCAACCGCCACGCCACACGACGCCGCCTTCGAGTCAATGAACTCTTGCACCTTGACCGGCGTGTCATCAATGACCGGCTCTGACATGACACCGACCGAGTCGATGAACTGGCCCATCATGTCGATGGCGCCATCAGCATGTTCGATGACCGGCAACTCACGGGCCTCACGAACGGCATCTGCCGTGATGATGGTCCGCATGTCGCCAGTGTGATCGAGCAGCCCGAACCGTGGGCCGCCACGAACCACGAACCGGATGAGTGCCTGCACCTGACGGTTCGCCATACCGGTGAGCAGCAGCGAGAACGCCGCCTGGTTCGCCACCTGAGCGGACGCCCGCTTGTCGTTGCGGGCACGCACCTGGACCAGACCGTCGATGACATACCTGCCAGCATCGGCAGCCGGTACGAACGAGACGATCTTGGCCTCGCCTGTATCGCCGTACACTTCGGCCAGGTCGGCGTCGTCGACGACAACCCACTTGCCAGCACCCTTGCCCGCTGCGGCTTCCGCCATGCGAGTCACGTTAGCCGGGTCGATGATGTCGCCGGTGTCCTTGCGGACATGCACCCGGCCGACGCTGATACCCGGGTCGCCGTTGAGTCGTTCGCTGCGGTTGATGGCAACGTCTGACACTGCGGTATAGATAGACAGCGGGAACATCATCGACCCTGCGGTCAACGTGATGCTGTTGGTGGCCCGACTCGGTGCCGCTGCATTGCGGTCGAGTGTGATGGGCGTGGTGGTTGCGTTGTTCATAGTGTTTCCCTCCTGGGAATTGTTGTTGATGTTGGTTG
The DNA here is from genome assembly GCF_041688325.1 of Ilumatobacter sp. GTDB lineage: Bacteria > Actinomycetota > Acidimicrobiia > Acidimicrobiales > Ilumatobacteraceae > Ilumatobacter_A. The sequence continues at coordinate 15,502 of NZ_JBDNIJ010000241.1, forward strand.
ATTGATTCTTCATGAGCTTGTCTTTCGGAGAATGCCGAACACTGCGCCGGTTGCGGCGAGCATCAGGGAGAAGCTGACGAGTGCGACAGCGCACACAAACTTGAAGGTCCATTCGAGAATGGACCAGAGCACGCTCTGCCATGTTGGTGCTGGTTGATTGTTCATGTTGCTTTCATTATAGCTAGCTTGTCATGGGATTGCAAGCGCCGGTAACACGGTGGTTACCGGCGCTGACTAGCCGACTAGCTCACCACGGACAGCCGTGACTACGCTTGCCACTGTCACACAGAGGACAGCACGGCCGCCGCCCCAGCAGGTAGCGGAGAAAGCAAACCCACGACGGCACGTTGCACCACTTACACCGATGCAAACTCATGACTGATCCTCAAGCGGGTGCGGCGTATCTCCACACTGGCAGCACTCGGCGTCAACCCTCTCAATAGGTGCGTCCCACCAACAGACACAATGCCGACTCCCATCGCACGCCCATGCGCCCGTACACACTACGCGTGTGGGATTACCTAGCAGACGTGGCTTGCCATTCCCTTGCACGATCATCGCGCCACCGACGAACGGACACGGTCCACCAACAGTGCACCAACAGCCGGACCGAGGTCGGCTGCATGTTTGATCTGATGCAACAAGACATCGACCCCACTGAAATGATCGACCATCGCCCATTGAGACATCCCGATACCGAACACCGCAACCAACACGCCAGCCGAACGCATCCCACGCAACTCGTCCAGGCATCTACCGTGCTTCTCCCACACGCCATCAGTGGCGACGATGCACACCTTGTTCGGCTCACGCTGCTGAGAAAGCCAGGCACTCGCAGCGGACATCCCGACCAACGGCTCAGTCGAACCTTCCAAGCTTCTCGGTACCCACACCCCGTCGCCCACCGAAGCAGGCAACTCTTTGCAATACGATCCGAATGACCACGCCTTGAACGAACCGCGCACCGACTGGACTGCACGATCAACAGCCCACACGGACTGCATCGCACCGACCAGACCATCAGAACCCATCGAACCGGAGACGTCGGCGAGCATCGCCACCGCACACCCCGTCGAGCGGAGAGCGCCAGGATCATGCCGGTCAAACATCTCCTCGGCCCGGGTAGCGCCACCCTCACGCACCACCCGGGCCACGTTGAAACGGCCCCGGTCAACACGCCGACGCAGGCCAGGACGGACACCGTCCATCAGGACACGCAACTCTCGGGCGATCTCCGACTCGGCAAGCTGGACTGCCACCGACACGGATATCCCATCAACCTCGGCGTCAGCCAGCTTGATGGTCGGCATCCGGCCGGACACAACCGTCTGAGCAACCTCTTTCAGCCGCTCGTCCTGCTCCAGTGCAGAGCCGATCGCTTTCGACCATTCCACTAGCCGCCTAGCGTCCACGTCTGAGTCGCCGCCGCCGCCGAGGCCATCGGATGAGCTATCGAGATCGCCGTCAGCGGTGTCGTCGCCGTCGCCGTCACCGCCAGCCTCATCGCTGTCGCCAGCCTCATCGCTGTCGCCAGCCTCATCGCCGCCGTCAGCCTCATCGTCGCCAGCCTCATCGTCGCCAGCCTCGCCAGACTCGTCGCCGCCTCCAGCCTCGTCGCCGCCTCCAGCCTCGTCGCCAGCCTCATCGTCGGCCTCGTCGTCAGCCTCATCGTCGGCCTCGTCGTCGGTAACCGTCTGGTTACCGTCGTCGTCGTCGTCGTCGTCGCTCGACGGGTCGCCAGGATCAGTCCATTCACGGGGGACAGAACCATCTACGGCGTGACTGCCGCAATCCGATCCGAAGTCACCGACCAAAGCGTGCATACGATTCACAATGTCAAGCGCCTCGACGCAATCCTCAGAACCAGGATCGACCAACATCGAATATCGCATCGTCAGATCACGAACAGCGTCGGCGATGTACCCCGAATGCTCGGCAGCAAACGCATCGTACGCCTCAGACCGAAGCGCCAAAGGAAGATAGGTGCGGCCGACGAGTAGCGGATACACGTTGCTCAAATTGAGCGGACGATTATTGACAGGCTTAAGCAGAATGTGAGAGACGGCGCCCATCATGTGCGGCGCCCACCCCGGGAAGTCACGCAGCAGCAGCCGCTCGATCCGGGCATCCTCGATCATGTTCCACGTACGATGCAGCCGCCCGCCCTTAAGCGACCTACTCAACGGCTCATCGTCACGGGGTGAGTACCGGGAATGTGCGAAACCGTGCAACGCAGCACCGCACCACGCAGCAATCGCCGTCGGCTTACCGGTAGCCATCGACGGCAAATACCTGGAGCCAAGCGTCAAGTACCGACCGCACGACGACGTGGACTCAGGACCGCAGGCGCTTCCCGACACATAGACCTGCTCAACAAGCGAGCCGTTGATCTGACACACGACGCCGATGTACTCGGCGAACCGTGCCAGGTTGGGTACCTCGGAACCCGGTATTCCTTCCACTCGAATTACAAGTTCACTGTTCATAGCTAACCCTCCTGGGTTGTTGGTGGAATGCAGGATGCACGCCCTACTACCATCGACGAAGCCGATAGCACTAGGCCGTGGCCCGGTAACCGTGCGGTTACCGGGCACTAGCCGACTAGCTCGACGCCTTCAACTCGGCGACGATCATGTCGATCCGCCCGTCGATCGTCGTCTCGATCACTTCCTTCTCAATGCCAGTGAAGTCTTCGAGCAGGAAACCGAGCGCCGCCTCAGCGTCACCGTGGTAGCGGACTTTCTTCTGGAAACGGAGCAGCGTCGAAGTCGGCAGGATCGAACGGATATGAGTGTGAGCACGCACCGCCCAAGCCACATCGAGCAACGTCTCAGACCCGATCAAGACGTCTTCGGTCGGCCGGTCATAACCCCACGGCAGCTTCACGAACCGGCGGGCAACCGCCTCATCGACCTCGAACGTGCCAGCATAAGACGGCGGGTTCGCAGTAGCAGCGAACATCAACGTCTTGGCTTTGAACGTCGGCAGATTAGCCTCCGGCACCGACAAAGTGCGGGCCTCCGAAGTGATCGACATAAGCTCGGTCGCCCCGACCGCATCCATCCGGTTGATCTCGTCGAACAGTACGACGCCGGGCAGATGGCGGGCAGCGAACAGCAGGTCACCCTCAAGCCAGCCCTGAACATCGTCACGGTCAGTCATCAGACCGCCGACAGTGGACCGGCCCATCAGGTTCGGGATCGACATATTCGGTGAGCAGTCGACTCGAAGATACGGAAGCCGAAGTAGACCGCAGACGTACTCGATGAGCGTCGACTTGCCGGACCCGGCATGACCGCAAACCATGATGTTCTCGCTGAGCACGATCGCATCGACGACATGCTGCACGCCGCTCCGGCCGAACACGTCACGGTCAATGAACGAACCCTCGACCGGCACGTCAGGGACGAACGCAGCAGCACGCCGCCAATGCTCCTCCGGCACATCACGATACAGATCAAACACTGGCTGCCCCTCGACGACCATCGTAGATATGATGTTCTCGACGTCGGCGACAGCGGTGGTGGTGGTGGTGGTGGACATGGTAACCCTCCTGGGTTGTTGGTGGAATGCAGGATGCACGCCCTACTACCATCGACGAAGCCGATAGCACTAGGCCGTGGCCCGGTAACCGTGCGGTTACCGGGCCCTAGCCGACTAGACCAGAGTCACGGCTTGACCTTGACGTTCAACACGGGACGCGTCGGCGTCTTAACCGCCGCCCTGACCGGCGTCTTGACCGCCGTCGTAGGCTTACGCTTCGACGACGCCGACGAACCACTCCGGCCCGCCGCAGCCGTCGGCGCAGCCGGTGCCTTGGCCTTGGCCTTGGCCTTGGCCGCCGACCGTGCATCGAACGCCTCGAACACGTCGACGATCTGCCGCACCGCCTTAGCCAACGCGGCGTCAACCGACAGGTCGGCGACAGTCAACCGAGCATTGATGGCGTCAGCCAAGGTGAGCAAGCCGATCGTGCCGAGGTCCAGCGGGGTAGCCCCGCCGGTAACCGCTTGGTTACCGGCAGCTAGTCTTATTGAATCCTTCCAACGTCCAGCAGCAGCATCAGCAGGCTTTTTCTTGCCGTTCGACTGGGGCTTGTGATCAGGGTCGGCGACCTTGAGCCGAGCGACAACGGAAGCCTTGGTGACGTTGCCCGGACCGCCCATATTTTTGACGAGTCCCGCCAGGATCTTGCCGCCAGCGTCAGAACCGAGCCGGTTCAATACCTTGTGCGCCTCAAACGAGACGCCGTCGACACGGTCAGCTGGCGCCCACACCTTGACCACCGAAAGCTCATCACGGATCGACTTGAGCTTAGACCGGGCATTCTTCGTGGACCCGGCGACGCCATTGGCAGTGTCACGGTGATCGCCGTGCATCTGCTTGAACAGAGCGGTATCACCGATACGGGCAACGATCTCCGTCTGCGTGTACTGCGGCATCGACACGGCGAGACTGACCACGCCGTCGAGGAACTGCCATTTTGTAGCCGACGTGGTCGCCAGCCGAAACATCTCGGCAGCCTCGTCAAGCGTTGGCGCAGCAATAGTAGTGGTGGTGGACATTGCGAACCTCCTGGTTCGTGACCGGTAACCGGGTGGTTACCGGAATGGAAACACTGACACTAGCCCGCTAGTTGATAGCTTGCAAATGGCAGTGAAGTGTGGTCGGGCAGGGTTGCCCGACCGGACAACCAACGGACACGCCGTTGGCTCTCCGGCCTGCCGGTAACCGAACGGTTACCGGCCGACACGCATCAGTAGTCCACGTCGATGCAGTAATGCGTCACCGGATCCGTGACACTCACCGAATAGACGCCACCGGCACCGGCACAATCGCCCGCCGGATCGACAGTCCAGAAGTCCGACTCGCCGACAAGAATCCACGTCTGCGAACCGTCAAGATCACACGGCGGGACATCGCCCCAACCAGACCACGTCGTCGCCGGACACGACACCGGAACAGGAACGGTAACCGGCTGGCTACCGGCACAATTGACGCCGCACACGGACAGAACAAGCGCCGCCGGACCGGCCAAGAAAGACCTGATCACTTCGACGCCGCCACTTCTGACCGAAGCGTCTCACCGGCACGCCACACGGCGATCTGCCGAGTGATCGTTTCAATGGTCGCCCCGAACGGGCAGCCGATCTCCGTGACGATATAGCAGGCAGCCTCCCGTGCCGTGACACGGTCAGCGGTACCCATCGGCACATAATCTTCGCCGGACGTGTCGCCGTAAACGACATCGTAGAACGCCGACTCGCCGGTGACGCACGGCCAGACCGTGACGACACGATCCGCAGAAGTGGACTGGAAATAGCTGGACATGAACCCTCCAAAGGGTGACGGTAACCGGACGGTTACCGGTGAATGACCGGGCAGAATTGCCCGACCGGACAACCAACGGACACGCCGTTGACTCTCCGGCCTGCCGGTAACCGAATGGTTACCGGCCGACCCGTGGCGCTGCATCTAGACATGGCACCGGTGGGATGAATGTCCACCGATGGCACGGCCGGACCGGCGAGCGTGCCGGTCTGGCTAGTCTTATTGAATCCTTCCAACGTCACACGATCCGGAAGTCCGGTAACCAAACGGTTACCGGGCCGGACGCTCGCCGAAAGCGCTGCCGAAGTCAACCCTCGCAGTCAGGGCGCTACACGACGGTAACCGGATGGTTACCGGCCGCACACGCCAGACCTGTCGACGTGCATGGCAGTAGCTCTATTGCCAAATCTTGACCATGCTCGCGCCGCTCCAGATCGCCAGTCACCTGCGAGCCGAGCCCTATAGGGCCGGCCGGTCAGTGTCGCCCCTATGTCTTCAGGGCGCTAGCCAGCTAGTGCATTGCGTGGTCAGCCGCCTACGGCGGCCGTTGTCAAATTGGGCGATGCCGCCCGGACACCGGTAACCAAGCGGTTACCAGTCTCCGGCCGGCACCGACCGGCCTAGCTCACGCCAGGTCGTCGGTGCCAGTTGCTCCGGTCAGGCCGACAGGGCGGCCAGAATGTCTTCGGTCGTGCAACCTGCGGCGAGTGCCCTGCGAGCCGCCGCCGTGACGTCTGCCAGACGTTCTTTCTTGCCCTTAGGCCGTGACTCTCGGCCGGTAACCAACTCGTTACCGGAGGCAAGCTTGCGCTTGACTTCTGCCTTACGTTGCTTCCACACGTTCTTCGCAGACAGTGTGACCGCCGCCGATTCTTCAACCGTCAGGACCATGCTTCCCGGAGTTGCCGCATTGATGCGGCGCTTAACATAGAGCGACCTAAGCGCTTCGGCCAGTTTCTCGTCGCCTAGTGCCACGACCATGATGGCCTGCCATGCGTCGCTTGCCTTAGCCTGCCATTCTCCAACCTTGACATCCGAGTTAATGACCGAAGCAACTAGTGCCCGATGGTCGGTCGTGAGTGTGATTGTGTTCGCCATTGGAATCGTCCATTCTGTTAGCGGTAACGAGAGTGTTACCGGCTTGCTCGGTGTTCGAAGATAAGTATATCGGCTTCCAAACTCGTGTCAAGGTTGCAACGGAATTGGAAGTGAAATATTCGGTACAAATGTTCAAGAAAGGTCCCCCTACCTGGGTAAACGTAAATTCAAAAAATAGATATAGACATGACGTTGTCAACCTGTGTGTGTGTACCGAAGGGTCGAAGCATTCCTCTAGCGTCTTCCCCTTCTGTTTGGTGACTGGTTGCTCATTTGGTCGCAAGCGTGGTACTGTTCCGCTATGAGCTATTTGAGTGATGATTTCAGTGATGGCAGTGTGCGTGAGATTTTCGATGCGATGTTGGAGGCAGATCAGTCGTTGGATCAGGTTGTTTCGGATCTGCGGGCGGTCGGTTTGGTTGTTGGGGAGGGCCAGCGGCATATTGTGGTGAGGTGGTTGGACGTGTTCTCGATTAACACTCCGGTTCCGTTGGCTATGCGGTTGGCTATGTTGAGTGGCTGGTTGTCGGCGTGAGCCGTCACTCTCAGTTTGGTGGCTGGCCTATCCGCGAGAATGCGGATGGGTCGCGGCAGCGTTTCGTTGAGGGCGAGTGGGTTCCTATGCTTGCCGAGTGGGCGCAGTCGGGGAAGCGTCTTCCGTCGGAGCGTCCGCGCGACAATGACGTGTTTCTCACTGCGGCGAGAATCATTTTGTGAGTGATTATGCGTACGGTCACCGGTATCGGCAGTTGCGTGCGGGGCTTCTTGGCCTGCCTTGTCAGCTTCTTCTCGTGTGTGATGGTGATGCGTCTGATTCGGCGGATCATTCTCCGCCTTTATCTCGACATGATCACCGCGAGCAGTCTGGGTGCTGCGTTCTTCGACCGGCATGTTTACGATGTCAGGGTGAGCAGGCGAAGCTGTTGTCGATGGAGTCGAAGTTCAGGAAGCGGTTGGAGAGGGAGGGCGTTGTTTTCCCCGAGGATGCCGGTGTACCGGTGCAGAGTGTGGAGTGGTTGTGATCGACGATTTAGAAGTTGGTGAAGGTGTTGGTGTGGCTGTTCAGGCTGTGCAGGCTGTGCAGGCTATGAACGAGTTGCATGTCGAGTTGGCTCGGAAGGCTGCGCGTTTGGCGATGTCTGTGTTGGAGGGGATTGACGTGAATGAGATTCCGGTTGCGTCTGCTGTGGCGTTGTTGAAGTTCGGTGTCGATTTGGAACGCAAGGCGTTGCTTGGTACTGAGGATGATGTTGAGGCTGATCCGTTTGCGGCTTTGGCTGATGCGATGAAACCGGTGAAGACTGAACCGATGAAGACTGGGCCGGAGGGGGAGTGACATGGATGCGATTGGTGAGGTGAGGACTGAGGCGGCTGATGCTCGTCGGCGTCGGGCTGATGAGTGGGGTGTGCCGGTGCGCCGGGTGAAGATGACGTACAAGTCGGGTTCGCCTGGTTCGTTCGTGTGGGACTTCGAGCTTTTGCCGAAGGACTCGTGATCACTGACTTCGATCAGCTTGCGCATGATGTTGAAGCTAGCCAGCTAGTTGTTTCGTCGTCGGTGCCGCCGTATGCCCCGCCTCGTTGGGCGTCGGCTCGGTCTGATCTGCCGACGCATGGGCATCTTGATCTCCAGGTTGCTCGTCTGCTCGGGTGGGAGCCGTTCTTTTGGCAGTCGGAGGCGTCTGATCTTGCCGGTGAGTTTGATCCGGTTACTGGTCGGCCCCGTTTCCGTACGGTGGGTGCGTCGGTGGCTCGGCAGAATGGGAAGACGTCGTGGATTTTGACGCGTGTGGCTCGTCAGCTGTTGCCTGCCGGTCAGCATGTCGCCTATACGGCTCAGGATCGTTCGTTGGCCCGGTTGAAGTGGGAGGAGCATGTCGACATTTTGATGGACACGCCTTTCGCTTCGCGTGTGAAGGAGGTCAATAAGCAGCGGAACCAGGAGAAGCTGGTGATGAAGAACGGCTCCTGGTATATGCCGGTGACGCCGACTGCGAAGAAGGCTGCGCGTTCATTGTCTCTGGATTTGGCGATTGCTGACGAGGCGTACGCTCATGTGTCGATGGGTTTGGCTGGCGCTATCAGGAACACGTTGTTGACTCGTCCTCTCGCCCAGTTCTATTTGGTGTCGAATGCTGGTGATGAGACGTCTGTTTTGTGGCGTCATTACACCGATCTTGGCCGTGCGTCGATCGGTGATCCTGATGCGACGATCTGTTGGATCGAGTATGCGTCGTCGGATGATGCGTCCCGGTTTGATCCGGTTGAGGTGCGGGCGGCGAACCCGTCGGCTGGTGAGCCTGGCGGTGTTGACTGGCTGTCGTTGATGACTGAGGTTCGTGAGTCGGATGAGGCGACGGTTCGCAAAGAAAACTTGAATCTGTGGACGTCTTCTGGTGGGCCTGGTTTGTCTCGTTGGTGGGGTCAGGCGAAGCGGTCTGGTTTCACTGTGGCGAAGGTGTTGGCTGATGGTGGCCGGGTGGTGTTCGGGTTGGACTTTGAGCCTGACCGTGATGGTGGTGCGTTGATGGCGTGTGCCGCTATGCCTGACGGTCAGGTGTTCCCGATCGAGGTTGTTGCTGTTGCTGATGATCCTGTGTCGATGGATGGTTTGGTGAAGCGGGCTGCGGACAATGCGATTGCTCATCAGTCGTGGGTTGCGGTGGGTGCGTCTTCACCGGCGGCGTCTGCGATACCGGCGTTGGAGGCGTTGACGGCGAGGAAAGTGAAGGTGAAGAGGGGTGGGCAGTACAAGACGGAGGACGCGCATCTGGTGTTTCCGGTGACGGCGCAGGGGACGTCTCGTGCTGTCGGCGCGTTCCATGATGCGGTGGTTTCTGCGAAGGTCGCTCATGTGGATGACCCGGTGTTGAACACTGCGGTTTCTGCGGTGGTTCGTCGTGAGGTCGGCGATTCGTTTGTGTGGCAGCGGCGTGATGTGACGGGCCAGTCGAGGCCGTCGTTGGTGACGGCTGCGACGATGGCGTATTGGTGTGCTCTTACTTCGGATCCGGTGCCTGCTGCGGTGACTAAGTCGCCGAGGGCTCGTGCTGCTCGCCGTCCGGTTTCCGGTCAGCCTGTTCGCCGCTAGCCAGCTAGTCTTTCCGGGGGATTACGGCTTCGAGTTCTTCGAATGTTGTGCACGCAGCTACAAGATCGGATTTGTTTTTTCCGTGAGTGATGAGCTTGCCAATTTCTGTCCGCATGGCGGTGGCGGTTTGGCCGGTGGCGTTCAGTTGGTCTGAGATGCTGTACTTGGACAGGATGCTGTCTCGTGTCTCGGATTTGATGCCCAGCAAGATGTCTTCTTTGACGTGTTCGAGGTGCTTGATGTCGAGGTTCATGGTTATCGGTCTCCGTAGATGGAAGCGCAAGCTGGGTACAGTTTGTGTGGTTCGGCGATTGTTTGCGTGCTTTCGTTGGCGATGCGCGCTGTCGCTAGGGTTTCAAGCATTCGTAGGTCGCAGACAAGTCCTGTTCCGAACGATGTGTGCAGGTTGTAAATGGAGTTGGTGTCCTTGAACCTGTAAGTCGTTTCGTACCGGTGGACGCTGCACAGAAACAGCAGGATCGTTGTTTCGGCGGGGACGACTACGGATGAGCTCACAAGGTTTTCTGTGTTGCTGTTCGCGGATCCTATTTTGTTCCAGGTGCCGCCGGTTGTCGTGGAGTAGATGCCGGTGTTCGGAGTGTATTGAACGACTGCGCCGCCGCCGTATGCGGAGTCCACGGCCGACAGGTAGGCGTTGAACGTGCGGGTGATTGGGGAAGCTGTGGTGTTTCTGATGGGGATGCAGCGCCAGCTGACACCAGAATAGTTTGTGGTGATGTTGTCGTAGTAGTAGTAGTCCTTGCGGTTGCTGCCGATGCGTCTGCCGTGGGCGTACTCTTTTACGCGGGTCATCGCGTTTTCGCCGTCGTTCACGTAGAAGGGTTGGCTTGAGCCGTTCGGGTATCCGTCGCCCATGAACATGTTGAAGCCTTGGGTGATCGAGTTGGCGTCTTGCCAGCTGTGGTAGTAGGTGGTCCAGGGGCCGGAGCTTGACCATTCTCCTGTGGAGTAAACGTTTTGTCTGGCGGAGTTGGTGATGACGCTTCCAATAATATCTGGGGTGTCTTCGGGGGCGTGTGAGGGGGGTGAGGGGGAGGCGAACGAAAGGTTGCCTGCGCCGTCGGTCCCCAAAAATTGGCCGCCGGTCCCGTCGGTCGATGGGAGCGAAAGGGCGGTGCCGCCGGATTTTTGGATTTGATCTACAATAATTTTCGACATGATGTTTCCTTGGCTGGGGAAGCTGTTTACAAAATGAGATGAACCGAGTTGGATGGGATTGTGTAGACAGAGGAGCCTGCTAGTGCAAACTCGTTTACGCTGAAAGCTACTGTGCCGCTTCCAAGAGTTCTGTCATCGCCGCTGGGTAGCGGCGATGAGACCCTGACTCCTCCGGCGGATGACGTTGCGAGTTCGAGTTGAGAGATCCGTCTTGATAGACCTATCAACATTTGGCTGAACTGTTCGACGCCTCGGCCCGAGTCGGGCGGGCCGGGTGCCCGGTCGGGTGCCCGGTCGTTGTTCACTTGACTAGGTCTGCGGTGGTGAGTCCGGCGAGCGCTAGGACGCTCTTGAGTTCTTGCGGATGGTCTGACACGATGACTTTCGGGTTTTGTCCGGCGGCTATGAGTCGCCGTTTCAGGTCTTCGGTTGTTTCTGCGCCGAGGTGGCGGGCGCCGTCTGGTGTGACGGCGAATACGTTGGAGTAGCCCTTGGGCCGCCAGAGTGATGTTGCGTTGAGCATGTTGTCGTCCTCTTCTGTTGGTGTTGGTGTTGGTGTTGGTGTTGGTGTTGATGGTGTGGCCGGTGTGAGACGGTCGGGTAATGCGATGGTGTGCGGGTCGGGTCTTCCGGCGTTTCGCCACGTTGACCATCCGCGCATCTCGTTGCATTGGATGTGCCACGGTTCGCCGTTGATGAAGGTGTGAAGCCCCCAGCGGCCAGCGTCTTCGGTGTCGGCCCACGCCGGCGCTTTGTGTTTGGCTGAGCCGTTGCCGGTGACGAGGTCGACGGCTGAGTATCCGACAGTGCCTGACGCGAACGTTTGGTCCTGATGAAACGATTGACCTTCGGGCGCAAACCCTGACTTGTCGGGCTGAGATCCGGTTGCCCGCCATCCGCCACCGACGCCGAGCAGACCGCCCTTGGCTTCGATGTAGGCGAAGAACCGGCGAGCGAACTCGGGGTGCATCTTGGCTGCGTGTTTGGCCTTCATCTGGTCAAGTGTGATGCGGTTGGTTCCGTAGCTGTCGGGGTACATGGGTTTCACACTACATGACAGGCTAGTGATGCCGATGCTGGTAGGCCGATGGCGGGGGGTGGAAGATCGGCCTGACGACTGGTGTGATTGGCGGTTTGGTTCGGCGGCGGAGGGCGACGGGGTGTGCTGGGTGGCTGGTCGACGTCGGTGAGAAGTGGACGTGTGGCGACTGGACGAATTGCCGAGTGCTCTTGGTTCTTTTTGCCATACCAAATCAGGGGACCAAATCAGGGGGGTGGATGG
>NZ_JBDNIJ010000242.1:0-2553 GCF_041688325.1 Ilumatobacter sp.
GATTCCCGTCCATCTCCGCCAATGGGTCCACGGATGTCCGCTGGTGTGTTTCGAAAGTCCCATACGCTGGGGTTATTCGAAATTCGATCCACGGACGTTCGTGGCCGTTTGCGGAGCGTTGCTCTCACATCAGATGAGTCGTGCTGCCTGACGAGAGCACCCGTATTCGTCGGCCTCCGTTTCTCTACGGCACTCGAGCGTGGGCGCGCCTTCTCGAGCGGATGGTCTGCGGGGAAATCAACGACGGTGAAATCAACGACGGCGCAAGTCCACAACGTCGCTCATGCTGAGCGATCACAGTATGCGTGCACCCGATAGCGCGACCTCGGATTCCCATCACTAAGTTCATCCCATGGCTGCTCTTGAATCAACTGTTGACATGTACGACCTCCGGATGTCTGAAGGTGTGCGCCCGCTGTACGAGAAGGTCAAGGCCTTCATTGTGGAGGAGGTTCAGCCGATGTCGGAGGAGTTCTTCCGCCTCGGTGCGACGCGTGAAGACCGCTGGGGTTATGCCCCGGGCCAGCTCGAAGTGCTGCAGGTCGTCAAAGACAAGGCCAAGGCCAACGGCCTGTGGAACTTCTTCCTCCCCGACGCCGAGACTGGCGAAGGTCTGTCGAACCTCGATTACGCATACATCGCTATCGAGTTGGGCAAGAACCCGCTCGCTTCGGAGTCGATGAACTGCGCTGCGCCCGACACGGGCAACATGGAAGTGCTCGAGCGTGTCGGCACTGAAGCGCAAAAAGAGCAGTGGCTCAAGCCTCTCCTCGCCGGTGAGATTCGTTCGGCATACGCCATGACCGAGCCCGACGTTGCTTCTTCCGACGCCAAGAACATTGCGTGTGTGGCTGAGCGTGACGGTGACGAGTGGTTGATCAACGGCGAGAAGTACTACATCTCCGGTGCTGGTGACCCGCGTTGCAAGATCATGATCACCATGGTGCAGACAAGCCCCGACGGCCCGCCGCACCAGCGTCAGTCGCAGATCCTCGTGCCCATCGACACGCCTGGCGTGCAGATCCTCGGCCCGATGCATGTGTTTGGTAAAGACGACGCACCGCATGGCCACATGCACATCAAGTTCGACAACGTTCGTGTGCCGTACGAAAACATTCTGCTTGGTGAAGGCCGCGGCTTCGAGATCAGCCAGGTTCGCCTCGGCCCAGGCCGTATCCACCACTGCATGCGGGCAATCGGTCAGGCCGAGAAGGCCCTCGAGATGATGGTGTCCCGCGGCCTCACCCGTGATGGTTTTGGAAAGCCGCTTGCCAAGCTTGGTGGCAATACCGAGATGATTGCTAAGGCCCGAATCGAGATCGAGTCGATGCGCCGGATGGTGCTCACTGCTGCCAACGCGATGGACAAGCTCGGTAATTCCGAAGCTCGTGTGTGGGTGTCGGCGGTCAAGGCCATGGTTCCGATTCGCGTCTGTGAGATCATCGACCAGGCCATCCAGATGCACGGCGCGACCGGCGTGTCGCAGTGGACGCCCCTTGCCGACATGTACACCAGCCAGCGCACGCTGCGCCTTGCTGACGGTCCGGACGAAGTCCATTGGATGGTCGTGGGCCGCAAGGAAGTCAATGACGGCGAAGACAAGGCCCGTGACTACAACCCGAAGGAGACGTTCCTCGCGAACAACTCCGAAGTCAAGGCTGGCGCATTCTCCGGCCCAGCCTGACCCGTACCTGACATCAGGTCGAACATCGGCCGGCGTTCTCCATTGCGAGGGCGCCGGCCGTTGCGCGTGTGAGTGAAGGTGTCAGATCGGGAGCGACATCACAGGCCGAGGTCTACCGAGCGTCATGTCCATAGCGGCAAGCATGCGCTCATACTCGAACAACCGGTTCGGTTGGTCGAGGTAGAGGCCCAGTGGTTCGATCATTCCGGTGGCACGCCAACCCAGTTTGTCGAAGAAGCGCCGACCGCTTGGGCTGTCTTCTGGGACCCATGCGGTGAGGCGGGTCCCACCGATCGATCGAAGCTCTTCTTCGATGGTCGACGCGAGTGCAGCACCGGCCCCGGTGCCCCACGAATTGGGGTGGAGCCAGATGTCTTCAATTTCAGCGCCAGAACGTTGGACGTGTGCGGCGGCGAAGCCAATGAGACCCTGGTCTCCTTCGGCCACGAACGTGTCGGTCTCATCGTTGATCAGCACCGCGCGGCACTCTGCGGCCCGATCACTGGCGAAGTCGTCGCCAGCAAAGACTCCAGCGGTGAACATGTCTTGAAAACCCTGTCGCCATGCAGCGGTGTACGCGCTGGTCATCGGCTCGAGGTCGTCAAGCGTGGCACGGCGAATTGACAGCACAGCTACGTATTCGGCAAACAACTGCCATTTCTTGAGTCGAAATCGCAGTCGCAGAGAGTGCGCTCGGGCGTGAGCGGCAACGTGTTCCCACTGTCACGCCGAGGTCTGCTTGGTTTCAAGCGGTGAGTGCAACGATCTTCTCGTTCCACATTTCTAGCGGAGTTCTAAACTCGTGGCGTGCTCGGGGCCGGCCGTTGAGCTCGCGGGCGACCTCATCGAGACGTTCTTGACTATGAACC
>NZ_JBDNIJ010000243.1:0-15250 GCF_041688325.1 Ilumatobacter sp.
ACGTGATCGACGGCGACACCGTCGACGTCCTCATCGACGGGCGCACAGAGCGCATCAGGCTCATCGGGATCGACACCCCGGAGACGAAGAAGCACAACTCGCCGATCGAGTGCTTCGGGCCAGAGGCCAGCGCATTTACCGAACTGTTGCTTCCAGTCGGCACCCCGGTGTACATCGAACGGGACATCGTCAACCGAGACGACTACGGACGCATCCTCGGCTACGTCTATCGGGCCAATGACGGCATCTTCGTCAACTACGAGCTCATGCGCCAAGGCTTCGCACAACCCATGTCCATCCCGCCCAACGAGGCATTCGCCGAACTCTTCGCCGACGCCGCCCGAGCTGCCGAGGCCGACAACGCTGGCATCTGGGCCGCCTGCAGCGGGTGAGGCGTTAGCGTGCACTCCGTGGCTCACGTGAACTCCCTTGCCGAACGCCTCGGACATTCCGCTGATACCCGACTCGTCATCCTCTCGTGTGATGACCTCGGATCCAGCCACGCCTCGAACATGGGCGTCTTCGAAGCAATTCACACCGGTGCCGCCACGTGCGCATCGTTGATGGTCCCCGCACCGTGGGCGTGCCACGCTGCGAACAACGTCTTGCCCGACGACGACATCGGCGTCCACCTGACACTCAATGCCGAACACAGCTGTTACCGATGGGGTCCGATCACGCACTCACCGTCGCTGCTGTCAGGTGAAGGTGGCTTCCCTCGCTCACTCACCGATCTGTGGGAACACGCCGACCAGGCCGAAGTACTTCGCGAACTTCGCGCGCAGATCGAGCGCGCGATGGCGTGGGGCGTCGATGTCACCCATCTCGCTCCACATCTCTCTGCCATCACGCTGCGGCCTGAGTTCTTCGACGTCTACCTCGAGCTCGCCCAGGAATACCGACTCCCCATTCGGCTGCCCTCAACTGTCAGCGCGGCACAGGCCGGCTTTCCGTTTCGTCAGCTCGCTGCCGACGAAGGCGTCATCTTCCCCGATCATTTCGACAACGACTGGCGTGCAGGCAGCCGCGTTCGCGTCTTTGACGCCATTGCCTCATTGCAACCGGGCGTCACCGAAATTCACATCCAGCCGGCCATCGATACGCCTGAAGTCCGAGCGTTCGCCGGCCCGGATGCTGACGGCTGGATTGCCGACCTCGCACTCGTCACCAGCGACGAACTACGAACGGCGCTCGCCGATTCTGGCGCGGTAATGATCGGCTTCCGCGACCTGCGCAGCCTCATGCGCGCGTAAACGGAAGGCAATGACGTCGACGGGGCAGAGCTAGACGGTCGAGGCGAGTGCCGTGATGGCAGTTGTGGCCTCGCCTGACTTCAGCAGGTCGAGAATCTGCCCCGTGTGACCGGCCGCCTTCAACTTGCCACGCATGAATGCGACCGTCGGATCGAAGTCCTCAGCAGCTGCATCGACCACCGCAATGGTGAACACGATGTCGGCGTCGTCAGGCCCATCGATGCGTTCGTCTTTCTTGGCAACGACAACTCGATACTGCACGCTCATGAGGTGACACTCTCGCGCACGCCGACAAACAGATCGCGCTCGGTGTCGCTCGCAGGAATCGGGCCAACCATCGAGCGGGCCAAAATCCAGTCTTCCCACGGGTAGGCAACCGAGAGTTGTTCGTCGGTGAGCCCGAACCACCAGCCAGCGTTCGGATCGACCTGCGTGGCGTGCGCACGGAGCGAGCCGGTGCGAGCCCACTGGAAGTCGGTGCAGTCGATCTTGGTCGTGACCCGGTGGTCCTGGCCGTCGCGGGCCAGCCACTCGTCGGAGAAGGGCGACTCACCGACGTGTTCGATCATCGCTTCGTGCACAGCGAGAATCCGAGTCTTGGTCCACACCGAGTAGTACAGCTTCGACGGCTGAAACGGCTCGCCGAGTTCGGGGTACCAGTCGGGGTCGCCCGCACGATCGAATGCAAGCACGGAGATGTCGTGGACCCGCAGGTGATCAGGATGCGGATAGCCAGCCTGATCGTCACCGTACGTGATGATCACCTGTGACCCGGTGCGACGGATGATGGCGACGAGTCTGCCGACAGCCTCGTCGAGGTCAGCCTGGTGAAAGCAGTCGGGATGATTGTTCGGCTCGGTGTCAGCCATGCCGGAGTCGCGGTAGCCGAGCATCACCAATTCGTCGAAACCGATCACGTCAACAGACGCTGCGAGTTCGGCTTCGCGCATCGAGGCGACGAGCTCGCGCTCCTGTTCCGGTTCGAGACCGTGGAACGGCTGGCCCTCTTCGCGCAGTGACGGATTCTGTAGATCGCCCTCTTCGCCGCCGGTGCAACACACCAGCACCGTGTGAACTCCCTGTTCGTGGTACATCGCCAGCGTCGGTGCACCCTTGGATGCCTCGTCGTCAGGATGTGCATGGACGGTCAGGAGCGTCAGACGATCAGCCACTCCGCCAGGGTATCGGCGACGGGTACCCCTCATCAGGGCCAGTAACCCATGCAACCGGCCAGTTCCGGGCTGATGCTTGGGCCCAACTCGATTCCTCTATAGTTCAGTGCCTGTGGGGAGGCGTACAGCGATCATCATCGGGTGCCTGACCCTTGCGGCGTGCGACACCGGAGACGGCAAAACCCTCCGAGAGCCAACGGGAACGCTTCCCCCACCAACCGTCCCAGCAACCACGACCGAACTCCCTCGCGAGGGCATTGGCACCCTGCCGTTGCTCCCACTCGAAGATCCCGTGCTCAGCGAGCAACCGATTTTGCCAGCCCCTCGCGCAGGCAATTTTCAGCTGATCACACCCTGGCTCGACGGTGCCAGCATCGATACGCGACACACCTGCGATGGCGAAGGCATTTCACCGGCGCTGAGCTGGGCCGACGTACCAGCTGGCGCCGTTGAACTGGCTGTCTCGGTCATCGATGACTCCGTCGCATCGGCGACACCAACCATTCACTGGTTGATCGCCGGTATCAACCCCAACGACATCTCGCTGATCGAAGCGAACGTCCCGCTCGGAGCAATCCAAGCCACGACATCGTTCAATGAAGTCGGCTTCTCTGCACCGTGCCCGATCGCCGGTTCGGGCATCCACGAATACAAATTCACGGTGTACGCGCTCAACCAGCAGGTTGAACTGGCCGGTGGCACTTCTGCAGAAGACCTCCTGGTCTTTGTTCAAACTGTCTCGATCGCGTCAGCAGACGTGATCGGCACGTTCGGACGTTGACAAACCGACCCATTTTCATTCGGCACACTCTTTTGCTTCGGCACA
The DNA here is from genome assembly GCF_041688325.1 of Ilumatobacter sp. GTDB lineage: Bacteria > Actinomycetota > Acidimicrobiia > Acidimicrobiales > Ilumatobacteraceae > Ilumatobacter_A. The sequence continues at coordinate 3,252 of NZ_JBDNIJ010000243.1, forward strand.
TCACACCTCACATCTGCGGCCAACAACGAGAGCAACAACGGCCGGTCGGTGCTGTTCGCCTCGCGGATGCGTTCGGCATCGCGGGAACGGACCGAACTTGCCACAGCACTGAATAGTTACCCGTTCGTTTCGTCAGGGTGAGATCAGCTGACTGAGCCAGATCGGTACGCTGACGTCGTGCCACTTCCTCCGCCCCCGCCGAGCTCCGGTTCATCCGGTCTGCCGCAGCCGAGCGGCCCTCCCACCAACCCTGGTTCGAAGGCTCCACTGGGACAACCGGCAATGTGTTACCGCCACGCCGATCGCCCCGCCGGTCGGCGCTGCACGCGCTGCGGCAAGTCGGCCTGCAACGACTGTCTCGTCCAGGCGCAGGTCGGAAGTCACTGCGCGGACTGCGTCAAGTCGGCCCGCCCCGACATCGCAACTCGGGCAAAATTCTGGTCGGCTGGGCAGCCCAGCCTGGTGACGATGACCTTGATCGGCATCAACGTCGCTGTCTTCGTTGCGGTGCTCGTGTTCACGCAAGACGGCGGTGCGCTTTCGGGCAGTGTGACCGACGTCCACATCAACTTCGCCGTGTCAAAACAGGCCCTTGAGGTCACCGGTGAGTGGTACCGCCTACTCACCTCAGGCTTTATGCACTTCGGCATCCTGCACATCGGCCTCAACATGTACTTCCTCTACATCCTGGGGCCGATGCTCGAACAGCCGCTCGGCCGAGTCCGATTTGTACTGCTCTACTTGGCTTCGCTGTTCGGCGGATCGTTGGGCGTCATACTGCTCGACAGCGGCGGACTCACCGCTGGCGCCTCGGGTGCCGTCTTTGGCCTGATGGCTGCTGCTGCAATGGGCATGTGGCGCAGAGGCGTTAACCCGTTCCGCACCAGCATCGGGAGCACCCTGCTGCTGAATCTGTTCCTCACGTTCATCATCCCGGGCATCTCCATTGGCGGCCACCTCGGTGGCGCTGCGGCTGGCGCCCTCTGTGCGACAGTGATGCTGGCTCCCAACCACCAGCCGATGCCAAAGTGGGCAACCTACGCAGTCCCAGTCGCCGTCGGCGTGGCCAGCGTGGTTCTGTCTGTGCTGATTGTTCAGGCCGGCTGAACACCAACCACTCCCCAACCACTCCCTGGTTGCAGACCCCTGATCCGGGTCGAACGTTTGCGAGCACCGCGGGCGCCGACCTCTGCCAGCCCCGTATCCTTATTACATGTCTTTGCGCTCGACCCACATCGACCGGATGCGCGGCGGGACGTTCGACACCCTGATCATTGGCGGAGGCATCAACGGTGCAGTCACGGCCGCGTCGCTCGCAGGCCGTGGGGCCGACGTCGCGTTGATCGATCGCGGCGACTTCGCCAGCTTCACCAGCCAGGCGTCGTCCAACCTCGTCTGGGGTGGCTTCAAGTACCTGGAAAATTACGAACTCTGGCTGGTCTTCAAGTTGTGCCTGTCGCGCAACCGCCTGATGAAGGCCTACCGGGACAATATTCGCCAGATCGGCTTCTACGCAGCCCTCGACGAAAAGGGCCCCTACAAGCCATGGTTTGCTGCCTTCGGCGCACTCGGCTACTGGATTATTGGGCTTTTCGGTACGAGGTACCCGCGCCTGTTGAGTCGTGACGATATCGAAAATGAAGAGCCTGCGATCAATACCGACACGGTGGCCGGAGGCATCGAATACCGCGACGGAATCCTGGTCGACAACGACGCCCGGTTCGTCTTCAGCTTCGTTCGTTCGGCGATCGAAGCCGGCGCAACCGCGGCGAACTACATCGAGATGGTGTCTGCCAAACGAGTCGGCGACAAGTGGGTCGCCACGCTGCGCTGCACCGACACGGGCGAACAGTTGACCACGACCGCCACCACCATTGTCAACGCTGCAGGTCCGTTCGTCGACGAGACCAACCAGCAATGGGGCCTCAACACCGAACACCGCATCGTCTATTCAAAGGGCATCCACCTCGTCGTGCCGCGGATCACGACAAGCCGCCATCACAAGGTACTTGCGTTCTACGACGACACCGAGCGGCTGTTCTACGTCATCCCCATGGGCCGACGTTCTGTCATCGGCACCACCGACACCCGTGTCGACACTCCGTTCACCAAGGTCGACCAGGACGACATCGACTTCCTCCTCGGCCAGATCAACGCCCGACTCGACCTCGCGACGCCGCTGACGAAAGACGACATCATCGCCGAACGCAGTGGTGTGCGACCACTGGTTGTCGCTGTTGGCAAGGGCGACCAGAAAGACGTCGACTGGACCAAACTGAGCCGCAAACATGCCGTCGAGGTCGACACCGATCAGCGCATCGTCACGATTTTCGGTGGCAAGCTCACCGACTGTTTGAACGTCGGTGAAGAGGTCGCTGCCGAGATTGAGGCGCTGGGTGTTCCGCTCGAGAAAGACCTCCATAACTGGTACGGCGAGCCGGCCAAGGCGACTCGCAAAGAGTTCTTCCGCCAGGCCCGCCTGATGCGCTTGGACGACCTTCGAGAGAAGCCCGACACCGAGCCGCTGAGCGACCGCCTCTGGCGCCGATACGGGCGCCGAGCCTTCGCCATGCTCGAACAGATTCGCCAAGATCCGAAGATGGCCGAAGACATCATGGGCTCGGCCGACTATCTCCGCGCTGAGCTGTACTCGGCAGCAGACTCCGAGATGATCACCAAGCTCGAAGACTTCATGCGTCGCCGCTCGAAGATCGAACTGGTCGTTCGCGACGAGGACATACGTAACTCTGCCGGTCTGCGCGAAGTAGCAATCATTCTCTTCGGCGATGACGCCGACCGGCGGCTTGCCGAATACTTCGGTGGCGAAGACCGTGTCCCGGACGCTGTGCGCAACGGCCCGATACCGGCCGACGTACTGACCTGACCCGACGTGTTTGATTGGCTCAGAGCCCGGCTGTCCAGGCCGGAACCCATCTTCGACCCGAGCTGGAACGTCATCCTCAGCAGCGGCTTCCAACACTGGTCGACGCTGCAACCTGACGAGCTCGCTCGAATGGAACTGCTGGTTGCCCGGTTCGTCCACGCGATGCGGTGGGAAGCCGCGAACCGGTTCGAACTGACCGAAGAGATCAAGGTGATGATCGCCGCCCAGGCATCCATGCTGCTCCTGGGCCTCGACATCGACGAGTGGCACGATGTCAGCTCGGTCATCGTGCACCCGTCGAACGTCCGACTCCGCGGCACACACTCCACCGGCGCGGGCACCTTCACCACCTCCCCCCGCTACATCGCTGGGCAGGCGCACTACCAAGGCCCGGTGCTCCTTTCGTGGGCAGCAACGCGCCACGGCGCCAAGTTTCCGGATCGCGGCCAGAACGTCGTGTACCACGAGTTCGCACACCGGCTCGACATGCTCGACGGCACCGTTGATGGCACACCTCCGCTCAATGACGCCGATGCTCGGCAGCGGTGGGTCGATGTGTGCACCGCTGCCTACGAGACAGTTCGAGCAGAAGGTTCACCGGTTCTGCGCGACTACGCCGGTACCAGTACTGCTGAGTTTTTTGCGGTCGCCACGGAGGTGTTCTTCAACCGTCCGTTGGATCTCTGCGAACACGAACCAGCTCTGTATCGCGAACTGAAAGATTATTACTGCCAAGATCCGGCCGCACGGCACCGTGATCTGGCATGAGCAACCGCGCCGACTCCGTAACAGCTCATCGCAACCCCGCTCTCAGGTGGAACTCGGGACGCCCTGCCGCGTTTTCCGCCTCAGAATTACCCGAGATTCCCGTTGCCCGTTCCGTTGATCGTTCCGTTGGATAGCCAAAACGGACCGAGAGCAGCTCAGTAAGTCGAGGCGGGGAAACGTGGGCGAACGAGACCAAGTAGCGTCCAACGGCGATGACTGAGTTCGTAAACGCTTCCACCACACTTCCGACCCAACAGCTGTACGTCAACGGCAGGTACGTCGACGCCACCTCAGGCGAGACCTTTCAGACGATCAACCCGGCCACCAACCGTGTGATCTGCGAGGTCCAGCAGGCCAGCCAGGCCGACGTCGACGCTGCGGTGGAAGCCGCTCAGGCCGGCTTCAAGGTGTGGTCGATGATGCCTGCCATGGAGCGCACCCGCATCATGCTCAGGGCAGTTCAGATCCTGCGCGAGCGCAACGATGAGATCGCCCACCTCGAGACCCTCGATTCGGGCAAGCCGCTGTCGGAGACGACCACCGTCGACATCGCCAGCGGGGCTGACCAGCTCGAGTTCTACGCCGGGTTGGTCTCGACGCTGCATGGCCAGCACTTCGATTTTCCGCCCAACGGGTTCGCCTCGGTCAAGCGCCAGCCACTCGGAGGTTGTGCCGGCATCGGCGCATGGAACTACCCGATCCAAATCGCCATGTGGAAGTCGGCTCCTGCTCTTGCCTGTGGCAACTCGTTCATCTTCAAGCCAGCCGAGCTGACCCCGCTCACGGCCTTGAAGCTCGCAGAGGTGTACACCGAAGCTGGCCTGCCTGACGGCGTGTTCAACGTCGTCCAGGGCGACTACCGAGTCGGCCAGATGCTGTCGCGCCACGAAGGCATTGCGAAAATCTCACTCACGGGTGAAGTCAGCACCGGCAAGAAGGTCATGGCCGACGCCGCCTCGACGCTCAAGGGCGTCACACTCGAACTGGGCGGCAAGAGCCCGATCATCGTGTTCGACGACGCCGACCTTGACAATGCGGTGAACGCCACCCTCGTTGCCAACTTCTACTCGGCTGGCGAGGTCTGCTCGAACGGCACCCGAGTGTTCGTGCAACGCGGGGTGTACGAAGAGTTCGTCGCGAAGCTCGGGCCGCGTACCGAAGCACTGAAAATCGGCGACCCGTTCGACCCAGAAGTCATGGTCGGCCCACTCATCAGCCGTGAGCACCACAGCAAGGTGATGGGCTACATGAACGCGGCGCTGGCCAGCGAGGCACGTCACGTGTGTGGCGGCTCCCTCCCCGACGACGCAGCACTCGCCGACGGCAACTACATCACACCGGCGATTTTCGCCGACTGCGACGACGAGATGGTCTTCGTCAAGGAAGAAGTGTTCGGGCCGTTGATGTCGGTCCTCCCCTTCGACGACGAGGCAGAGGCACTCAGCCGGGCGAACAACACCAACTACGGCCTGTGCGGAGCTGTGTTTACGCGTGACTTCGCACGTGCGCATCGCGTTGCCAATGCGATCGAGGCCGGCAACGTGTGGATCAACAGCTACAACGACCTTCCACCGTCGATCCCATTCGGCGGGTACAAGCAGTCGGGGTACGGTCGCGAGAACGGGCTCGTCACGCTCGACCACTTCACGCAGTGGAAGACGATCTACTCCAACCTCGGCGACTTCGAAGCGTATTACTGAGTCGCCCGTCTCTGAGCGATGTGTACTCGGTGATCGATTGACCCATGGCAATCCTGTTCGGCGCGCTCGCAGCCGTATTGATCGGCTGCTCAGACTTTCTCGGGCGCTACGGCACACGCCGCTCACACGCCGTCACCGTCGTCGGTGGCGCGCTCGTCGGAGGCGTGGCAGTCGCCTCGGTGGGCCTCGCTGTCATCCCGAGTGAGTTCGCCACGCGTGACCTCGTGCTCGGTGTCGCTTCGGGACTCTTCGTCGGGTTCGCACTCGTGACGCTGTACGAGGCAATGGCCGCGTCGTCGGCAGCGGTCGCTGGCCCGCTCGTCGTGCTGGGCACCGCACTGGTTCCGTTCGGTTGGGATCTTGCTTTCGGGGCGACCTTGTCGCCCTCGATCGCAGTCGGGATCATCATCGCCCTGCTCTCGCTGCTCGTCGTCATGTATTCCCCCGGCCTGACCGAGCAGCACAGTCGAGGGATCCGAATTGCTCTCGTGTCCGCTGTGCTCTGGGGCATTTCTACAACGCTCATCGGCGAGTCTGGCGACGACTCGGGTGTGTGGGCGCCGTTTGTTCAGCGCATCACGGCCCTCGTCGTAATATTTGCCATTGCTACAGCACGGTCGCTTCCCAAGGTGCCGGCGCGTCCGCTGCTCGGAATCACCTTGCTGTCAGGGGTCCTCGGTGGGGCCGGGATCATTGCATTCGTTCTCGGCACACAACGCGGCTCGCTTGGCTCGGTCGCCGTGACCACGTCGATGTTCCCGGTGGTGTCGTCATCTCTCTCAGCGGCATTCGACGACGACACGCTGCACTGGTGGCAGATCGTCGGAATTGCGGGTGTTGTCGGCGGAATCGGCGTGCTCGCGCTGAGTTGAAAACCACAAAATGCCTGCTCAGAGGTGCCGCCTAACTCTGTGACAGGTCGTGTTCAGAATGGGAACCATGAACAACGCATCCGACGCCCAGCAGCTCACTCTCCTCTCCGACGTCAGCTCCGTCCCCACGGTCAGCGTCCGGTTCCAGCTCAGCCAAGACACTCGCGAAATCGGTCGGCGCCACGTCGCCGAGATTCGCCAGGTGCTCGCCCAGCGTCAGGCCACTCGAAACAACAGCAACGTCATCACTCTGGCGGCTCGCACCCACCGAGCCGCCTGATCGGCCCAATTTCGGCCCGACTTCAACTGAACTTTTCAGCTTGCGTTCGGTGCGAGGTCCTTGACGGCCTGCCAGTGATCGAGCTCCGGGTCGAACGGCAAGATCGCCAAGCTGCTGGTGGTCACGCCGTTGTCGAAGTACGCCTGGATCTGCGCACGACACGCTTCGGGTGACCCGTGCACGATGAGGTCGTCGACGACCTCATCCGGAATCTCGGCGAGCGCGGCCTTGCGATCTCCGGCCTTCCAGGCATCCCACATGCCCTGCAACTGTTCACCACGACCCATCCACTCGTGGAACGCTGCATACACCGGCACGTTGAGATAGGCCGCAATGGCGTACCGCGCTGCAGCGCGAACCACATCGGTGTTTTCACTCGGGCAGCAGAAGATTCGCGCCACGATCTCGCGCTCATCGCCGCCGGCAGCCTCGGTGACGATCGGTGCAACTTTGGCGACGTCGTTTGCCGACAGCCAGTTGATGATTGCACCGTCAGCTTCGCGGCCTGCGAGTCGCAGCATTCCCTCACGGAGTGCAGCGACGAGGACTTGCGGCTTCTGTTCCGGGCGAATGGCGAGGCGGAAACCGTCGATTTCGAACGTGTCGTACGCCTGCTTCACCTTCTCGCCGCTCAATGCGTCGTTCAGGAAGCGGACCACGTCGCGCACCTTCTTGTACGGCTCTTCGAACGGAACGCCGTTCCAGCGCTCGACGATCACGTTGCTTGACGATCCAATACCGATCGCAAACCGGCCGGGCGCGGCGTCAGCCATCGAGGCCACACTCTGCGCAAAACATGCAGGCGAGCGGGTGTAGGCCGGCACAATCGCCGTGCCGAGCCGCAGCCGTGGCTCCCACGCCGCTGCCAGAGCGAGGGGCGTAAACGCGTCGGCCCCATCGGCTTCGGCTGACCAGATATCGGTGTAGCCCATGTCGGCGAGCTCGGTGAGCTTTGCAGCGTGCGAATGCAACGGTCCGGGAAGCGGAACGGTCATGCCGGGACGGTGTGGAAGAGCCATGCCGCCGACCGTAGCGACTCAGCCCGATGCCGACCGGTATCGCAACCCTCCGATACTCGTGCCGGTCGACTCTTTGACCGCCCCGCACATCTTGTTCGCCCCCGGCCGGTCGGAACGATCGACCATGTCCGCTCTATTGTCGACTGATGACATCACACGACACTTGGCAGGGCGACGCGGTTGGCCTGATCGACGCGTTTCGAGCCGGCGAGCGCTCCCCACTCGAAGAACTCGAGGCCGTGCATGCAGCAATCGATGCCAGCGAACTCAACGCCGTGTGCTTCACCGACCGAGAGGCAGCAACTGCCGCTGCCCGGGTTGCCGACGTCAGCAAGCCCTTCGGCGGAGTGCCCATTGGGGTCAAGGAACTGACACGAGTCGCAGGGTGGCCCGACACCGAGGCCTGCGTCGCGTTCAAGGACGAGATCGCTTCCACGACATCGACGATGGTCGAACGCATCGTCACACGGGGCGGAGCAGTCTTGGCCGGCCAGACCACAGCCAGCGAGTTCGGCGGCGTGAACCTCACGCGCACTGTGCTGCACGGTGCCACGCATAACCCCTGGGAGCACGGCAAGACACCGGGCGGTTCCTCTGGCGGCTCGGCCTCGGCTGTGGCCGGCGGCATTTTTCCCATCGCTACTGGCGGCGATGGCGGCGGCTCCATACGCATCCCGGCCGGCTTCACCGGCCTCGTTGGGTTGAAGGGCACGTTCGGTCGCATTCCGCTCGGGCCGGAAACCACATACGGCAACATGACGGTGTCGACTGGGTGCATGGCCCGATCGGTGCGCGACACCGCCCGCTGGTTCGACGTCACCAACGGCCATGATCCGACCGACCCGCTCAGCCTGCCGCCAGTCGAGGGGTGGGAACGCGAACTCGGCTCGCACCTCGACACGTTGCGCGGTGCACGAGTCTCCGTTGCCGCCGACTGGGGAGGCGCCGTGGTCTCACCCATCATGTGGGAACTCCTGGACGAGGCCGCAACCCAGCTGATCGCCGACTGTGGGCTCATCCGGACCGACGACGTCGACACCCACGTCCCGCGCATGGGCGGCGCATGGTCGATCTCCGGCATGATTCAGATTCGCGCGCAGCTCGGTGATCGCTATCCCGCGTGCGCCGATCAGCTCACCCCTGAAATGGCGTACGGCCTCGCCACCACAGCTGACAAGTATTCCGAAACGGGTCGGTCACGCATCGAGCAGCGGCGCATGGAGGTCAACGAGGCAATGGCGAAGATCTTCGACCCAGTCGAGGGCGTCGACTTCGTCATCACCGCATCGAACCCCGACGTCGCCTTCAACGCCGAAGGTCCGCTGGCTTCTGTGTTCGGTGGCATCGAGGCCGGCATGGGCAACAACGGGCAACTCACGCTCCCCGCCAACCTTCATGGCAATCCAGCGATTTCCGTTCCTGCCGGGACCCTCGATGGTCTGCCAATCGGCTTACAGATCGTCGGCCGCCACTTCTCCGAGCCACTCCTGCTCGACCTCGCCCTCACGATGGAACGAAACCGACCCTGGCCGTTGGTCGCGCCCAGGTGACCGTCCTGGTTGGCATGATGGGTCGGTGTCAGATCAGCTGCGTGTCGCCTACACATTGGAACAGTGCTGGCATGACGTCCCAGGCGGCACCGCTGTAGCGGCGCTCGAAGTCGCCAAGCAACTGGCCGTACGTTCTGATATCGACTTGGTCGGTGTTGCCGGCAGGCATCGTGCCGCTCCCGGGTCAGGGTTCGAACCACCGACTCCCGTCAAGCACCTGCCACTCGCCCGGCCTTGGCTCTATGAGACGTGGAACCGGTTTGAGTGGCCATCGGTCGAGCAGGCCACAGGCCCGGTCGATCTCTGCCATTCGACGACAATCATCCCAGCAGCCACTCGCTCACCCCACGTGGTAACTGTTCACGACGTTGCCTTCATGCACTCCCCCGAACGTTTCACCAGCCACGGTGTCAAGGTCATGACCCGGGGGTTGGAGCGCTGCCGGTCCGCCGACCTGGTCATCTGTCCGACCGAGGTGACCAAAGGTGAGCTCATTGACGTGGGCTTCGCTGCCAGCGCGATTCGCGTCGTGCCCTTGGGTGTGAACACGTTCGTCACCGATGCCAAGGCCTTTGAGAAAACCCTCCGGCCGCTCCTGCTGCCCGACGAGTTCGTGTTGTTCGTCGGGACCGTCGAGCCGCGCAAGAACCTCGCCGCGCTCGCCGCAGCGACAGCAATGATCGACATGCCACTGGTTGTCGCCGGCGCGCCAGGTTGGGGCGACACCGCTCTTGCTCCCGGTGCCGACGTCAGGTTCCTCGGCCACGTGGCAGCGGATGTCCTCAGTGCGCTGTACGGGACGGCCTCGGTGTTCGCGTACCCGAGCTTGCACGAAGGGTTCGGCCTGCCAGTCCTCGAAGCAATGGCACATGGCACTCCAGTGGTCACGAGTCGCGGCACGGCAACCGAAGAAGCCGCCGGCGGCGCCGCAGTGCTCATCGACCCAGCCGACATCGAGTCGATCGCTGCAGGACTCCGCACGGCACTCGACGATGCTCCCCAACTCGTCCGGCTCGGCACCGAGCGGGCTGCGGCATGTTCGTGGGAAACCACCGCCGATGCCACCGTCGAGTGCTACCGAGAAGTGGTTGCCTGACCTGACCGAACACCGCAGTTCGGACCATGTGTGACTGCTGCCATAGTGTGCTTCGTATGAAGGTCGCACTCACCGTCAATGACTTCTTGAACCGAGCCGAGCTCGTCTATCCCGACCGGGTTGCGGTCGTCGACGAGCCCGATCAACCGGCCGATTCGTGGGGTGAAATGACCTATGGCGAGATGGCGAAACGGGCGCGAGCGATGGCCGCTGGGCTCGATGCGATGGGTATCGGCGTGGGCGAGCGAGTTGCCATGGTCAGCCACAACTCCGCACGGCTACTCACTGCACTGTTCGGCGTTTCGGGCTCCGGCCGAGTTCTCGTGCCGATCAACTTTCGACTCGTCGCCGAAGAGATCAAGTACATCATGGAGCACAGCGGCGCCCGCGTGCTGCTGATCGACCCCGAACTCGCTGAGGGTTTGGCGAGTGTCGAGTGCGAAACGAAGCTGATCATCGGCACCGAAAGCGATGCGGTGTTGATGAAGTTCGACACCGAGCCAGCTGCTTGGGATGGCAACGAAGATGCCACCGCGACGATCAACTACACCTCCGGTACCACGGCGCGGCCAAAGGGCGTGCAGCTCACTCACCGCAACGTGTGGCTCAACGCCTCGACGTTCGGTTGGCACATGGGCGTCAACGATCGTGACGTGTACCTGCACACGCTGCCGCAGTTCCATTGCAACGGTTGGGGCATGCTGTACGCCGTCAGCGGCATGGGTGGCAAGCACATCATCCAGCGCAAGATCGACGGCCACGACATCCTCCGTCGCGTCGAGGAACACGGAGTCACGCTGATGTGCGGTGCACCTGCCGTGCTCAACTTGATTCTCGATGCTGCGGCCGAACTCGCTGCCGCCGGCAAGCCGATCCCTGGCCGCGGCCGCGTCCGCATCGTCGTGGCCGGCGCACCGCCGCCAACGAAGACAATCGAGCGCACCGAGACCGAACTCGGATGGACTTTCCATCAAATTTACGGACTCACCGAGACGGCTCCCCTCTTGACAATCAACAGCCCGCGTGCCGAGTTCGATGATTTGACACCGACCGAGCGGGCAACGAAGTTGAATCGTGCCGGGGTCCCGGCAATCGGCTGCACGATGGGCATCACCGCAACCGGCGAGATCACCGCCCGCAGCAACGTGGTGATGGACGGTTACTGGGAACAGCCCGACCAAACCGCGGCAGCGATCTACGACGACTGCTTCCACACTGGCGATGGCGGCTTCATCGACGACCAGTCATACCTGACGATCGCCGATCGCAAGAAGGACGTGATCATCTCGGGCGGTGAGAACGTGTCGTCGATCGAAGTCGAGGACGCGATCTTCCAGCACGCTGACATCACCGAGGTCGCCGTGATCGGTATCCCCGACGAGAAGTGGGGCGAGCTCGTCACCGCACTCGTCGTCACCACACCCGGTAGTTCGGTTACCGAAGCCGACGTGATCGCCTGGACCAAAACCAAGCTCGCTGGCTACAAGTGCCCCAAGAAGGTCGAGTTCCGCGACGAACTTGCCCGCACCGCCACCGGAAAGCTCCAGAAGTTCAAGCTGCGTGAGCCTTTCTGGGAGGGCCACACCAAAAACGTCAACTGAAATTTTCTCACGCTCGTTTCTCGACTGCCCCGTTGGCAGTCGGAGTTCGCATCGCTGCAAGGACGATCTACGGTTGAACCGCGCTGCCTGGCGCCTCCGCGTTCAGTGGAGCGTTCAGTGGAGCGTTCAGTGGAGAGTTCGGTGACACGGCACGAGTGCCAAGCCAACGTACTCACACTCGTTCGTACTGCGGGGCGTTGGCTGTGACGGCGAGGCCACCTTCGGGGCG
>NZ_JBDNIJ010000244.1:0-6355 GCF_041688325.1 Ilumatobacter sp.
AGGGCTCCTCATCGCCGCAATCGAAGACGACGATCCGGTGATCTTCCTGGAGCCCAAGCGTGTCTACAACGGCCCGTTCGACGGCCACCACGATCGGCCGATCGTCCCGTGGTCCAAGCATCCACTCGGCGATGTTCCCGAGGGTCACTACTCGATCGAGATCGGTCGAGCCCGCATTCATCGCGAAGGCAGCGACCTCACCGTGCTCGCATATGGCACGCTCGTCCACGTCGCTCACGCCGCGGCAGAGGAGCAGGGAATCGACGCTGAAATCATCGACCTCCGCACGCTCGTCCCCCTCGACGTCGATGCGATCGTGGCGTCAGTCGAGAAGACGGGGAGATGCCTCGTCGTGCACGAGGCGACCCTCACCTCCGGGTACGGCGCCGAGCTGAGCGCCATCGTGCAGGAACGATGCCTCTTCCATCTCGAAGCGCCGACGCTCCGGGTATGCGGATGGGACACTCCATATCCGCACGCCCACGAGTGGTCGTACTTTCCAGGACCCGATCGTGTGGGTCGTGCGATGCAGAAGTTGATGGCGACATGAGCCTCTTCGAGATGAAGCTCCCCGACGTCGGCGAAGGTGTTGCCGAGTCCGAGCTCGTCCAGTGGTTGGTGGCGGTCGGCGACAGGGTCACCCCCGACACCGTCGTCGCGGAGGTGCTCACCGACAAAGCGACCGTCGAGGTGTCATCACCCGTCACCGGTGAAGTGGCCGCCCTCCACGGCGAGCCGGGTGACGTGCTCGCCGTGGGCGGCACACTTATTGGTATCGAGACCGACTCCGACGCGGTCGCGTCGCGGCCCGAAGACAGCATCGACGCACCGTCCGAAACCGACGAGGCCACGTCCGTACCCAAGGATGCGAGCGACTCGACAATCAGCGACGCCGCCGCACTTCCACCACCGAACGGTCGAGCCTCCTCTGCGGATCGTCCGTCGGCGGCGCCCGCCGTACGCTCTCGGGCGTCCGACCTCAATCTCAACCTCGGCTCAATCGAGGGGACGGGCAGCGGCGGTCGGATCCTCCACGCCGACCTCGACCGTGTGCTCGTCGACCGGGGATCCGGTCCTCTGGGCCGCCAGACGTCTTCGCGCCCGGCGGCCGACTTCGACGGTCGCCGCATCGTTGCGGTCCGCGGTGTCCGTCGCCGAATCGCCGAACGACTGTCCGATGCCTGGCGCGAGATTCCGCACATCACCTACGTCGACGACATCGACGTCACCGAACTCGAGCAGCTTCGGGTCACACTCAACATGCGATCCGGTGAGCGCACCGAACGGCTCACGCTCCTGCCATTTATCGCACGGGCCGTCGTGCTTGCCGTGGCCGAACTCCCGGAACTCAACGCCCACTACGACCACCCAGCCGAGACGTTGACAACGTTCGGGGCGGTGCACATCGGAATCGCCACGCAAACTGACGACGGATTGCGCGTCGCCGTCGTGCGCCACGCCGAGCAACGCAGTGTCGCTGACCTCGCCGCCGAGATCGGCCGAGTAACAGGCCTCGCCCGCGACGGATCCGCAACACGTGCCGATCTCAGCGGCTCCACGATCACGATCACATCGCTCGGAGCGATCGGCGGGATCGCGACCACACCGATCCTCAATCCACCCGAAGTCGCCATCGTCGGAGTCAACAAAATGGAGACGCGTCCCGTGTGGCGCGACGGCACATTCCAGCCTCGTCAGAAGCTCAATCTGTCGTCGAGCTTCGACCACCGGATGGTCGATGGGTGGGTTGCAGCGACCTTTGTTCAGCACATCAAACGTTCGCTCGAAACTCCTGCTCTGCTCTTCGTCGACGACATCTGAGCGCGATGAGCGTCGAGACGACTGCCGATTGGCGGGCGGCCCACGCGGCGCGTCTCGATCACCTTTGCGACGGCCGGGTGTGATTAACCAGTGGAATCGAGCAGTGCAGTGGCAACGGCGATGTCGTCAGCGGTAGCCGTTGCCCCGTAGGCCGCGACATAGAGGCCTCGATGGCCCTGACCGGCGTCGAGCGCGTACACGATTGCTTCGTCGCCTGGATCGCTTTCACCTTCGAAGCGCACGATCTCGTCGATGGCCATTTTCGCGGGGTCGTGGCTGGCGCCACCGTGCCCGCAGACGAGGCGTCCGTTTCGGGCCGTGTAGCTCTCGTCGTAGCCGGCGCGGGTCAGACGAGTGGTTGCTTGGCTCAGCGTCTCCATTGGATCGTCGGGGGTCATCTTTTGAACAGTACCGCTGTGCCGGGTTCGAGTTGACGCGTCGATCGATCGCGGACGCGAGGGCTTCACGTACGGTCCTTTACCACTGAGATCGGTGGCCGGAATGGGGGAACGTCTCCGAGGTGCGCGAGCAGGGTGCGCAGCAGGTCGGCCAGTTGCGTGCGCTCCACCGGAGAGAGACCAACAACGCTGGTGGCTTGGGCGTTGAGCATGGTCGGGAGTGCGTGTTCGACCAGGTCGACACCGGTCTGGGTCAGGCAGACGAGGACACCGCGTCCATCGTTCGGGTTGGGGTGCCGGTTGATCAGCCCGGCCTTTTGGATGCGCTGAAGGCGAACCGTCATCCCTCCCGCGGTCAGTAACGACGCGTTCGCCAATTCGGTCGGCGTGAGCCCACGCTCCGGGTCAGCCCGGTAGAGCTCCATCAGCGCGTCGAGATCGCCCTGGTGACTCAAACCGTACGCGGCCGCAATGCGGTCGAGTGCTGCCTGGAGATGATGCGCTGCACGCAGCACTCTCGACACCACCGCGAATGCCGAAGTGTCGAGATCAGGTCGACGGCCACTCCACTCTTCGATGATGTTGTGCACGCGATCTGTCATCAGCTCTCCCTCTCATCAGTTCTCCCTCTCACCTCAAGTTAACTTGATCTCTAACTATATATCAAGTATGATGGTGGAACACAACGGAAGGACTCTCCTGATGAGCACACCGAAGAAGTGGATGGGCTTCGCCGCCCTTGGAGCAACGGCAACCGCACTCTTGCGCCGGCTCTGGCGCCGCGATAACCGCGGCGACACCCAGGCCGAGCCCGTCGAGCCCACCGAGTGATTGCCAGGCCGTCGCACGCGTCCAAGTCTGGAACTCGCCAGCAGCCACCACCAATTCGAACACTGAAAGATTCCAATGTTTGCACACACCGCAGGTTTCCGATCGCTCGTCGAACACGACGGCCCGTTTCTCACCTTTCTGGTGCCGGCTCCCAGCGCGACGACCGACGCCGCCCACCGGTTCGAGGTGGAACGAACCAACGTATTCAAAGAAATATCCGACATCTGGCCACCGGATGAGATCGAGACGCTGGGTCAGATGCTCGCTGGGCTCCCCCACGACGCCGGTGCGACAGCCGTTGCGATCCACGCAATGGGCGGGCCAACAATCGTCGAGTTCATCGAGAACGGAATCGAGAATGCTCGACTCGACGAAGGCCCACTGCCGCGACTGGCACCATTGATCGAGGCACGGCAACGCCTCATTGCCCACGTCGTGGTCGAAGCTGATCTCACCGGAGCAAATATCACTGCCATCGACCGCGGCGAGGTCGTGGCAACGGACGCAGTCGATGGCGCCACCGTCCACGTCCACCGCAGCCACCCCGGAGGACGGTCCGAACAGCGAGCAGAAAACACCTGGGAGACAAACGCGGACAACGTGGCCGAAGCTGTCCGTGTCTTGGCTGATCAAGTCGAGGCCCGCCTCATCCTGGTGGCTGGCCCGACCAGAGCTCAGTCCATGGTTGCCCGATCGATTGCCGACACCATCACAACACGGGTGGTATGTGTCGATGCCGGTGACCTCGACGGCATCGCCGCCGAGGTCCTGCGTTACACCGCCGACGTCGCCGCTCGCGACAGCAAAGCGCTCATCGCAAAGGCTCGCGAGGCCCAAGGGACCGGACAGGCGCCGACTTCGACCGAGCAACTCCTCGAGGCACTCGACCTCGGACAGGTCGACACCCTGCTCGTTCACGACGCAGCCGACACCACCTTCGGCCCGGAGCCGCGGCTCATTGATCGCTGCATCAAACAAGCGCTCCTCACCGATTCCGACATCCACGTCGTCCCGAACGTCGACATCCTCAACAACGGCGCAGCGGCCCTTCTCCGCTGGCAACCAGAAACCGGCAATTGATCAGACCCAGCAAGCCACAGCAGACAACATTGGAGGATGACCACAAATGAGCGAGAACAAAACCAAGATTCTGATTGCGGTCGACGACACCGACGAATCAATGGACGCCGTGAGCGTCGCGTACGACCTGTTCGGTGCATCACCGGACTACCTCATCACCAGTATCGGGAGAATGCCAGCGACGGTCTATCCGATGGCTCAAGGGGGTGGAAGGCCAATTTACGTGGCTTTAGGGGAGTTGGCAGACAGCGTGACGGCGAGCGCTGCAGCGACTGCGGAGGAAGCGGCTGAGCACCTTGAGGTTGACGCAACTATTGAGGTCGACGTCGGCCCGGCCGGCGCAGCAGTTTGTCGGATCGCTGAGGACTCGGGGGCGTCGGTCATCGTCATTGGCTCACACGACCGTTCGATCTGGGCCAGGCTTTTCGAACCCTCGGTGGGCAAGTACGTGGTCGACCACGCGCCGTGCCCAGTCCTGGTTGTCCGCTGAGTCTGCTCCCAGAGAGTCGAACAAGGCGCCTCGGCGGCCCAGCACAGCGTCGCAGGACGGCCCCGCACACGGCCCCGCACAACATCGGATTGGCCAACACATCGGATTGGCTGTCAAGTTCCGGTACCCGTGTTCCGGTTTGGTTCCGGTAGCTGTGTTCCAGTGCCGGAGGGGGTTTCAGGCTGCGTTGATTCGTGATGGTCGACCGCCTGCATTGACGAAGGCTCCGTTCTCTCGGGACCGGTCGTGACGGATCGGGTGCACCTTCAACAGTTCCCCACCAGCGGAGATCTCGACGGTGTCACCAACGATCGCGACTTGGACTTGGCGTCGGCAGTGTTTCTTGCTGATCCGATAACCATGCCCAGCAAAGCTGACGTTGCCCGATGAGTCGACCTTGCGCGTCACACTCTGACCGACTGTTGCTTGCTTCGGGCGAGGCCGCGACGCCCTCGCTTTGCGCTTCAACGCCGGCTTCTCCTTGGCTGGCCGATGACGTTGCGCGTGCGTCGCGACGAGGACGCCTTGATGGTGGATCGACACCAGGCCGTCAGCAACAGAGACGTCGACGGTTTCACCGTCGAGCCACACCCCGACCGGATACAACACCGCAGCGAAACTGATCTTGCCGGTCCGCCCAACCCTGCGCGTCGTCGACGGCTCCTCCGTCGGTTCGACCGGCACCGCCGGCTCGGCGGTGGCGAGTCGGAATCGTTCCCACGGCACAACATCACCAATGCCTTGATGGCGGCGATCGTGGTTGTCTTCATGCACCCAACCATCGAGCTGGGCCTGGGCTTCGCCGACCGGTGAACACTTTGCCGTTGTCCGTCAAAACCTCGAGGCAAACCATGAGTCCGCATCGCGTTGGTGAGGGCTTCACACACCGGGCGAGCTGTCGCCCGCTCGACTACGTGCGCGGAGATGATGAACCTCGAGTGATCATCGATCCCCGACACAATTGACGCCTTCCAACCGTTCACCAACCGCACGCCACCAACGACGTCCATCTGCCACAACTCCATCGACCGCGACCGCTCCCACCGCCGATAGTCGCCCTTCTTGCGACGCCGCGCTTCGGGGACAATCAGCTGATGACGGACCAGACACCGATAGATCGCCGACAGCGACGGCAACGGATCAACCCGGTCGGCTTCCAACCTGAACCTGATCGTCCGCTGACCCCAACCCGGCTGCAACCGACGCAACTCCACGATCCGCGCTTCCACCTCGACGGGCATCTGATGCGGACACGACAACGGCTTCGCCGACCCATCAGCCAAACCAGCCAGACCCTCGACCGCATACCGACGCAACCATCGATGCACCGTCTGGCGCGTCACGCCGAACCGAAACGCCACGTCACTGACCGACGCAGCGTCGTTGATCACCTCCAACACAGCTGCATAACGCTGCTCCACAAGCCTCAACTCCACCAACACAATGACGACCCTCTCCACGACTGATGAGAACGAACATCACCATCGAAGAGGGCTCAACACCGGTTGTCGAGAACAAGCACGCGGAACACAGCTACCGAAGCCACTGTCGCCCAGCTCCCGAAGCCAGACCCGAAACTGGAACACACCAACCGAAGCCAACATGTCAAGCATGAACCGGAACAGCACACAGCATCGGATTGGCAACGAGTCCAGAAAAGCAGCAGAGCCACTCTCCCTCAATTCGGAAGAGCGGCTCTGACCGGTGTTTTTTGGTATCCCGTACGGGATTCGAA
>NZ_JBDNIJ010000245.1:0-2863 GCF_041688325.1 Ilumatobacter sp.
GCCATCGACCGTCGTGGCATCGAGTCCGCCGTCGCTCAGATCCGCCGTAATGGCGGGAAGGTCTGACCAATGGCTGGATCGAGCAAAGACCGCCGTCCGATCGTCACCCTGGAGAGCACGGCAGGAACCGGCTACCGGTATGTCACGAAGAAGAACAAGGCCAACACCCGCGAGCGGATCGTGCTGATGAAGTACGACCCCGTGATCCGCAAGCACGTCCAATTCAAGGAGACACGCTGATGAAACCCGGAATCCACCCCGACTACGGCCCCGTCGTATTCGAAGACTCGACCGGCGGACAACGCTGGATCTGCCGGTCCACGACCACCACCGAAAAACGCACCACCTGGGAGGACGGCAAGGAGTATCCGCACGTACTCCTCGATGTGTCGAACCACACGCACCCTTTCTACACCGGGTCGATGACCATCATCGACACTGCCGGGCGCGTCGAGCGCTTCAACAAGCGATACGGGCGCCGGGACCGCGGTGACGTCGATGGCTGACTTTGCGGGCCTCCTCACCGAACAGGTCATCGACTGCTTCGGGCAGGTGACACACGAACTCACTCTCGACTACGACGGCACGGTCACCATCCGGTTCGCGAGTAGCGGCGCCACCGCTCGCGTGGACCCGACGAGCCGAACGATCCTCACCCCGGGCACCGTTGTCCCCGATTCGATTATGAGCCTCGCGGCCGAGTTGCGCTTGAGCTGACCACCCACCGTTCTCGACGGCAACGCCGGGATGGGGTGGCGGACTTCGACCTCTGCGTCAACACGTTCGACGTCCACATTTGCGAAGATGGTTCAGCCAGTCCTGAATCATTGCGCTACGGTTCAGTCATGACTGAACAGTTGCTCGACGCCGCGGCTAACGCCGGAATCACGGTGATGGATCGCGATCGGACCGAGGGCCTCGACCGCATCGGATTGGCGCTCGCCGACCCGATCCGTCGATCGGTCCTCGTGCGACTGCTCGACGGATCGCAGTACCCGAGCGACCTCGCCGACGCGATTGGAACGTCCCGTTCGAACCTGTCCAATCACCTGGCGTGTCTTCGTGGGTGCGGTCTCGTGAGCGTCAAACGGATTGGGCGTCGCTTCAACTACACCCTCGTCTCGGCAGAGCTCACCGATGCACTCCGCTCGCTCCTCGCGGTCGCTGACACCTTGTCGCCATGCGACGACCACATGTCACCACCGAATGAGCGAGACGATTCATGAGCATCGAACTCGAGACAAGCAAGTCCGCCGGTCGGCACGAAATCGTGCGCCGGGCCACGGTGCTCAATCGTCTCACGATCGGCTGGAATGTCATCGAAGGGATCGTTGCGATCACTGCCGGCGTGGCTGCATCGTCAGTCGGCCTCATCGCCTTCGGGCTCGACTCGGGAATCGAAGTGTCGGCCGCACTCGTCCTTGCCTGGCGGTTGCGCCAAGAACAGCGCGACGGATGCCAGCTCGGCGCCGACGACCGAGCCCGCCGATTGGTGGCCTGGTCGTTCGCCGCGCTCGCGACCTATGTGTCGATCTCGGCGACAATCGACCTCGTCGGCCGACACGAACCCGAAGCATCGACGGTGGGCATTGCGATCGCAACGTTGTCACTCGCGGTCATGCCGGTCCTCGCCACCGCGAAACGGAAACAGGCACTTGCGCTCGGCTCTCAGGCCGCCGTGGCCGAAGCAGCACAAACCAACGTCTGCACGATGCTGTCGGCCGCACTCTTGGTCGGTCTCGTCGCGAACGCAGCACTCGGGTGGTGGTGGGCAGACCCAGTGGCCGGACTCACGATCGCCGGCGTCGCAGCATGGATGGCGGTGCGCACCTTCAGAGCGGACTCGCTCGAACACACCTGCTGCTGAGCACCGGAATGGGAGGGCACTGTTGCATTGGTTGATCGGAGGGCACGGCTGGCCGATGACGTGTGGGTTGTGTGGTCAGATCGAAGCGTTGAGTTCGTCGAATGCTGCCGCGACGCGTAGATGCTCGTGGCGGGATTCGACTCCGAGTTCGAAATGGTCGTGCCGCAGGTTCTGGATGAACGCGTGCCCGCGGATCACCGTCGACGCGGTCCGGTCGGTTCAGCGGCGAGGCAGCCGTGCCGACGTTTACCATCGAGGAACTCACGGCCACCAAGATTCGAGCCCTGTTCCAGTGCCGCAAGGGTCGAGACCTGTTCGACCTGTGGCTCGCATTCGAACACGGCACGGCGACCCTCGATGACATCGTCGAATGCTTCGACCCGTACCGGCCAGACGGCTGGACAGGAGAGCGCGCACTCGCGAACCTCGACGCCAAGCTCAACGATTCGTCGTTCCTCGACGACCTCAGCGCACTGATCACCGGCCACCCCGAGAGCTACGACCACGACTCAGCGAGAAGAGTCGCCGAGCGGCTCATCGAAGCAGCCGAACGCAGAAGGCAACGACTTCGCAAGGCTCGCTCAGCGCTCAAAGAGATTCAAGATCTCGCCGACGAAACGGGCATGGACCGGTAGCGAACATCAAAGCAGCAGCGTGCCTAGTTCGTGCCTAGAACAACGCCCAACAGGGTGCGATACGGCGCAACAACGCACGACAACGGCGCTCGAAGAAACCATGGCTGAACAGGACAAACACCCCACACGCAGGCACGATGCGATCAGCCTCGAAGCGCTTCCCAAGCTGAATACGCGGGTTCGATTCCCGTCATCCGCTCCAATTTCTGGAGCGGAATAAGACCAGCTCATTGACTGTTTATCAGTCCTCAGCTAGTCTGGAAGTGCCTCGCCGACAGGTCTGTCGTGCCCCCAACGTGCCCCGAGCACGGGACAACAGGAGGCACCTATGGGCACGAACGGATCGTTCGGGTCAGTCCGC
>NZ_JBDNIJ010000246.1:0-1282 GCF_041688325.1 Ilumatobacter sp.
CCCACTCGCGAGCTCGGAAACCGAAAAAGTAAAGAACCCCCGGGCGTGGACCTGGGGGTTCTTCGTGGAGCTTAGGGGAATTGAACCCCTGACCTCTTCCATGCCATTTTTCGAATCGAGGTTTGCCACGGTGTGCCAAAGTGTGCATAAGTCCAGGTAGATCATTGTTTCCCGTCCGGCGCCGTTCTTCGTTGTTCGCCCCAATTCGCGCCCGTAAGGTGTCAGCGAAGGTGTCAGCCGAGCGAAGGGAACGCGCGATGTCGAGAGCAGCAAGCCGGCGTAGTCCCGGCGAAGGCGCTCTCTTCTATCGTGCCGATCGCGACCGCTGGGTCGGGCGGGTCACGATCGACGGCGAGCGTCGGACCGTGTCAGCCAAGACCAAGACCGAGGCCCGCAAGGAACTGGATTTGCTGCGTCGTGCTGCTGACGACGGACTTCCCCTCACCGCGGGTTCGATGACGCTGGCGGACCTGCTGACGGTCTGGGCCGACAAGGCACTCCCCAACCGGGTGCTCGCTGACTCGGCGATCACGTCGCATAAGTGGGCGATCAAGATCCTCTTCGAGGAGATCGGCAATGTGCAGGTGCGGCGGCTGACACCCGATCAGGTCGAGGCAGCGTTCCTCCGTCGGACCAAGACGATCGATGTTGCCAAGCGCCGCGGTCGGGGTCGAACTTCGGGTTCCGCACTCTCGCGTAGCTCACTGATCAAGGTCCGATCGACGCTGAGCCAGGCGCTCAAGTGGGCGCAACGTCGCAACCTGATTGCTCGCAACATCGCGGGTCTGGTCGAGATCCCCGCTGATGCGGCAGTACCGAAGTCGGGCAAGTCACTGACGGTCGCCGAGGCCAAGCTGTTGTTAATCGCTGCGGCAGGGACCGACCTCGAAGCAATGTGGATTGTCATGCTGTACCTCGGCCTGCGACCAGGCGAAGCGGCCGGACTTGCCTGGGACGACATTGACTTCGATTCGGGCACCGTGCACATCTGGAGATCACGAAAGGTCGGGGCGAGCGGCAACTCAGTGGTCGGTGCGACCAAGACACCGGGGAGCATCCGCACCCTCGATGCGCCCCAACCAGTCCTCGATTCGTTCGTGCGGCATCGGCGGCGCCAACACGAACAGCGGCTTGCAGCTGGGAGTTGGTGGACCAACGAGGAGAACCTCGTCTTCACTTCCCCGTACGGCAAGCCCAGCGACTCGGCGGCGGTCCGCAAAGAGTTCCGCGAGATCGTTGCCGCGTCCGACGTCGAAGGCGACTGGACCCCCAACCTGCTGCG
>NZ_JBDNIJ010000034.1:0-7511 GCF_041688325.1 Ilumatobacter sp.
ACTGCGACCCGATCCACCAGTGCAGCATGCTGAGAGTTCAGGACGCCAACAATGTCGTTGACCTCAACGTCAATGTTGGCGTCAATGTCAGAGACCTCGCAGACCAAACCCTCCAACACCGTTGTCGATGACATATGTAAGTATACACCAGTTCGTATTTACTCACAACATCGATCATATGTATGCACGAAAGTCATCAGCGAGACGATGAGGTCGCTGCAAATGTTTCTGCGTCGGCGGACGGGAAGCCATCTGGCCACGGGCGAGAGCAATCCACTCGTCATCCTCGCCGGACGTCGGATCTACGTTGTCGCCGGCAGCTTGCGGAACCTCAAGCGACCCAAACAAAGATTGCGAGCCGAACTCGAACACCGCAACTGGCTCGGCTAACAAACAGCCCAGGCGCCACGCAAGCCCGATGAGCGAGACACCTTCCCAGGCCCAGCCGTGGCGGGCGAGTTCAGCGCGAAGGGCGTTCATCGAACGAGTGGCGCCCGAGGGGTCGTTGGGTTGGCTCATCTGCTCGTCGATTCGACTCGTGTAGTCGTCGATGATGCCAAGTCGTCTGGCGAGATGGCGCCCGTAGGCGATCGAGCCGGGCTGACGTCCCTCGCCCGCAGCCAGAACGAGTCGCCAAGCGATGTCGTGGTCGTTGTGAAAGTGGGCGAGCGCCGCGAACAGCACCATGGCATCTTGTGACTCGCCTCGGAAGAGTCCAGTGGCTGCGCGTGTCGCAAGCCGCCGGATGAAGATGGTGGCGGTTGCGGTGTCGCCACGCGCGAGGTGGGCGAGTGCTCGAACTCCGGATTCGTCCATGAAAGGCAGGTCGAACTCGTTGAGTTGGGCGACCGTGGCGAGTGCGGCTTGCGGTTGTCCGACCAGCACTTCCGATACCGCCGCGTTGATCGCCCACCCGGTGGGACGACAGTTGTCGACCGGTGATCGTGTGAGTTCATCGGCCGCGGCGACCACAGAAACGACTTCATCGAAGTACATGGACGCCCGGAAGTACTGGGCGGCAAGGCAGCCGTGGAGGTCGGGGTCAAGTTCGACAACGTGCGCTGCTGTTCGGGTACGCGCCGTTCTGAACTCAGAAAACCGGACGTCGAGGTCGTAGGCACCCCAGCTGCCAGTGAGGAGTTCACCGGCGGTGATCCACCGATCGTGGCCCGGTCCACAAAGAGCCGTATACCTGGCGAATCAGGGCTGTCGGATGCGAGCGAGCCGAGCACGATGATCCGTTCACCGTCGATGTCGAACGCCTCACGACTCGTCGCCAAAATCTTCGCCGGGCTGTTCGTGGCGAGGAAGGCTTCGACGAAGCCCGGGCTTTCGTCGATGACGTGTTCGCAGTTGTCGAGGACCACCAACGCATCCTTGTCTGCAAGAAACGCCAGAACCTGTGCGGTCGCAGCGCCAGCACCGAGGTTGAGTCCGAGGCCGTTTGCGATCGCGGCGGGAACATCAGCCCCGTTGTTGACCGCGGTGAAATCGACGAACCACACAACGGAATGTTCGACATCGAAAGATCAACGACGCGCAGCGCCGCGAACGTGTCGGTCCCGACCTGGAAGAGGCGGAGTGGTTCAGCGACATTACCCAAGGCTCGAATGCCGAGATCGGTCACGTCGGTGACGTCTGCGGCAACTCGTACGGTGTCGGTCATCAAGACTTGCCCGCCATGGCCAGCGGCTTCGACTCGGGCTGCGGTGTTCACGGTGGGTCCGAAGTAGTCGCCGCCTCGTTCTTCGGCCTCACCGAGATGGAGACCCGTGCCGACCTTCAATTCCGGGCCCAGCCATGAAGCGTTCATCAGCGCGTGTTGTGATTCGGTTGCTGCTCGCACTGCATCCGATGCCCGCCCGAACGCCGCTGCAAACGAGTCCCCGGCGGTGGTGAACACGTAGCCATCGTTGCTTTCGATCGCGCCACGCAAGATCGCGCCACGCAAGATCGCGTCATGCACGAGCAGCGCCACCGAGCGGTCGGAACCGTTCACAGGCGACTCAACCCGAGATACGTAGCGAGTGCCTCGTCGACACTCCACAACTCTTCTACCGTGAGTCGACCGGCCCGCTTTCCGAGACGCTGCCTGTCCACGGCGCCGAGCTACTCGATCAGCAACCGTGTTGACTCGCCCTCGACCTCGACCGGGGCAAGAACTCGTCGGCCTGCGCGACTACTCCGTAGCGAACGCCATGCTGCTCATGGCCCAGTCCCTTCGGGATTTTGAATCGGAACACATCACCGCGCCGCACACAACGACTCCATCAAGCCGGCGACTTCGAGCATCTCAGCACGGTCCGCCTCGTCATCGAGTCGCACAGAAATCGCAGAAGCCATAACTTCAACGGATCACAATACGTAGTACGCCTCTGCCGGGCCTACAGGCCCTCTCCACATGGTCAAGGGTGCCGCGTAGCGAGGATCTGCGGCAACGTCTCGAAGCACTCCTGGCGACTCTCGACCGTGACCGGTTTCTGTCCTGATCCGTGATCCAGATCACAGACGCTCGGCCTGCCTTCCCGCAAACTCCAAGTAGGCCTGAGACATTCCGTCGCAGGCACTGCAGCACAAGGGGAACAGCATGAGCGCAATCATCGTCGGAGTCGACCACAGCCCTCGGCGGAACCGACCCGGCAAAATCGCTCTGTGACGAAGCGGCACGACTTGATGCGAGCATGATCGTGGTCGGAAACAAGCGTGTGCAGGGCGCGAAACGTGCGCTTGGCTCGGTTGCTGCTGCCGTCACCCGTCACGCACCATGCGACGTACTCGTTGCGCACACCGTCGGCAATGAGACCGCAACCAACGACAAGCCGGTCCGCCACAGCATCACCTCGGCGACGATCTTCCGGGGCTGCTCGACCAATCAACTCAGCGCGATCGATGCGCTCGGGACGTCGATCTCCATCGCTGCCGGCCAACAGTTGACAAGGGAGGGCCGCGCCGGACGCGAGTTCGGAGTCCTGCTCGATGGATCGGCAACAGTGACCATCGATGGTCGTGAAGTGGCCACGCTCGGGCCCGGCGATCACTTCGGCGCAATGGCGTTGCTCGCGAGCCTTAGCGACTCCGACTCCACGAGGTCGGCAACCGTCACCGCCGACTCCGACATGTGGATCTCCATGATGTCTGTCGCCGAGTTCTCGTCGCTCACGTCCAGATTTCCCGAGATCGCCGACCTGCTCCGACAGACCGCTGCCGAACGCCGAGCAGCCAACGAGCTCATTTCGTCATCCTGAGTCGCGGGCGAGGCTCTTGCGCTGTGACGTTCCGAACCAGTCCGGCACATCGCTTGAAAGAGTCTCGGGCTGCGATCAGGGCCAGCCGGCGAGCATGGCGATGCCAAACGCCACAAACAGCAACGCTGACACCCACTTCATCACTGTTGCTGGGATCCGGTCGCCAACCATCGATCCGGCCAGAACCCCGATCATGCCGCTCGCTACCTCGCCAGCCGTCGAGCCGATCCAGGTACCGATCAGGTTCGATCGCGCTGCCAGCGTGGCAGTCGCGATTTGGGTCTTGTCGCCCATCTCGGCAACAAAGATCGCGAGAGCAATCGTCGCGACCACCGATGAACGAACCATCGATCGTCGCTCAGTATCATCGCCGCCATCGCCATTATCTGAGCGCAGGGCAACGAGGCCGAACACGATGAAGATCAAGCCGCCCGCGATTTCGATCGGCCGCTGCGGCAGGCTCGCTCCGAGCAGACCGCCCACAGTGACAGCGACGAGGCTGGCCGTCCCATATCCCAACGCCAGGCCCACAATCACCTGCCGTAGGGAATAGCGCGAACCAAAGTTGACGGCGAGCAGCTGAGTCTTGTCGCCTAACTCCGCGAGAAATATGATGCCGAACGCCGCCACCACGGCGGTGAGGAGGTCGTACATCTCGTCTGTCTAACACGCGCCGGTCGGGCCGGCCCGCCGGCCGTTGGCGGACCGGTCACGACGCGCCACGCGGGCCCTCGAATATCAGCAGACGATGGCGAACACCTCGGCCGGTGTTCGCAAGCCGAGCGTGTTTTGACGTCGGTCGTTCAGAGACGTCTCCACGTCGGCGATGACCTGGAGGTCGACGACGGAGCAGTCGGTTGAGCGCCAGGGAACGCTTCAAGGCCCGAGGCACCGCCTGCAACGTTGCGGCTGCGGCGAGGATCGGCGCGCCCATTGTTCGGGCGCCGGGTAGTGAGGCAAGGATGGCGTAGCCGCTGGCTCAGTTACCGGCTTTCCGCGCGCATTCGGGCCCCCTCGATATCGGCTCCTGCACGCAGGAGCGTCCCTCGGAGGCTGCATTGGGCGATCTCCACGGGAGGCGCCACGTCGGTGACGATGATCGAGGCGAGTTCACGGAAAACCAGACTGGTCGCTGATTGCGGATGCTTGAGTGAAACGGGCACTCCGGCATCACCGCCTGCGGCGACAGCCGCATCGAGCGGGATTGAAACAAGAAGCGGGACCCCGATGCTGTCGGCGAGATCCTGTCCGCCGCCGGAACCGAACACCGCAGTCACGGTGCCATCGGGGTTGACTGTTGGACCCATGTTCTCGATGACACCGGCGACACGGAGGAAACCTTTGCGGGCCATGTCCGCAGCCCGAGCAGCGACTTGCTGTGCTGCCTTGGCGGGAGTCGTGACGATCAACACGTCGGTCCGCGGCAGCATTCGGGCGAGACCCATCTGGATGTCGGACGTACCGGGCGGCATGTCAATGAGGAGGTAGTCGAGCTCGCCCAACTTCACATCCTCAAGAAAATGCTGGACCGCGCGATTCAACATCAGGCCGCGCCACATGATGGCCTCGGTCTCGTTCGAGCCCGCGATCGAGCCCATCGACACCACCCGAAGCGTGCCGTCCCCGATCGCCTTGACAACCGGCTTCATTGCCATCTTCCCGCCATCGCCGCGTTCAGCCGCAATCTCGCTGTCGATACCGAGCAGCTGCGGCATCGAGAAGCCGCCCACGTCGGCGTCGAGCACGCCCACCGTCAAACCGCTCTCAGCGAGCAGCACTGCCAGGTTGGCGGTGACCGATGACTTGCCAACCCCGCCCTTGCCCGACGAGATGGCGAGGATCCGACACGTCGGCGGGATGTCGGTTTCGAGCGCGTTGTCGCGTGCCTTCCACCGAGCCCTCGACATCACATCGCTCCGCTCTGCGGCCGTCATCTCGCCAAAGTGAATCTTGACCAGGTCGATACCAGGGAGCGACCCGACCCGAGCTTTGGCGTCGCGCATGAGCTGTGCCCGCAACGGGCAACCAGCGGTGGTCAGCGAGATCGTGACGTGAACGGTGCGATCCGAGCTGCGCTCGAGCCGTTTGACCATGCCGAGATCGACAACGTTGTCGCCGAGTTCGGGATCGATCACACCGCGGAGCGCGTTCATGATCGCAACTTCATCGAGGTCCCCACCGACGACGTCTGGTGTCGAACCGCGCGGCGCCGGCGCGACGTCAGGTTCGCGCGCTGCTTCGGGTCGTTCGTACGGCTCCGTGCGCTCGACGCTCGGACCGGTGGCAGGTTCGTTCACATCATTCCTCACTCAAGTCGTGCAACATCGGAAAGGCGCGATACGTCCCAGGGCGGATCGAAGACCAAGGTAACTTCAACGGCTTCGACACATGGAAGCACGGCAACCGCATCATGGAGGTCTTGGCGCAGGATGTCGCCCATGCCGCAGAACGGCGCGGTGACTGACATCGCGATGTCAACCCGCCATCCGCCACTTGGCAGTTCCTCGGTGTCGACGCGGTAGACCAGACCGAGCTCGACGATGCTCACCGGAATTTCTGGGTCGTAGACCGTCGCGGCGGCCTGCCAGACGGATTCGACGTTGAAGGCCAAATCGCCCGAAGTGTCAGGGGTCGACGATGCCTGGATGAGACCGAAGTCGATCGAATCCTGCCGGCTGAGGCGCGCCATTTCACCATCGCCAGTCGTGACTGTCGCCGCGGCGCCAAGCGCTTGGAGGAGCGTGACGCGTTCGCCCTCGTGGAGTACGACCCTGTGTCCGGCGGGCACGATCGTAACGACGCAGTCACGCGCGAGACTGAACCCTCGAGTTGCTCCGATGGCGATCGGCTGGTCAAGGATCGGCGACGCCGGCTGATCAGTCATCGTCGTGACCGAGTCGCTGTGCGATCCAGGTCCGGAGAACCTCGATATCGACGTCGTGTACCGCCTGGTCGGCGAAGCCGTTGATCAACAGGCGTCGCGCCTCGGTCGCAGGGATGCCACGCGAGCGCATGTAGTACAAGGCTTCGTCATCAAGCTGACCAACGGTCGCTCCATGTTTGCAGGCGACGTCGTCGGCGAGGATCTCGAGGCGAGGTTGGGTATTGGCCTCCGCTCGGTTCGAAAGCAACAGGTTGTCGTTTGACTGCGCGGCGTCCGTACCGTCGGCGCCGGGGCGCACATCGATCGCGCCATTGAACACGCCGGTGCTCTCGTCATCGAGCACACCGCGAAACGCTTGTCGGCTCGTGCAGTTTGCAGCAGCATGGATGACGTTGATCTGTTGATCGAGTATCTGGTCGCCACTCCCGAAGTACAAGCCGGAGAGATCAGCTCGAGCACCCTCGCCCGCCAGCTGAACCTCGTACACGAGTCGGCCGTACGCCGCTCCGAGATTGAACAACCTCGCTCGGAGCTCGCTTTGCGCGCCCTGCGTCACTTCGGTCCGACTGAGGTGGACGTGGGTTGCAGGCACATCCTGAATGATGATGTGATCCAGGGTGGTGTTGTCACCGAGAGCGATGGTTGTTCGCGTGTTCGCTCCACCGAACTCGCTGCTTTCGCCGAGCCTCGTCTCGACAACTTTCGCCGAGCTGCCTGCATCGAGCTGAATGGCAAGCTTGCTGCACGAGGTGTTGTGTGTACCAGCCGAGGTCGAGACCATCACGATGTGGATGGGCGCATCGAGATGCCGACCCGGGGCGACATGGATACCCACGCGGTCGCCGCTGAACGCGACGTTCAGCGCCACGAACACGTCGGCGACGTGCTCGATGCCCGAACCTGCATCAACCGCGATGCGGTCAGCGACGCGGCCTGTGCGATGGTCGGTCGTCGACAGATCCAACCCGACCTGGAGTGCCGTGATGTCAGAACGGGCGTGGTCGACGACGCCGTTCACGATGACGATGCGGGGACCATCGAGAGCCGGGATCTGCGCGTCGATCTCCCATGGCACCTCGCCAGCGATGGCGCTGGGCGAGCCGAACGACAACCGGCCGAGGACCGTATGGGGCGCGTGCCGCCATGCCTCATCGCGCTTTGTCGGGTACCTCAGTGCGGTGATCTGCGCGATCTGCGTTTCGGTGGAGACCTCCGACGTAGAGGCGGCAGTTGCCCCACTCGTCACGACTGTGCTCCGGCGAGCGATTGCGCAGAAGCGTCGCCAAGGCCGTTTTCGAAGTCGGCGTACCCGTTGGCTTCGAGGTGTAGTGCGAGGGTGTGGTCGCCCGACTTGACGATGCGCCCGTCGACGAGCACGTGCA
>NZ_JBDNIJ010000247.1:0-3385 GCF_041688325.1 Ilumatobacter sp.
ATTGTCGTCTTCACGTCGAACAAGGCGTGGTGGCCGGATTGGGCGCGGACGGGACTGAGTGAAGCAGTCCCATTTGTGGTGCTCATCATCGCGCTCGTTGTGATCGGCGGATCACTCCCAGAACGTGGTGCGATCGCACCCGACCCGCTCCCGACAGTCGAGCGCCCACGGCTGCGACCCGCCGTCGTCGTCAGCGTCACGACGGCCGGACTCGCGGCTGTCTTGTTGACTTCGGGCTCCTACCGATACGGCGTAATCACGAGCATCACTCTCGTCCTCATGGCGCTCTCGATCGTCGTGTTGACCGGAACCGTCGGACAAATCTCTCTGGCCCAAGCCGCGTTCGCTGGTGCCGCTGGTTTTACACTTTCAGCACTGACCACCGATCTCGCCGTGCCTTTTCCGATCGCTCCGCTGTTGGCGGCGTGTGCCGCCGCCGTGCTGGGGTTGATCGTCGGACTTCCAGCGGTGAGGATCCGCGGCACCCAACTCGCAGTGGTAACGCTGGGCCTCGCCGTCGCAATCGAACGGTTCGTCTTTCGCAACAACTCCTTCACCGACGTCGGCGGCAACTTGATCGAAAGGCCCAGCTTGTTCGGGATCGATCTGCATATCCGCGCTGGACGCGAGATCGCGCGTTGGCAATTCGGAGTGATGGTGCTCGTCCTTGTGACCACAGCGACGCTGTTGGTCGGCAACCTGCTTCGACGCCAGACAGGGCTCAGGTTCCTCTCCGTGCGTTCCTACGAACGGACCGCGGCCGGTATTGGCGTCAACGTCGCCGGCACGAAACTATTCGCATTTGCGCTGTCCTCCTTCCTTGCCGGCCTGTCCGGATCACTCATCGGATACAGCCGGGGCCAACTCTCGGCTGATTCGTTCACTGCCTTCGTCGGGCTCTCGTTCCTCGCTTTTGCCTACCTCGGTGGCATTGGATCGATCTCAGGAGCACTCGTCGCCGCTACGTTTGTTCCCCTCGGCATCGGGTTCGTCGTGATCGACCGCAACGTCCCATTTATCGCGGAGCGATATCTGCTGATCAGCGGTGTTGGCCTCGTCCTGACCGGGGTGTTCAACCCGGTTGGAATCGCTGGTGCGACGCGACAGAACAATCGACGAATTGCCGCATGGTGGGGCAAACGCCACGGTCGCTCACCCGTCGAGACGCTCACTGGACAAGGGGCCGCAGTGTTTGAAACGGCCACACCGATACCCCCTCGCAAGGACCGTTCGTTCGGAGACGTCGTGCTCGAACTCCAGGGCGTTTCGGTCACCTATGGCGGTCTTTGCGCCGTGGATGACTTCGAGTTACAAGTACGGGCCGGGGAGATCGTCGGTTTGATCGGCCCGAACGGGGCCGGCAAAACGACGCTGCTCGACGCGATCAGCGGGTTCATTCCGTACGAGGGATCGATCATGGTGGCGGGCACGAGCGTCGACGATGCACCACCGCACATTCGGGCTCGCGCCGGCCTCGGTCGCTCGTGGCAATCTGCCGACCTCTTCCGCGATCTCACCGTGCGCGAGAACCTACTCATCGCAGCCGAACCCAGAGCCAACGCGTCGACGCTGCTCGAGCCGATTCGCGTAGGCCCGGTGTCGCGAGGCAGCGATGTGATCGATTCAACGTTGATGCGATTCGGCCTACAAGAGACAGCCCATCGTCGTCCATCCGAGCTTTCACTCGGGCGCCAGAAACTCGTCAGCGTCGCCCGGGCAATCGTTGCAAACCCATCGGTTGTCCTCCTGGACGAACCGATGGCGGGGCTCGACGATCGGATGAGCCGACGGCTCCTTGCCGACATCGGCAACATCGCCGGTTCCGGGGTCGGCGTGTTGGTCATCGACCACGACACCGACTTCATCTTCGAGGTTTGTGATCGCGTACTCGTCTTGGACTTCGGGCGGGTAATTGCACAAGGTCCTCGACGGGAGGTGCGCTCCGACCCGGCCGTAATCGCGGCATACCTCGGTGAGTCGACGCTGTTGCATCGTTGGGAGAGTGCAACATGACAGACCGTGTGCCCCTCATCGAGATACGAGGTTTGGTCACGGGACCTGTTGGCGTCCCAGCCGTGCATGGACTCGATCTTGTCGTCGGGAGCGGCGAAGTTGTCGCGCTGCTTGGGCCGAATGGCGCTGGGAAAAGCGTGACGCTGGCCGCGATCGCCGGTCACCTGCCGGTGATGGACGGTGTTGTCGAGGTTCTTGGGCGTTCGATTAAGGGCGAGTCGGTGCACGCCATCGCCAGGCGTGGGCTGGCGCTGCTGCCTTCGGATCGAGGGCTGTTCTTTCAGTTGACCGTTGCAGAAAATTTGCGGCTCTATCGGAACAAGCAAAGCACCATCGAACGAGACGCGGTCCTCGAACTCTTCTCCTCGCTGCGGCCGATTCTGTCGAGGAAAGTCGGGCTGCTGTCGGGCGGAGAGCAGCAGATGTTGGCCTTGGCATGCAGTTTGATTGCGGGCTCGCGTGTTGTGCTCATCGACGAGCTGAGTCGAGGGCTTGCGCCAGTTGTTGTGCAACAACTCCTCCCGACGTTGCGCCATGCCGCCGACGAAATAGGGCTCGGGGTGCTCCTCGTTGAACAGCATGTGGCCGGTGCCCTCAGCGTCGCCGATCGCGCCTACGTACTGAGTCAGGGTCGGGTGATGATGTCCGGAACCGCGTCGGAGTTACGGGCGAAAGGAAACCTGATCGAGGCGAGCTACCTGGGCAACAGCGACGCTGGTGAGACGGGATGAGACAGACCGATGCAAAGTCAGTCGGAGTCGTCGAGGGCTTGGCCGCCGAGATAACTCGCCTCAAGGATTTCACGGCGATCGTCGAGTTCTTGCGCCGTGCCCTCCATGACGAGTTCGCCGTGTGTCAGGACGTAACCACGATCGGCGACAGAGAGCGCTGCGTGTACATGCTGCTCGACGAGTAACACGGCGGCACCGGTGTCATCCGCGATCTGGCGGACGACCGGGAGGAGTCGCTTGACGATGATCGGAGCGAGACCCATGCTCATCTCGTCGACCATCAACAGCTTGGGGTCGGCAATGAGCTTGCATCCCAGCGCCAGCATCTGCTGCTCTCCGCCCGACAGTAGGCCGGCCTTGCGATTGAGGAGCGCGTCGAGCGCAGGGAAATATCCGAGCACCTGATCCTGATTGACGCTGCTCCTGCGGTGGCAGTGGAGCCGTAGGTTCTCCTCGACGGTCAGCTGGAAGAAGATACCGCGGTCCTCCGGCAGCAACGCGAGCCCACGACGGGCGATGGCATGCGGCGTCGGTGACTTCACCGGTTCGCCGAGTACGTCGATCTCGCCGCTGATCATCTTCAAGACCCCGGCGATTGTAAACAGCGTGGTTGTTTTGCCGGCACCGTTCGGACCCAGCAG
>NZ_JBDNIJ010000248.1:0-1381 GCF_041688325.1 Ilumatobacter sp.
CAGTGATAGTGGCACCGCCGAGGCTGGCGATCTCGATCGCGAAGACCGGTTTGTCGATGGGCTCGTGTGCAGTGAAATGCAGCCGCACAGTCAGGTCATCACCGGTGTGGAACCTGTCGACAGGGACGCCGCTCACGATGAGTTCGACGGTGTCGATGGTCAGCTTGCCGTCGCCGCGGCGCCCGACTTCAGCGCCGGCGCTCGTCTCGGCACCCAGCATGGTTTCGGTGTACTGGTCAACGACCTCGGCTGGGTTGCCTTCCATCCGGACGGAGCCGTGGTCAAGCCAGATCGCCCGGTCGCAGAAGTTGCGGACGGTGGTTGCGTCGTGGGTGACAAGGACCAGGGTGCGCCCCTGTTGGCGGAAGTCGACGAACTTTTCCATGCACTTCGCCTGAAAGGTGACGTCGCCAACCGCGAGGATCTCGTCGATCAGCAGCAGTTCGGGGTCGACGTTGATGGCCACGGCAAACGCCAGCCGCACATACATGCCCGACGAGTAGGTCTTGACCGGGTTGTCGATGAACTGCCCGAGGTCGGCGAAGTCGACAATCTCATCGAAACGCTTCGCGATCTCTTTACGGCCCATCCCCAAGATGGCGGCGTTCAGAAAGACGTTGTCACGCCCGCTCAACTCCTGGTGGAACCCGGCACCGAGTTCGAGGAGCGCGGCCATCCGTTTGGTGACCTCGATGTTGCCCGACTTCGGTGTGAGGATGCCCGCCATGCACTTGAGCAGGGTCGACTTGCCCGAACCGTTGTGGCCAATGATGCCAAGCGCCTGGCCTGGCTCGACATCGAAGGAGACATCACGCAGCGCCCAGAACTCTTCGTACCGGTTGCGGCCGCCAGCAGCGATGAACGCCTTGAGCGACGAGGCCCGTTCCTGATGAATCCGGAAGGTCTTGGAGACCTCAGAAACACGGAGTGCGTAGTTGGGGCTTGCACCGTTCGATCGATCGAGGAGCGCCATCAGAATTCCTCTGCAAATCGGGGCGACAGCTTGTTGAAGATCCAGGCGCCGATAGCGAATGTCGCGATGGAGAACGCAGCGATGTACGCCCACCGTTCAATGCCCGGCCACTGGCCGTCGTACAAGATGCGTTGGGACGCCCGGACGAAGCTGCCGGTTGGCCCCCAGTTGCTGATAAATCGAACGGCCTCGCTGGGGACCTGTGACGGAACGAAAATGATCGGGCTCGAATAGAACATGAGCTGAGCAACGATGCCCCACAGGTAGTTGATGTCGTGGAAGAAGACGTTGGCCGCCGACAGCGCCAACGCAACACCGGTGGTGAACAGCGAGATGAGCACCAGCAGGAGTGCCATCGGGAGCAGCCATTGGAACATGAAGTACCCGAAGAACAGGAACGAGATCGAC
>NZ_JBDNIJ010000249.1:0-4210 GCF_041688325.1 Ilumatobacter sp.
CGTGGTGATCGTCAGGTTGACCCCATATTTGTCGGTGAGGATGTCCGTGTAGAGCGTGCCGGTGACGCTGAGTACGACAACCGTCATCCAGTACGGGAACGCGTTGTACTTCGGCAGGCGGATCTGCCAGGTGAGCACAGCGGCAAGCACGATCGTGAAGATGACCGTGGTGTTGATCAACCCGACGTTCAAATCGACCGCGATCCAGTCGGCGAAGCTCTCACCGACGGTCGTGCACAGGTTCTTGATGATCCAGAACCAAATCGTGATCTCGGGAACCTTGTTGAGTAATGCACGTCCTGGGCTCGTCGCCACGGGTGGCGGCGGTGCTGCGGTGATTGTTGTCATGCGTACAACTTCGACCCTTCAACCTGAACCCAGGCTGAACGGCGGCGAAGACAATTCAGCTTCTGTTCAGGTGCGCGGGCGCAATGTGACGACATGCATCAGTCAGCTCCCGTGACCACCGGCGGCCCGGCGATCGAATTGGTCGGACTCAGCCATCGCTACAACATCGAACCGGTCCTCCGGAATGTCGATCTGACAATCGAACCCGGAGAGGTGTTCGGCTTCCTCGGCCACAACGGTGCGGGAAAAACCACCGCCGTCAACATTCTCACCACACTCATCACACCCACATCAGGCACCGCTCGGGTCCACGGTTTCGACGTCGTCGCCCAGCGCCGTGAGGTGACGGCGCAGATCGGCTATCTCCCCGCTGAGGTTCGCATGTACCCGCACATGACCGCCCGCGAGAACCTCGAGTTCTTCGCCAAGCTTTCCGGCGTCGCTGATGCCCGCCGAGCAGTCACCGAGACGCTGGACTATCTCGACAGCGCCGACCTCGCCGACCGGCGCGTCGGATCGTTCTCCACCGGCATGCGCCAACGAATCGGCATCGCCCAAGCCATCGTCCACAAGCCGAACGTGCTGTTCCTCGACGAGCCGACCGCCGGCCTCGACCCCGTCGGTGTCCGCCAACTCCGAGACACGATCCTGCGGCTCAACCGGGAGCTCGGCATGACGGTGTTTATGAACACACACCTCCTGAGCGAAGTCGCGAAAGTGTGCACCACCATCGGCGTCCTCAATCATGGTGAGTTGATTTACAAGGACTCAATCGAAGCGACGACGGCCCGATTCCCCGACGAGACGTCGCTCGAAGACATCTACGTCCGAATGGAATCAATCCCCTCATGATTGCGACGATCGCTCGCCACCAGATCCTGTCGCTGCGAAGGCAGCGCACATTCCTCTGGCTGCTCGCCACGTTCCTCGTGATGACCGCCCTGGCCGGCGTGCTCGGCTGGTCGAGCCATCGCACCATCGTGGGTGTCTACGACGAGTCGGTCAAGCTCCTCGCAACGCAGGGCCTACCAGCGCCGGAGAACCCGTTCCGGTTGAAGCCAACCCTGTCGTTGCTGTCGAACATGGTCGTCTACATCCCCCTGATCGGTGCGCTGCTCGCCATCGTGCTCGGCCATATCAGCCTCGCGGATGACGAGACCGATGGCATTGGACGACTGGTGTTCTCCCGCCGGATCAATCGCACCACCTACATCGTCGGCAAGGCCGTTGGAGCCGCCGTGGTTCTGTTCAGCATTCTCGCCGTCAGCCTCGCTGTGTCCACGCTGGCGCTCGTCATCGTGAACCGCGCCCTTCCGAGTTTCGGCGAGTTCGGCCGACTTGCCGGCTTTTACGGGCTCTCGCTGCTGTACCTGATGGTGTTCGCATTTGTCGGGATGGCAACCGTCCTGCTCACCCACCGTCGATCACTCGCCTTGTTGACCGCAACGGGTGTGTGGCTCGTGATCACGTTCGCGGTTCCCCAGGTCACCTCCGGGCTCCGCCCCACCCAGTCGCTGAATCCGATCACGGATCCGGTCAGCACCTCCCAGGCGTTTTTCCGAGCGACATCGAAGGCCCGGCCCTACTCGGTGGTCGAGCAATACAAGCAGATCAGTGGCCAGGTCCTGGAAACATCGACCGTCAAGGGGTCACTCACCGGGCTGCTCTCGATCGCTGCGCTCGGACTGCTCCTCGCAATCGCGATCGTGCTTCTCGTGCAGCGTCACGACTACTCGACAGGAACTTCCAGTGATTGAGACGACCACCACACCGGCGGCCCCGGCGCTGCCAACTCGCAATGCACCCGTCACAACAAACAGCCCACGATCGCGAATCTTTGCGCTCGCTCACCACGAGTATCGAGCCGCCGTGCGCAGTCGCATCCTGCTCGCCCTGCTCGGCATCATCGTCACGGTTACCGCCGTCTCGGTCTACATCGCGTCGGTCGACTACCGCAGCAAACTCGCCGACTACGAGATGTACAAAGCAGCCGCAGAAGCAGGAGGTGTCGCCCGGATCGCTCCCTCCCTACTCGCCCCTCTGTCGCTGCTGCGCGGGTCACTCGAATACCTCGAGATCATCGGTGCCGTCATCGCGATCGCGCTCGGCTACCTCACCGTGTCGCGCGAGCGCTCCAACCGGACCCTCGCCATGATCCGCTCGCGACCCGTCAGTTCGGGCGAACAGATGGCAGGAAGCCTGCTCGGTGCGCTCGCGGTGATCGGCACGCTGGTCGCCGTCACCGCGATGGTCGGCATCGTCTGCGTCGGGTCAATCGGCAACGACTGGATCAATGCTGCCCAAGGCTTCAAGCTGCTCCTCGCCTACCTTGGCGCCGTCGTCTACATGGGCGTCTTCTACGGAGTCGGGGTCATCGCCACCGCCCATACAAAGGTCACAGCGAACGGGCTGATGATCGCTCTCGGCGTCTGGCTGCTCATCGTGCTCATCCTGCCTCAGCTCGGCGACACCCTCGACGCCGACAACCAGATCCCAGGCGGACTGTTCTCGGCCCTCGGCCTGGACCGAGCCGGCGAGACCAAGATCCTCGAACACTTCACGCTCTACGAGAAAACCCGCATTGGCATCGAAGAGCTCTCGTTCGCAAAACACTTCGAACGGTTCTCGTTCGCCATGACAGATGTCCAGGACAAATACCGCGGCTTCAGCCTCGGACAGCTTCTCGCTGAAAAGCGTAACGACATCGGCTGGCTGATCGCTTACCCGATCGCCCTGATGTGGGGCCTTCGACGCAGTTTCCGCAACCAGCCCACTCTTCCCCCAACCTCCTAGAAGGAGCAACCCATGAACACGACACCGATCACAAGCCAGCGCCTCGCAACATCGCCGAGCTGGCGAGGCAGGCGGCGACGAACCAGAGTCATCGCCACCGTGGTAGCTGCGGGCGGGCTGACCCTCGCGGCGTGCGGCGGCAGCACTGGCTCTACCTCACCAGCCACGAACAGCACCCCCGTCGCCGGGTCCACGGCCAGCGAAGGTCAGATCCTTCCGGTGACATCGAATCCGATCGCCAACACCGCCACCGCCCAGAGCCTCACCATTGGCTCGGTCCTCGTCGAGAACAACGTCGACGCCAGCGGCAAGGCGGTCGACGACCACCTCGAGGTCGAGCTCTCGAACACCGGCTCAACAGACCTCGGCGGATTCGAGATCTACTCCACCTTCACCGATCCGACCGACAACATCAGCGAGAGCTACTACACCAAGGTGCCCGACTCGTTCACAATTCCCGGCGGCGGCTCACGCACCATCCACTTCGACAACACCGGAGCACCCGACCACTTCCCTATCAACGACTTCAGCATCTATCGGATGTCGACCAACGCGCAAGAGGTCACTGTCGAGGTCAGCGCGACCGACGCGGCAGTCCAAACAGCGACTACTACGAAAGATGCCGGCGGAGCTGAAACTGCCGACTGAGGTCGAGCAAGGGCGGCATCAGCGGGTTCAGGCACGAGTGTTTCTGAAGGTGAAACAGCAATCAGATGCGGGCGTCGGTCAAGGAGATCGCGAAGCGGGCGCCTCCAAGCGCAGGGCTGGTCGAAACCGTGACCGTCCCGCCGTGATCCTTGACGAGGCCGACCACGATCGCGAGGCCGAGACCGGAGCCGCCGTCGTCGCGTGCACGAGCTTCGTCGAGCCGACCGAATCGTTCGAAGATCCGCTCCCGATCGGCCTCTGCAACGCCGTCGCCGTCGTCGTCGATCGACAGCACGACGAGTCCGTCTGGCGTACTGATGACCGAGATATCGACACGCGAGGCGGCGTGGCATAACGCATTGTCGAGCAGGTTGCGCACCACTCGCGCGAGTTGATCGGGGTCGCCGCGGACCTGGCCAGC
>NZ_JBDNIJ010000250.1:0-3864 GCF_041688325.1 Ilumatobacter sp.
GCGCTGCGGCCATGGCTTTCGTCGGTTCGACAACTACAGGCTTCGCGTGTTGCTCCACACCGGCGGCGTCACCTGGCCCGAACGACCCTCACCACCGCGCATTCGAACACGCCAGTCCCCACTCAAATGAGAAGAGCCGGTAATGCGGCACATTGTGGCTGGCGGACACGCCGGCATCTTCCACTGCTGCGGGTCCACCTCGACGACCCGCCGAGAATTGGCCGATGCGACGGTCGACGTGTTCGGGCTGGACCGGTCGCTGCTGCGTTTCGGCCCAGCGCCTGCAGAAGCGTTCGCTGGCCAACGAATCCCCTTCGACACGTCGGTGTCGGCCGTCGCAACGTCGGAGCGACTCGGCACGCCATTGCTGTCGCTCGACGAGCTGTTGATGGCGTTCCGTCACGAACGTACGCACGGCGAAGTCGCTCCGTTGTAATCAGGGAGCAATCATCCCGTCAGGAGGAGCGTGAAATGCCAGCTTGGGAAAGAACCGACGCCTCAACCCCGACCTCGCGCCACGCGCCGTAGGAGATCCCGTTGCGGCTCCCGTATGAGGCGGCAATCTTGATGAACGCCGCTTCTGATTCACCAAGATCGGGTTGCGTGGCGAGCGACTCAAGGGCCGAGGCGAGATCTCGCCGCTCCTGTATCAGGCGGAGTTCCTTGATCGGATCAGCATCCAGCACTTCGGCCTCAATCGCAAGGAGGCGCTTCTGGATGGACTCGGGTGAGCGCTTTCGACCTCGGCGAGGTCGGTGAGCTCGCAAACCATCGAGATAGGCGCGAACCATGCGACTCTCTTGGCGGCCTACAGCTAGTGCAGCCTTGTGATCGTCAGTCAGTGGACCTTTGGGACCTCGTTTTGCCATCAAAAACTCCTCACCTTGCACTCAATGAGCTTGTTCGTAAATTGCTGGCACTCCGACGGCCTTTTGACGATGCTTTGCCATGTAACGTAGATGTCAAACCCCTGTACGTCAAGCAGTCTGCGTGAATGAAATCAGACGCTCCACCGCCGAACCGCAACACGATTATCAACCTGGCAGGCACAGTCCGCTCAGGAGACAGCTGAACCAGCAGCCAGGGGTCTGTCAGGAATTCGGTGTAACTAGTCTGGCTCATTGTTGTTGTTGGTGATGTTAGGGCCTCAGAAGAGGCGGCCTTCGAAGGTGATGGCGAAGGCGTTGAGGGCGGGCTTCCAGCGGTTCATCCAGCGTTCCTGGCCGGTGCCTTTCGGATCCAAGGATCTGACCACCATATGAAGGCATTTCAACGCGGCTTGCTCGTTCGGGAAGTGCCCGCGTGCTCGGCGACGCGAGGCGGAAGGTGTTGCGGATCAGGTGCAGCACACAGGTCTGAACGATCGCCAACGGCCAAGCCGCCTCGATTGATTCGGGCAACCCTTTCAACCCGTCACACACGACCATGCACGCGTCCTCGACGCCACGGTTCTTGATCTCAGTCAGCACCTGCAACCAGTATTTGGCGCCCTCGCCGCCAGTCCCAACCCACAAGCCCAAGATGTCGCGTTTGCCGTCAACAGTGACTCCAATCGCTGCGTAGACGGGCCGGTTCGCGACTTGACCGTCGCGGATCTTGACCACCAGAGCGTCAATGAAGATCACCGGATACACGCGATCGAGTGGCCGGTTCTGCCAATCCGCCATCTCGCCGAGAACCCGGTCAGTGATCTTCGAGATCGTCTCACGTGAGATCTCCGTCGAATAGACCTCCATCAGATGGGCTTGGACCTCGCCTGTCGTCAAACCTTTCGCGGTGAGCGAGATCACCATCGAGTCGACCCCATCGAGGCGCCGCTGACGTTTCTTCACGGTCTTGGGTTCGAACGAACCGTCACGATCGCGTGGCACTGAGAGGGCCACTGGGCCGATCTCGGTGATCACCGTTTTCGATCGGGTCCCGGTACGGCTGTTGTCTCTGTCGCGTCCCTCAACTGCGTGTTTCTCGTAGCCGAGGTGTTCTTCCATCTCGACTTCCAAACCTGTCTCGAGGACCTGCTTGGTCAGGTTGCTCAGCAACCCGCCCGGGCCGACCAGGTCGACCCCCTCCGCGCGGGCCT
Source organism: Ilumatobacter sp. (assembly GCF_041688325.1). Classification (GTDB taxonomy): domain Bacteria; phylum Actinomycetota; class Acidimicrobiia; order Acidimicrobiales; family Ilumatobacteraceae; genus Ilumatobacter_A. The sequence continues at coordinate 2,081 of NZ_JBDNIJ010000250.1, forward strand.
GGTCAACGAGCTGCTCCGCTACCGATCTCTCGGGCCGCTCCACGTCATTGTTTTCGTCCGGTGGTGTTGCCACCGGAACATCATGGTCTGTCATTGTCTGTCCTTCCGGCCGAGCCATTCAGCTCAGCGTTTCAGGCCAGACCACTTCCACCGTTTATCTGACACTCCCTCGTCGCGTCGATTCGAAACTCGTCAATCACCGGCACCACCAACAGTATCTTTAACGATGGGACCTCATCGGTGAAGGTGGCTGACACCGCACTGGGCGGCGTCGTGGGCGGTCCCGGATTTCAGTGTGTTGGGGTGGACAACACAGCGTTTGTTGCCCTCAGCGCCAGCTGCGGCTGACCTGAGCGAAAGTCGGAAGGGTCGCGGACCTCGGTTCGGCGAGGTCCGCGACCCTGCGCCCGTCATCGGCGTTACCGCCTCACCACAACAGCGGCTTGCAGCCCTGCACCTGCTTTTTGGCCGATGCGGCGCCTCACGTGGATACGGCTGATGATCTATCAGGGGATTTACCCCTGGCGGACCGCGGCACCGAACGGCCGTCAGCGGCGATATGCGACGAAGGCCCGCAGCGCGCCGCCTGCGCGCTGGTCGTGTCGGTACGCAGTCATTAAGCAGTCAGGCGCGAGGCAGTGGTTCCGTATTTCTACAAAACACCTGGTAATCGGGTGGGCGCAGAGGGACTCGAACCCCCGACATCTGCCATGTAAAGGCAGTCGAAGTACCTGGTAGAAGCACTACTAGCAGGGGCTTTATGTTCACTGTGTCTATTGTTGTCAATACAGAGTGCACCGAAGTGCACCGGTAAAGCAACCCCAAAGGCAGAGGTTCGACATGACAGAGGCACGCAAGGGACGCACAAAGGGCATCAAGAATCGAAACAACTACGGCGAAGGCAGCGAGGTCGAGAACCCAAACGGCACGTTCTCGAGGTGGGTCGTCATTGATGGACGCCGATACAAGCGGACCGGCAAGGACAGGACCGCCGTTCGAGCAAAGATCGCCGATCTTCGCCGCCAACTCGCCACCGGCGAATACGAAGCACCAACGGCGAAACACGCCCGCGACCGTCGGGCCGGCACCACCGTCACCGAAGCTGTCACCGAATGGCTGACCGACGACATGCCGGCGCGTAATCTTGCACCCTCGACCAACGACCGACACCGTTACTCAGCGGCGCACGCGATCCGTCTACTCGGTCATCACCGCCTTGTTCAACTCAAAGTCCGCGACGTAGAGGCAGCATTCAAGACGCTCGCCAACGAGGGACAGAGTCGCGCGTCGATCGTCAAGGTTTCGGCCACGCTCTCGCTCGTCCTGCAGTCTGCCGTCCGGCGCGGCGACCTCGCCCGCAACGTCGTGGCCGTGGCCGTGATACCAGCCTCAGCGCCCCGTACAGCCGCGCGCCGATCACTCTCGCCTGATGACGCCCGCACGCTACTCAGGCAGCTACGCGACGAACGCAACGGGCTCGCGTTCGGGATCATGCTTCGGTGCGGGCTGCGACCCGGCGAAGCGTTCGCGCTGCACTGGAACGACCTCGGCGACAACTACGTGAACGTCACCCGCGGCCTCGGCCGATCGGGCGGGAAGGTCTACATCTCGGACGACCTCAAGACCGCCGCATCGAAACGGACGATCGCACTTGCGCCCGACCTCACCGACTGGATCGCCAGCCATCGGCGAGACCAGAAAGTCGAGCGACTCGCTGCGCCAACATGGACCAGTTCGGAGCTTGTGTTCACGACACCGGCCGGCGCACTGATCGACCCATCGAA
>NZ_JBDNIJ010000035.1:0-5162 GCF_041688325.1 Ilumatobacter sp.
CCGAGTTTCGCGCTACCGAATGGGCGCTCCAACCACGCCAACAACGACACCTCATCGTCTCCATCGCCAACATCGCAGGCATCCAACTATGAACGATGCCGAGTGGTACCGGTCGCACCCGTGGCAGCCCGTCGCATGGATGGAACAAGCCGAATGCGTTGGCCTCGACATCATGGTGCCCGACACGGCCGAGCAAAGCAAACAGGCACAAGCCGTTTGCGTCGAATGTCCGGTCCGGTCCGAGTGCATGGAATACGCGCTGGCGGACCCGGGCTTAGTCGGCATCTGGGGCGGCATGACTTCACGGGAGCGGCGACAGGAACGGCAACGACGGGACGTGAAGCCGAGTCAACGGAAGCCGATCAAACACGGCACAGATGGCGGATATCACGCCCATCGACGGCACGGCGTACTACCAGTTTGCCCCGAATGTTCGAGGGCACACGCTGACGCCGTCGCAGAACATAAAGCAACGAAGGAGGCCGCATAGATGGCCCGCATCAACACAGAAACGAAGGCAGCAGCATGAGTGACCCGACAGACATGACGCGCCCACAGCGGTTCGCACTAGCCGACCGGATCGAAGCCGAGTTTCGCGCTACCGAATGGGCGCTCCAACCACGCCAACAACGACACCTCATCGTCTCCATCGCCAACATCACAGGCATCCAACTATGAGTATGGCCGACCCCGCCAACATCGCCGCAGCCCCAACCATCGACCATGGCCCCGACGCCGAAAGTGTCCACCACGCACGCCTTCGACACCCTGCCGCCAGTATGTTGGCGGTCACATACGAAAGTGACCGGGCGACAGTCTGCGCTGCCCCGGTCGTGACCGGAGGAGTAAGCCCCTGATGGCCTACGGCGACGGAGCACTGTTCAAAAACGATCTAGGCACGTGGACGATGTTCGTCACGGTCGATGGGCGGCGATACGAAAGGACCGGCAAGGACAAGACAGCGGTACGAGCAAAGATCGCCGATCTTCGCCGCCAACTCGCCACCGGCGAATACGAAGCACCAACGGCGAAACACGCCCGCTACCAGAGGAGTAAGCCCCTGATGGCCGCTAGCTTAGCCGACCCGACCGACGACCGCAGGCTCCACGACCTGTACCGCATGTACGACATTGCGGGAAGATTGCTCTACGTCGGCGTCACCAACGGCGGTCTACGCCGCTTTATGGAGCACTCGAAGGACAAGACCTGGTGGCGCGAAGTCGACTCGATCAAAGTCGAGCACGCCCACTGCACCCGCAGCGTCATCGAGCGGATGGAGCGCGATGCCATCGTCGCTGAAAGCCCGCTGTACAACGTCGCCCACAACCACGGCATCGCCCCTCAGGAACTCCCCGCACCAAAGATACAGCACGGTTCTGAGTCGCCTCGCAGGGCAGCCGAGCGCCGGCTGATCAATGCAAGTAACTTGCCGGGCCATTCCAAGTCGGCCGTCCTGACTAACGACACGATCAAAAATGGGCAGATTGTCATCCACCCCACATATGGGATCGGTGAAGTCATTTCAACATTCTTTGACGGCTGCGATATATGCGCCGAAATCCGATACGACTCCGTCCGCGTACTACACTCCCACGTGAAGCAAGCCAACCTCAGGTTGGCCCCGACATGAGCGCCACCGAACAGGTCACGCCCCACGCCTACGAAACGACCGCAAAGTGAGCTCGCAAGTGACCACCACCGCCATCGTCCGCGCACTACACTCCGATGGTTGGTCACCACTGCCACTACCGGCAGGCAAGAAGTTCCCGCCACCGGACGGGTACACCGGCTACCACGGCAAGTACCCGACAGTTGAAGACATCGACAAATGGGAAGCGCAAGGACTCTGGACCGGCAACGTCGCACTACGGCTTCCGTCCGACGTCATCGGCATCGACGTAGACGCGTATAAGGGTGGCAGTGTCGACGACCTCGAAGCGTTATACGGCACCCTCCCCGAAACCGTCTGGTCGACTAGCCGAGGCGACGGCTCCGGTATCGCCATGTTTCGCGTCCCGGTCGGCACCACGATCAAGGCCAACCCCACCGACGCCATCGAAGCCATCCAGGCCGGCCACCGCTACATGGTTATTCACCCCTCGATCCACCCAGACACAGGCGACACCTATCACTGGATCGACGAAGTATCAGGCGAGACGCTCGACGCGCCACCATCGCCCGAAGACCTCCCCGACCTACCGTGGAAGTGGATCGAAGGACTGGCAGCCGTCAAGGGCCCCACAGCCCCCGCAGCGGCACCGCAAGCCGTGCAGGCGTTCATCGCCGCAGCCAACGGGTACAGCGCCCCAGGACGGCTCAGAGGCGTGCAAACCAGGCTCGACAACTACACCGGCAGTCGACACGACACGCTCGTCGAAATGGCGTGCTGGGCCATGCGTGAAGCCGCCGCCCACTGCTACGCCGCAACCGATGCCATCGCCGTTCTCGAAACGTGGTGGAACAGGGTGATCGACGACCCCCGACGAATCGACGGCAACGAGTTCGGCGCGGCTATCGCATGGGCCACCGCCCAAGCGTCCCTCGACACGACACGCGTCACCGAGATCCGCAAGGAAGTGGAAAAGCACAAAGCGCAGAACGCCCCGCCAGCCCTCACGCCGCTCAGCCCACCAGGCAACGTTGACCCCGAAACCGGCGAGATCACCGACGCCACGCCACGGGACCGACGCAACCTGCCCGAAGAGTTCTGGAACGCACGCCCGGTACTCCAACACATTCGCCAAGCAGCACACTCGCGCATCCGATCAGCAGACGCCGTTCTACTCTTCACTCTTGCACGCACATCAGCCATCGTGTCACCCAACGTTGCACTCCCCGCCATCGTTGGTGGACGGGCATCGCTCAACTTCCTCGGTGGGGTCGTCGCAAGTAGTGGGGGCGGCAAGTCGTCTGCCGGGTCCGTAGCTCGCGACCTTGCCGAGATCAACCGTAAGGACGTTGTAGCCGACGTCCCGCCAGGGTCCGGCGAAGGACTCACCGAGCTTTATTTCGAGATGGTCACCGAGGAGGAACCGGACGGCAAAAACCGCAAGGTCAAACGGCAGACCAAAAAGGGAGCATTCATCTACCTAGACGAAGGCCAAGCGCTCGCCGAAATGGGGAACCGCAAGGGCGCCACACTGCTGCCCACGCTCCGATCTGCATGGTCGGGCGAGGTGATCGGCCAGTCCAACGCCACCGCCGAGACGTACAGGGTGCTCAAACCCAACAGCTACCGAATGTCGATCATGGTCGGGTTTCAACTCGAATACGCCTCCGAACTCATCGCCGACGCAGCAGGTGGCACCCCGCAACGGTTCGTATTTGCAACAGCCACCGACCCGACCATCCCCGACGTACCACCGGAATGGCCAGGCGCCCTACACGTCATAACACCCGACAGCGTCGCCGGGGGCAGCGACATCGAGATCGCCCCCGAAGTCGTCGCCGAGGTCCGTCAACGAGCACTGCTGTCCGCAAGGGGCGAATATGTCCCTGACGCGCTCGACAGCCACGCCGATCTCGTACGACTCAAAGTGGCTGCCCTCGTCGCCATCCTCGACTCAAGGGCTGATATCAACGCCGAGGACTGGCACTTGGCGGGCGTCATCATGGCCGCATCGGGTGCCGTTAGAGGGTGGGTGATTGCCACAGCCACCGTCAAGGCGCAGCAGTCCGAGGCTGCCCGCACCGACGCCATGATCCGCCAGCAGTCGGCGAGCGAGTCAGCGGCCGAACGTCGAGCCATCATCGGCGGCGCCAAGTCGATCGCTAGGCGCGCCCACAGGGTCGGCGAACTCGCAACGCGCGGCGCAATCAGCCACGCCATCGACTCCAAAAACCGGAAGCTTGCCACCATCGACTCGATGCTCGATCACGCCACCGAAGAGGGCTGGATCACCGTCACCGGCGAGGTCGTCACGCCCTCAAAGAAGGTCGCATGAAGTGTTCGATCTGTTCGATTAAATCAGGTGTTTTCGTTGGAGTGTTGGAGACTCCAACGTTGGAGACTCCAACGGACCCCCCCTTCTCGCACTTTTGCCCGGAATCCATCTACCAGGAGTTATGTATGTATGTATCCGGACTTTTCTGATACATCAGCGAGCGAGAGGGGGGGGGAGTCGTTGGAGTCTCCAACACTCCAACGATCATACGTTCGATCGTTCGCTGAGCAGCATCCCAACCACCACCACACCAACCACCGAAACCGACCCGAAGGAGAACGCAGCATGAGCGTCTACAAGATCGCCGCATGGATACCGGTCAGCGTCGAGGCACTCGAAGACGGTCCCAGGTTCAACAAAGCCTTCCACGACTGGCTCCGACGAATAACCCATCCGTGGGAGTTCCCAGACCGCCCCGCATGGCGCCACACACCAGCACTGTTCCCGAGGTTTGACCGAATCACCCGATGGATGCGAAGGAGCGAACAATGACCGAGCACTTAATCCCATGCGAAGGCAGCGGGCACGACGGGAAACCTACACCGCTCGGCACCGTGGCCTGCGGAATGTGCGGAGGCCAACTCCTAAGCCTGACGCTCGAGATGCCAGCACACCACCGCCACAACCGCCACCACGACGAACACGAAGCCCTCGAACGCATCCGCGACCAATTCATCGACGCCCACAACCACCAGGAGCCAGCAGCATGAGCATCCACACCGACACCGAGCACATGTTCCGCCGAGCCGCAAAAGCCGTGACGGCCTTGCAGTCGATCGAACGTCACCTCAACGCCGAAGAAACCGAAGCGCTCGAAGGCGTCTCAGTGCCCCGTGACCCATCGAGGGGACCAACGATGCCCTCAGACGATCCTGAGCCGCCTACGGGCCACAAGGATGCCACAGGAGACATTGCAACATCAGGGAGACTCGAACACATCCGCCGCAGTCGGGCATCAATCACATTGGCGCTCGGAGGCGTCAACAAAGCCTTCGACCACCTCGCCCGTGTCGCCCGAGCCACACTGTCAACGAATCAGCCGAAACTTGACCCCGCCGACAGTTCCGCACTATGCAGCGGCCCGAACTGCGACCTACACCGGGAACCAGGCCGCACACTCTGCCTCGGCTGCGGTGCCGCGTTCGCCCGCATGGAACGGCGGGAATCGAAGCCATGCTGCGGTATCTGCGGAGAACGTGACGTAGAAAGCTACCAGAC
>NZ_JBDNIJ010000251.1:0-15857 GCF_041688325.1 Ilumatobacter sp.
GGACACGAGCGCGTCGACTCCTGGACACGGGAAATCCAATGTGGCGGTGCGAGCGCTTCTTCCGATGCTGCCCGTCCGGCTGGTCGCACTGACCGGTGTCGCGTTGTCGCTTTTCCTGCACGGGTGGCAGAGAGGCCGTGTGATCGACGATCAGCCACGGTTGGAGGTCATCGCACCTCGTTCGCTGTTTGCCGGAGCGGTCGGCGTAATCGCCGTTGTGCTCTGGACGTTTATGGTCGTCGAGAACGCTCGTCGGATCATGGAACCAGCCCGTACACAGGAGTCCCCTCGACCTGGCTATGCGGTCAGGACGTGGATCCTGCCGGTGGCCTTCATCGTTGCTTCCTTGAGTGCAGTCAGCTATCTCTCAAGCGAGCTCAACTCGCCGATCAAAGGTACTGAATCGTCGATCCCCGTGATCCTTGGGATCGTCTCGATCCTTGCGCTCCTCCCGCTGCTGTACTCACCGATCACCTACCTCTCGTCGGTCGTCCGACGGATCGGTGGTCACGGCGTCACGCTCGCTGAATGGCTGTGGGTCCCCGCGGTCCTCGCCGCCGTCGGTGGCTCACTGGTGTTCTGGTTCCGCGCCGGAGGCGTCTTCGGCGAAGGTTCCGATGCTTTGGCTTCCACCTGGGTCGTCGCGGTTGTTGCGATCGTGCCGGCAGTTGTTGTCGTTCTCCTCGGCTGGCGTGCTGCCGCAGCGGTCGAGACCGATGTGGCCCAGGCATTCACACGTCGGTATTCGCTGGCCCACAAGACCACGACTCGCCGGTTCGGCGCGATGTTCACTGACGGTGGCCCGAACCAGGCGGTACTTCGAGACCGGGGCCGCATTCGCCAGATTCCTGGAGTGCGGGTCGTCTGTTTCGTCGTCAGCGCTGGTCTCGCTGGCTTGTCGCTGCTCAGCATGGTCGGTGCTCTGGTCGCGTTCCTGTTCTGGCAGGAGACGCGCGGTGGTGCACTCCGTTCGACGGAGAACGAACGAGTCTGGGACGTTCTCGCTCTCCTGCAGGACGTTGAACGGTCAGTTGCCGTTGTCGTTCTCGTCCTGGCGAGCTTGTGGACTTTTGCTGCGGTGACGAACATCCGGATGGCATCGGGTCGCCGGCGGAATCCAATTCTTGCGTTCGGGATGTGGCCTGCGACGGCCGCCGCCGTCTGGGCGGTGGCCGACCGCCTGATTGTCGAAGGCGATGCCGTCAGGGTCGTTGCTGGCTTCGCTGCCCAGGCAATCTTGCTGTCCCTGCCCTTTGCCCTGCTCCAACGTTCTGCTCAGGCCGTCAACGTCAGGCGAAACCCGATCTTGCTGACCTTTGTCGTCTGGATGCTCCTGTTGGTCCACGTCCAGGGCCTGGCTGGATTGTCGACGCTGTCCGAGACGTCCGAGTCGGTGCAGGTTGCGCGACTTGCCGGCTATCTCGCTATTGGCGCCCTGCTGCAGTTGGTCGCGACCTTCTCTGCAGCAGAGTCAACGCGCTCGATGAGCAATGCTGCTGAGAACCTCGCAGGGCATCACAATGCACAACTCGACAAGCACCGGAGCGTTGAGGTGTCGCGTGTTGCTGCCGGGCGTGCGGTTGGACCCTCCGTTGGAGCGTCGCCGCCGCAATGAGTCCCGACGCCGAATTCACCGACGGCGATCCCTCTACCGACACCACATCGCCTACGGACTTCGTCGCGCCAGATCCGAAAGGATCGGTCCGGTCCGCCCCGGTCAACTACAACCGCAGCGCCAGCTTTTCGCCGCTGCGCTCCGACCCGCCCCCGTCGCTCATTTCCACGTGGTGGCTGAGAACCGCGATCCTGATAATGATGCTCGGCGCCCTGGCGCTGACCATGTGGGCCGAATACACGGGTGAGAAGGGTGACATCGGGTCGCACCGCGCAGTGATTGGACTCCACATCGTCATCGCGGGCTCGCTCATGCTCTGGAGTTTTGCTGCGATGTACAACGCCAACAAGTTGGTGCCCCCGTCGCTGTACCAACGTCAGTCGAACCCACTGCTTGCTGTGGTGCTCTGGCTCGGGGCATTTGCTGCGCCCTTCGCTGCTGTCAAGGCCTTCGCGCTCTTCGATGAGCCGTCACCTGGCCCTGCTGGCGAACCGTCGAGCGAAGCAGTCAACTTCTTCGCGCTGGCAACCGTGGTACTTGTCTCCTTCGTTGTGGTGTGGCTGCCGTTCCGCTATCACGCCCGTCAGGCGTCGCGGGTCGGGGCGCCTCACAGGGTGATGCTCGGATGGTTTTTCGCGCCGTTGCTGGCCCTCATCGGCGGGTTCGCGATCCTCTTCCTCGGACTGCAAAACCAACTGGCCGTCGACGGTTTGACGGTAACGGAACGAACGGTTCAGGTTGGCGTGGTGTACGGGCTGCCGATGTTGATGTTCGCGATGGCGACGTGGCGTGCGATCACCGTCTTCGACGAAGTGATTGATCTGCGATGGCGACGCTGGAAGATCGAGTGGGAGAACACGCTCGAAGACTTTGTCCGTCAGCCAGCACCTGGGCCGGAAGGGTCACCTGACACCCGACTTCTCGGGAACTGATTTCAGCTCGCGTTGCTCTTGACTTCGTCCCACAGCGCGTCGAGCGTGACGAGGTCGGCGGCTTTCAGGTCGATGGATCTCGAGGCGGCTAAGGCCTCGACGCCTTCGAACCGTGCCCGGAACTTGTCGCTTGCGGCACGGAGCGCCAGTTCGGCGTCGATCTTGAGGTGTCGTGCCACGTTGACGACGGCGAACAGCAGATCACCCAGCTCGAGTTCGGTGGCGGCGGTGTCGGTCTGGGTCATTGCTTCGGCGAGCTCGGCGGTCTCTTCGACGATCTTTGGGAACGCGCCAGCAACGTCAGGCCAGTCAAACCCCACTTTGGAGGCCTTCCGGCCGATCTTTTGGGCATAGGCGAGCGATGGCAGTGATCGTGGAATGCCTTCGAAGATCGACGTCCGGCCTTTCTCGGCTTTCTTGATCTCGTCCCAGTTCTCGAGCACCGTGGCGGTGTTATCGGCGACGGTGTCACCGAACACGTGAGGGTGGCGGCGGACGAGCTTGTCGTGGATCCCCTGCGTCACGTCGGCGATCGTGAAGCGGCCTTCCTGCTCGGCGATTGTGGCATGAAACTCGATTTGGAACAGCAGGTCGCCGAGTTCCTCGATCAGGTCGTCGTCGCTCGACGGGTTGTCGGGGTCGAGAGCCTGCAGCGCATCGACGACCTCGTAGGTCTCTTCGAGCAGGAATGGAATGAGCGTTTCGTGTGTCTGTTCGATGTCCCACGGGCACTGCTCGCGCAGCGTGCGAGTGAGCTCATGGAATCGGACGTAGCCCTGGCCGACTGGTGCGGCCAACTGCGGTATGTAGATCGACGTGAGATGGTCCGCCTCGATCGTCTGATCGATGTGAGCCCAGGTCGTCTCCACAATGAGTTCGGCATCGGTGCCGAGCGCATGCAGCATCGTGACGGGTTCGTCGCCCCGAGCGTCCTCGACGGCCAGCTTGATCTCGTTGAGGACCCAGTTGGCATGCGTGTGAGCGACGAGCATCGGTCCGCGTTCGCCGGCCGCTGCAGTGGTGAACTCGTGGCCGTCAACGAGGCGTACGCCCGCTTCAACCGGGTCGATTCCGAGCCGCGCCCACGCCACGTCGAGGAACGACATGGCAGGAAGAACGTCGAGTTCGATTATTCCAGCGGCGGCCCGTTCGCGTAGATAGCGGACAGTGCGCTCGAGGACGAGCGGCGAACCGGGAACGGCGTAGAGCACCTCGCCATGCTCGTTCGCCGCAGCCGTCAGCCGGCTGGTGATTTCGATATAGACGTCGTCGAACGTGTCGGCCGTCTCGTACAGATCGTCGTGCGTGACGGCGTCGGGCACAAGGTGCGCCGACGGATGGATCGATGTCCGGAGGTGGCGGTGCTTGATCCGCTCGATGGTGGCGAGCGTCTCGGCGGTGACGTGGTCGACGCCTCCGGGCCCGAGACCAACGACGACGATGCGACCGGGCATGTGCAGATTTCGACTCGCCAGGCTCAGCCGAGCGCGACGACGGCGCTGGTTGCGCTGTCGAAGGTGCCAATCCGAGGATCGATGTAGACGTCGGCGGCATTGATGGCATCGAGCTGTGCCTGAGCGCCGTTGGACAGAGCGCTGACGATCGTCAGGTGGGCCTGTGCGTCGATCAGCAGATCTCGGACTTCGTCAGGCGCTTCGAGAAATGTCGGCAAGCTGCCGGCGAGGCCCTGGGTGGCGGCATCGCGATCGGCGTCGGTGACTTCGATGCCCTGCGCGCGGAAGTAGTCGTGAAGTGCGGCGGCGAGAACCAACGTGTTCGTGACGGATCGGATGGTGCCGAGGTCGTTAGTCGATTCTTCGGGGATGCCGATGGCGTCGATGATGCCGCTCAAGTCCTCGTGCGAGTATTCGACGTCGTTGACGCGAGCAGCAACGTCGTTGTCGGTGAACGTGGTGCAGCCTGCGGTGAGCGAGGCGGCAGCCAGCGGGAGCAGGATCGTCAACAGTCGGCGCTTCACCGGCATGACGATAGCGGTCACACTGTGCCAGGCACAGTGTGACCGGTCAGTCAGATTTCGGGGTGGCCTCTTCGACCAGGTCACGGAGGAACTTGACGAGGTAGGCCGACGGTTCGGCGTTGGTGCCGTTGGGGTTCCGCCGGGGGAGTGGTACGACGAGCTGGCCGAGATCTTCCTTGTACTTGGCACCCTTGGAGAGCCGACGGAGCCGCATCGTTTCGCTCAACTTGAGTTCGATTGGAGCGAGCTTGGCGTCGGTCGTGGAGATCTGAATGTCGCGCAGGCCGAGGCGATGGCACTGTGCTCGCAGATAGCCAACCTGCAGCAGCGCTTCGGCCGGCTCGGGCAGCGGACCGTAGCGGTCTTCCCATTCGGCGCGGATGTCATCGACCTGCGCGTCGGTCTGCACGCTGGCGAGACGACGGTACGCCTCGAGCCGGAGCTCTTCTTTGGCCACGTAATCGGTTGGGAGGAACGAGTCGGTCGGCACATCGAGCTTGATTTCCGCAGGAGCTTTCTTCGCTGGCTCGCCCTTCATTTCACTGACCGCTTCGGTGACCATTTGGCAGTACAGGTCGTAGCCAACGGCTGCGATATGGCCCGACTGAGACTCGCCCAGCAGGCTGCCTGCGCCTCGAATTTCGAGGTCGCGCATCGCGATCTTGAAGCCAGATCCAAGCTCGGTCGACTCGCTGATCGTGCGCAGCCGTTCGTATGCCTCTTCGGTCAGCACCTTGTCGGGTGGATAGAAGAGGTAGGCGTAGGCCCGCTGGCCAGAGCGGCCCACACGGCCTCGCAGCTGATGCATTTGGCCGAGGCCGAGGAGGTCGGAACGTTCGACGACGAGCGTGTTGACGGAGGGCATGTCGATGCCGGATTCGATGATGGTCGTGCACACGAGTACGTCGTAGTGGCCGTCCCAGAAGTCTTGGACGACAGTTTCGAGCGTGCTTTCATCCATCTGGCCATGAGCCACGGCGATGCGCGCGTCTGGGACGAGTTGGCGGAGCCGGGCAGCTGCTGTGTCGATCGAGCGCACACGGTTGTGGACCCAGAAGACCTGGCCCTCGCGAAGGAGTTCACGGCGGATCGCCTCGACTGCAACACGCTCCTCGTATTCGCCGACAAACGTGAGGATCGGCTGGCGTTCTGCCGGCGGGGTCTGCAGCAGCGAGAGGTCACGGATACCGACGAGGGACATCTCGAGTGTGCGCGGGATCGGCGTTGCCGAGAGCGTGAGGACGTCGACGTTCGTCTTCATCCTCTTCATTTTCTCTTTGTGCTGGACGCCGAAACGTTGCTCTTCGTCGACGACGAGAAGGCCGAGGTCCTTGAAATTGATGTCGGCCGCGAGGAGTCGGTGGGTGCCGATGATGCAGTCGACCTCACCGGATTTCACCTGAGCGATGACCTTCTTGGCCTGAGCTGCGGTCAAGAATCTCGACAGCACTTCGACCCGGATCGGGTAACCGGCGAAGCGGTCGGCAAACGTATTGCCGTGCTGGGTGGCAAGCAAGGTGGTCGGAGCGAGCACAGCGACTTGTTTGCCGTCTTGGATTGCCTTGAACGCAGCGCGGATCGCGACCTCTGTCTTGCCGAAACCGACGTCGCCACACACCAGGCGGTCCATCGGATGCGAGCGCTCCATGTCGGCCTTGATCTCGGCAATCGCGGTGCGCTGGTCAGGCGTCTCGACGAACGGAAATGCCTCTTCCATCTCGTGTTGCCAGGGCGTGTCCTGCGCGAAAGCGTGGCCCACTGCAGTAATCCGCTGTTGGTACAGCAGGACCAGCTCCTGCGCGACCTGACGGACCTCTGACTTGACTCGGCTCTTCGCTTTTGCGAAGTCGGATCCGCCAAGCTTGTGCATTGTCGGGGCTTCGCCGCCGACGTACTGGCGGAGTGCGTCGATCTGGTCAGACGGCACGTACAGCTTGTCGCCGCCCTTGTACGAGATGAGGAGGTAGTCGCGCTCGACGCCACCGATTGCCCGCTTGACCATGCCTTCGTATTGCCCGACGCCGTGCTGATGGTGCACCACGTAATTGCCCGCTTTGAGGTCTTGGAAGGTGGTGGTGCCTTCACGCTTTGGCTGGCGACGGGCTTTACGGTGAGCGCGGCGGCGTCCGGTCAAGTCGCTTTCGGCGACGATGCTGACCTTTGCGTTGGGCAGGGTGGCGCCACGATGAATCGGTGCGACCACGATGTGGCCGCCCGGGCCCAGGTTGAGCATGTCGCCGCTCTGAGACATCGCGCCGGTGAGCTTGCGGATTGGGAAGTCGAGCCCCTGGTCGAGGAGGAGCGAGCGCAGGCGGTCAGCTGATCCGGTGCCGTCGGCAGCGACCACCACGCGAAACCCGTTGCCGATGAGCTGTATCAGCCGGTCGGTGAGTCCGGAGCCGTCGCCGGCGACCGGCCCCCAGCCTGATGCTTCGACGACCGGGGTGTCGGGCGACTCGGGTGTCGAATCGATCGACCAGAAAGAGTGAGTGCCGCTGGCGGGGTCGGCAGCAAGAAGTGCATCGGGATCGGCGTGTAGCCGCGGGAACGACTTGTCGGGATCTCGAGCCCATGTGCTGGCGAGGGTCCGTGCAAGGTCGTCCTCTTCGGCGATCAAGTCGAGTGCACGGTCGCGCATCCGGCGCGGCTCGACGAGGAGCACCTTGGCGTTCGCCGGCAACACGTCGGTGATCAAACGGTCGTCTTCGATCAGCCAGGGGAGCCAACTCTCCATGCCGTCGAAGTGCGCGCCTTCAGCGAGGCGTTCCCACTGCTCACGGCCCCACGGCTCCTTCGCGACGAGGCCGGCGGCGCGAGCGCGGACGTCATCGGTCGGCATCAGCTCACGGGCTGGGAAGATCGTGACGCTGTCCAGGTCGTCGGTTGAGCGCTGATCGTTCACACCGAAACGCGTCAGTCGCTCGACCTCGTCGCCCCACAGGTCGATGCGGATTGGGGCGTCGGCTGTCGCTGGGTAGACGTCGAAAATTGCGCCGCGTCGGGCGAACTCGCCGCGGTGCTCGACCAGTTCTTCTCTGCGGTAGCCGAACTCGACGAGCTGAGCAGCGAGACGATCAGGGTCGACGTCGATCCCGGGTCGAATGATGATTGGTTCGACCGTCGTTGATCCCGGACCGAGCTTCTGCAACAGCGCGCGTACGCCAGCCACGATGATTTTGGGCGTTCTGTCCTCGTTGCCGAGGCGCCAGAGCACCTTGAGGCGTTGCCCCATTGTCTCGACGCTTGGGCTGACACGTTCGAACGGGAGCGTCTCCCAGCCGGGGAAGAGCACCACGTCGTCCTCGGGGACAAACTGCATGAGGTCGTCGGCGAGTTGGGCGGCCATCGTGCCGGTCGGACAGGCGACAACAAGTGGTCGGCGGTTCGACAGGTTGGCGAGCGCCGCAATAGCGATGGGCCGGGCGACTTCGACGATGGCGAGGCGCGCATCGGGCTCGCTGAGCGCTCGGGTGAGGCCGGGTTCGCTCCGCAGGAGGCCGGGCAGTGATTCGAGGGGGGCGCTCGTCATTGCTTGACGTTGTATCGGCGCATGGCGGCTTCGACTCCGTCGGAGATGATCAATTCGACGGCGTCGGCTGCGTCGATAACGGCGATGTCGAGCCGTTCCCGCTCGGACTTCGGGACCTTCGAAAGCACGTAGTTCTTGCCGGCTCCCGACGGGGGCTTCCCGACGCCGATTCGCACCCGCAGATAGTCCTGCGACTTGGTGTGAGCGGTGATCGAGCGCAGGCCGTTGTGGCCGGCCAGCCCGCCGCCTTCTTTCACCCGAAGAACGCCGGGATCAAGATCGAGTTCGTCGTGAATGACGATGATTCGGTCGATCGAGGGGATGCGGTAGCGCCGCACCTGGGCGCCGACCGCCTGACCTGATTCGTTCATGTACGTGATCGGAAAACTCAGTACGACTCGTTCATCGTTGCCAGGTGCCCCGAAACGCGTTTCGGCGGTGAGTGCATTGTCGCGCCCGCCCTTCAGTTGTTCCCGGTGGCGTTCAGCGAGCAGCTTCACGACGTCTTCGCCGACGTTGTGGCGCGTGCCAATGTATTTTGGTCCGGGGTTGCCCAAGCCGACGACCAGCCAATCGAACGGAGCACCTTTGCCGGTGCGGCCGAACAGACTCATATCGTTAGAGGGCCGAGCAGGCGATGCGGAATGGCATGCGGGCCACGTGGGCCCGGACGATCACTCGGCGCTATCGGCGTCAGCGGCAGGTGCGACGCCGTCAGCGGCTTCGGCTGCGGCGGCTTCAATCGCCTCGGCCTCGGCGTCAAGCACTGGGGTGCGCATCGTGAGGACGGTGACGACCGGGTACTCGGGGTCGGCTGTCGCAGTGACGCCGGCAGGCAGGACGATGTCGGAGACGCGGATCGTGGTGTCCATGTCCATCTCGGAGATATCGACAACGATTTCGTCAGGGATGTTGCGGGGCGTCGTCCTGACTTCGATGACGTTCATCGTGAGGTCGACGAGGCCGCCTCCGGCCTCAACGGCCTTGGCCTCGCCCACGAGGCGGACCGGTACGTTCACGCTGACTTCTTCGTTCAGGTCGACCTGAATGAAGTCGATGTGCTGGACGTTGCGCTTGACCGGGTGGCGCTGAATGGCCTTGACCAGGGTCGGGTAGACCTCGCCGTTGACCGAGAGGTCAAGGATGGTGTTCATACCAGCGGCACCGGATAGCGCGACGCGGAGGTCACGGCGAGCGACGGAGACGCTCAGCGGGTCCATGCCGTGGCCATAAACGACGCCGGGAATGCGATCAGCCGTGCGGAGGCGGCGTGATTCGCTGCTTCCAGTTGTGCGGCCAGCTTCGGCAATGAGAACGGTCTCAGACATGGGATTCGATCCTAGAAATCAAGTGTTTGGCCCCGCAACCACGGCGGAAACCTCGTCAATACAGCAGGTCGCAACGCTACCGCCCGCGCGCTGTATCCCCTCCTACTCGTGTCACACCCTCTCCCGAAATGCCCCGCCCCACCCTCTCCCAAAATGGAGACTGTTTCGCCTCGTGGGTGCTGTGTGATGGTCTCCATTTGAGCCGGAGCGGGGCTCGGGCCCGAAATGGAGACCGTTCTGCGCCACGGATGGGCTGTGATGGTCTCCATTTGAGGAGGTGTGTTCAAGAAATGGGGCCTCGACGGCTCAGAGGGATGTCTCGGAGGCGTTGGAGGTAGACCCTCCGGATCTGCTGAGCGAACACCGGCAGGTCGTGTTTGATCTGCTGGGTGAGGCGGATGATGTCCCAGCCGAGTTCGCCGCAGGCGAGATCTCGGAGTGTGTCCCGCTCCGAAGCATCAACCCCTCGGTGGAAACGATTGTGCCCCGGCTCGATTGCAAGGCGAATGTCTGGCCAGGCGATGTCGAGGTGCACCGTGATCGCGTCATCAGAGAGCCCAAGGGGGAATTGGCGGATTGGCTCCGGGAGCCCGGCATCACACAAGGCGTTGATCAGATCGCGCTCCAACATGCTCTGCGCTGGGCGTTCCATCTCGAAGGCTTTCTCCAGCCATCGCTCGAGCCGGGCAACACCGTCCTTGCCGCGACACCGATGACGATCGAGATAGATGTCGACCTCGCCAGGAATGATCAGGCCGATATTCCAGGCGTCGTCGGCAGCGTTCTCGAAGGCCCGATCCCGAAGGTCAGCGGCGAGGCCGAAGAGCATGCGGGCCGGCGTCGCCACCGTGATGCTGTTGTGTTTCTGGCGGTCCTCGGTGCCGTCGTACCAAGCTGTCTGTCGGACGGCGACCCAAGGTGCTCGGCTGATTCTCTTGTGCCGACGAGCCAGGGTGACTTCGATTGGCCGTTTGCGCATCCGGGCCAGGCCGAGCAGGCGACCGGCACTTCGACCGCTGATGAACCCGTCTCCATCGAGCCAGATGTTGATCGCAGCGCACCGCATTTCGTAGGTGTCTGGCGACGGCGCCATGAGGTACGCGCCTGGCAGGACACGGACAAGCCATCCAGTCGAAACGGAGCTCGTCAACCTGGTTGGAGAGCAGCCTGCGTCACGGAGTTGTTGGCGTGACACAACGCCGTGCTGGCGTCGGGCAAGGCGAAAGAGTTGTTTGTCGAACACAACCGTTCAGTGGGCGGCGGCCTGCCCGAAGCGGAAATTGGGACCGATTCAACGCGTGAGGGCGGAGGAATGGTCTCAATTTTGGGAAGGTCGCGAGAGTGCAGGCGAAATTGGGACCGTTTCAACGCGTGAGGGCGGAGGAATGGTCTCAGTTTTGGGAAGGTCGCGAGTCAGCTGAGGTTTTCGCCGTCGAAGATGTCGCTGACGCTGGTGTCGTCGAAGACCGCTCCGAGGGCTTGGGCGATCAGCGGAGCGACAGAGAGCACCACGATGTTCGGCAGTTGCTTCTCCACCGGGAGCGGCAGCGTGTTGGTGAGCACGATCTTTTCGAGCGGGCTGTTCTTCAAGCGTTCGATCGCCGGGCCGGAGAGCACGCCGTGCGTGGCCATGGCCCAGACGTTCTTGGCGCCGCGCTTCATCAACAATTCGGCAGCGGAGACGATCGTCCCGCCGGTGTCGATCATGTCGTCGGTCAGTACGCAGGTGCGTCCCTCGACGTCGCCCATGACTTCAGCGGCTTCGGCCACGTTGGTCGTGCCCTTCGGGCGGCGTTTGTAGATGAACGCGAGGTCAGCGCCGATATCGCCGAGGTGTTGTGCCATCCGCTCAGCGACCTTGATACGACCAGCATCGGGTGAAACAATCACCGGCCTGGATGCGTTCTCGCGGACGTAGGCCTCAAGGACCGGCATGGCGGTGAGATGGTCGACCGGGCCATCGAAGAAGCCCTGGATCTGTCCGGAGTGGAGGTCGATCGAGATCATCCGTTTCGCGCCGGCAACCTTGAACATGTCGGCGACGAGGCGAGCCGTGATTGGCTCGCGGCCGGCCGCCTTGCGGTCTTGGCGGGCGTAACCGTAGAACGGCACGACCGCAGTGATCCGCTTGGCCGACGCACGCGATGCGGCATCGATCATGATCAGGTGTTCCATGATCGAGTCGTTCACCGAACGACCATCGACGCCGTAGTGGGTCTGCATGATGAACACGTCGGTGCCGCGGACCGATTCGCCGAAGCTGCAACGGACTTCACCGTTCGCGAACTCGACGAGGTTGTCGTGACCGACCTCGATGTCGAGATGGGAGGCCACCTCCTGAGCAAGTGCAGGATGAGTGCGCCCCGTGTAGATAGCGAGGCGCTTGGTGGTGACCTTTTCCATGGGGAAGTCCCTGTTTGGTGTGTGTTGGTGGAGCGGCCGTGGCCGGAAGTCAGCTGACCGGGGCAGTGTAGAACGCGCCGGTCGTCGCATTCGAAAGCACCACGGACCCGGCAGGCAGGTGGGCGTACGGTCCCACCGTCGCGCCGGCCCCGATTGTTGCCTGATGACCGACGCTGTGCTCGACGCGTACGCCATCAGCCACCGTGCAATCGGTGAGGCGAGTGTCAGGCCCGATCTCGCAACTGTCACCGATCGTGGTCGAGCCCTGCAGCATCGTGCCCGGGTAGAGCGTGACGTCGCGTCCGATCGTGACGTTCACGTCGATGAAGGTCTGACGGGGATCAAGCATCGTGACGCCGTTCAACAACCAGTGCCGGTTGGTGCGGTTGCGCAGCTCGCGCTCAGCGAGTGCCAACTGCCACCGATCGTTGACGCCCTGAGTTTCTTCCGGTGGCGCCTGCACCGCACCGATGCGGTGGCCCATCGACGCAAGCGCTGCGATGACGTCGGTGAGGTAATACTCGCCTTGTGCATTATCGGTCGTGAGATTGCGCAGCGCGGGCCCAAGCAGATCCCGGCGAAAGCACAGGATGCCGGTGTTCCACTCTTTGATGTCGAGTTCGTCAGGCGATGCATCGCGTTGTTCGACGATCCGAAGGACCTGGCCATCTTTCTTGCGAACCACGCGGCCGTAGCCGGTCGGATCGTCGAGAACGCTGGTCAACAGCGTGGCGGCGTTCTGGTTGGCAACATGCGTGGCGACGAGTTCGTCGAGCGTGTCGGCACGCAGCAGCGGCGTGTCGCCGGGCAAAATGACGATCGTGGCGTCGTCGTCGTAGTCGTCGCCATCGAATGCGGTCATCCCGATGGCGGCTGCATCGCCGGTGCCGTTCTGCTCGATCTGCTCGACGAACGCAACGTTGGCCCAGCTCGGAGCTCGCTCTTGAACTTTCGCCCGGACCTGTTCGCCCATATGGCCGATGACGACTGCGGTGCGGTCGGGCTGGAGCTTCTCGAGTGCGTGAATCACGTGCACGACCATTACTCGACCGCAAATCAGATGCAGTGGCTTTGGTCGGCTGGATCGCATGCGAGAGCCCTCGCCGGCCGCGAGAACGATGGCAAAAACGCTCATGGTTCCGGGGGGAGGAATCGAACCACCATTCTCGGCACCAAAAACCGCTGTCTTGCCGTTAGACGACCCCGGATCGAATCGGTCTTCAAGCTACCGGGCGCGACGGCCGCGCCAACTGCTTGATTGCCCAATGACCCGAAGTGGCGAGGTCGGTCGACCAACGGCGTCCACTTCCCACCGAGCGGAATCCGACATGTGACCGACACGGGGCGTGGCGCGTGGACACCTCGCCGATAGTGTGGCCCGCCTTATGGGTTCGTTGATCAAGAAGCGTCGCAAGCGGATGCGCAAGAAGAAGCACAAAAAGATGCTTCGTCGTACGCGTCACCAGCGTCGCAAATAGTCCAATTCGTCCGGCGTCGCCGAGCTGTCATCAGCTCGTGCGGTTCGCCGCAAAATCTGACGGCACTGCATGTGCCAACGCCACGTATGCGCCCTCATCGACCAAGTCGGTGAGGGCGTTGTGGTGTTCCCCCTCGACAAACCAGGTGGCACCGCTGCCTGCGAGCGTCGGGGCACGGCCGCATCGGTCGCCGATGCGGTCCCTCCACTGTGCGAGCAGTGGTTCGACTGCGATTGCTGCCGGTTCAAGGTCGTTTGGTCCGTCAACTGTGGGGCCGCCGAGGTCGTCCCAGGCACGATAAACCGCCGGTGTACTCACGCAGAGCGGTGGGACGATCAGCGTGACCAAGCGATCGACGTGCGGGAGTGGTTCCAGAATTTCGCCGATTCCCGTGACGCGTGCGCGGCCGCCAACAAGGCAGAATGCGATGTCAGCGCCGAGTTCGGCGGCCCGTGCGAGGCTGACGTCGTCGGTCGCCCAACCCGTCCAGGCGAGTGCAGTCGCTGCGTCGGTCGAGCCACCGCCGAGGCCGCCACCGTGTGGAATCTGCTTGTCGATGGTGACGTGTGCTGAGCTGCCAGCGAGGCCGAGGGCCCGCGCGACCAGGTTCGATCCGTCGGTGGGCACTCCGTCGGAAAACTTTCCGGTCACAGCGAGGCCGACGCGATTGGGGTCAAAGACGAGGACATCGTGCAGATCGAGACTGATCATCTCGGCGTCGATGAGATGGAATCCGTCGGGGCGGATACCGGTCATCTTCAGCGACAATGTGAGCTTGGCATGGGCGCGAAGGGTGATCAGCTCAGTGGCCATGGACAATCTCGGTGAGGCGGCACCAGGCGTCGACATCGAGTTCCTCGGGCCGTGACGTACCTGCAACGTCAGCAGCTTCGAACTGCTCCGCGGCAACGATGCCCGACAGCGACTTGCGGAGCATCTTGCGGCGCTGTCCGAAGGCGGTTTTGACCAGGGTGAACAGTTCGACGGGATCGGTTGTCGGTGGTGTGCGGCGAGTGATCTCGACGAGTGCCGATTCGACGTTTGGGCGAGGAACGAACACGGTGGATGGCACGATGCCGACGATTCGCGCCGAGCCCCAGTAGGCGGCCTTCACGCTGATTGCGCCGTAGGCCGAGGTGCGCGGTGCCGCAGCGAAGCGTTCGGCGACCTCGCGCTGCACCATCACGAGAATCCGTTCGACCTGCGGAACGAAGTCGAGGATGTCGCAGACGAGCGGCGTCCCAACGTTGTACGGGAGGTTGGCAACGAGGACCCATTTGATCGATGGATCGAGCATCTCGTCCCAATCGAGACGCATTGCATCCGCCTCGACGACGCGCACGTTTGCGTGATCGGCGACTTCTGCGCGTAGGACTGGCACCATGCCGGCGTCGACCTCAATCGCCGTCACATCGGCGCCCGTGTCGGCGAGCGCAAGTGTGAGCGAGCCGAGCCCGGCTCCGACTTCGACCACATGGTCGTTCGGGCCCACCCGAGCGAGGTCAGCGATGCGGCGAACAGTGTTTGGATCGGCCACAAAATTCTGGCCGAGGTCGCGTCGCGGAGCGAGCGAATGTGCGTCCAGCAGGTCGTGGATGCGCGGGCGCGAATGTGTCATCGTTACAACCGGACCTGGACCGAGATCGGTGCATCAGTCAAGTCGGCTAACTGGACGAAATTGTCGGTGTGTAAGACGATGTCGGTCGGTTGGTTGACGGGCGCGAGCATGATACTGCAGGTGGTCGAACGCAAATTGTCGAGGTTGATCACGGTAACGATCTGGCCTGGTTCGATGTCTTTCGCGAAACACGTCAGGGTGTCGGGAACGGTGCTGAGAAATGTTGCCTGGGCGAAGATCGAATCGGAACCATCGGCTGTCTGTACTGCGATTTTGGTGACGCCACCCTGTTGGGGAGCAGGGCCATCAAGAAAGATCGGGTCCGTGTCGCGGATCGTGTCGGGGGTCGGCAGGTTGCTCTGACCGATTGTTGTCTGCACAGTGATCGGTGTGCCGGCCGTGGTCTCAGCGCTGGCTGCCTGATTCCCGACGTCGACGCCGGCGGTTGCGATGTTCGGCCCTGGAGCTGGATCGTCGCGATTAACGAACCAGAGCGCGGGCAGCGCAATCAGACTGAGCAAGGCGGCGAAGTAGAAACGTCGTCGGTCGGTGTCGTCGAGGGCCACTGGTCAGTCTTCAGTCAGACGCTGCGCGGGTCTGTCGCAGTGGACTGCGACCGCGTTGCGTCGGGGATGGAGCGTATCCCACCGACGTGTTCAGGCGATGCCGGGCAGGACGCGCCGGGTGTTTTCAGCGGTCTGAGCAGCAACTTCGCCGATCGGAAGCTCGCGGAGATCGGCAATGAACTGGCCGACGTGCGGCACCCAGGCTGGGCGATTGATTTTGCCGCGGTGCGGGAGCGGTGCCAGGTACGGGCTGTCGGTTTCCACCAGGAGCGAATCGAGCGGGCAGAGCCGCGCTGCTTCTTGCACCTCCGGAGCGCTCTTGAATGTGACGATGCCGGAGAAGGAGAGCACGGTGCCACGTTCGAGCGCTCGTCGAGCCTCCGTCGGGCCGCCAGTGAAGCAGTGGAAGA
>NZ_JBDNIJ010000252.1:0-3062 GCF_041688325.1 Ilumatobacter sp.
AGCGGGCATGCTGACGAAGGGCGAATGGTCGGTGTCGAGGTTGACGTGCGTGGTGCACCTGGCCGCGAACACCGCTTGGTGTTCAGGGTGGACCGCACGGTCTTGCAGACAACGGACGTAGGTCGAAGTGATGGTGTCGCGAGGCGTGCCCGTGACGTCTTCGGTCATGGTCGCGCCGGGTTGTGGCGACAGGCGGGGGAGTGCTGCAGCAACGGCCTCAGGTGAGCACGATCCGTACAGCGCAGCGGCGGCGAGCTCGGGGTCGAGCGTCGAGGTGCCGTCGCCATGGAACTGCATCGCCGCGCCGAGGTCGACATCATGTGGGTCAAGCGAGCGCAGGGCACCCATCACAGACTCGCCAGCATTGAGTGCGAACGCTGCGACGTAAACGAGGTGAGCCAGGTCGGAACGACCTGCGGCTGCCTGTGTGATAACCGCCCCGCCGTAACTGTGGCCGACGAGCACGGCGTCGGTCAGTCCGAGGTGATCGAGGGTTACTGCGAGATGTGCAGCGTCATGGTCCAAGCCACCGAGCGGTTCGAGCGATGTGCCGTGACCGGGAAGATCGATTGCATGCGAGGCGACGCCTCGACGATCGAGTTCGGCTTGAAAGGTCGCCCAGCACCAGGCACCGTGCCAGGCTCCGTGGACAAGGACGACCGGCCGACAAGATTCCATCAGACGATGCTGGCACAGCCAGCCAACGCCAGGAGAGTTGCGAGCGCCAGCCCGAATGCCGAGGTCAGCCGTGCGAGAGTATGTTGACTGGCGCTGCTTCGCTGCGCCGCACTCGACCGGTCTGGACCCAGCTTGCGGCGAAGGCCACGACGGCAACGGTTGCAACGATCCTTGTGTCGGACACGTTGCCGATCGATGCGATCGTGATGGCGGCAAGTGCGGCGACCGTGGACAGTACGACAGCCAGTTTGATGGCGGCGATCCAGGTGCGGCGGCTCATTTCCATTTCTCCTTCATAGTGGTCCTGATGCCGAGGACGCCCTGCTCGTGCACTTAGTTGCATATTTGTCATCAGTTCGGCCAAATCGTCACGCAATCGCGCGGCGAGTTCTGACGAGTTATGACGAAGCGATGACGACGATGTCGCTGTTGTGTGACCCAATCACAGCGGTGTCGTTTGTTCTCGCTATCTTGCGGAGATGGCTGACCAGCACGATCCGACGACCCCGCTCGATCTCTTCCGCCTCGACGGGCTGACCGCAATCGTGACGGGAGCATCTTCCGGGCTCGGCGATCGATTCACCCGGGTCATCCATGCAGTCGGTGCCAACGTGGTCGTCAGGGCTCGCCGGGCAGAACGGCTCAAGCAGCTCGCCGGGGAGTTAAATGAGCAACGGCCCGGCGCAGTGAGCGCACTGGTGGTTGCGGCCGACGTGGGAATCGAAGCTGATCGCGAGCGCATCGTGAGCTCGTCGGTCGAACAGTTCGGTCGCGTCGACGTGCTTGTCAATAACGCCGGCGTCGGCGGCAAGGTGGCGATCGAAGACGAAGACATCGAAGTGTTTCGGCGGGCGATGGAGATCAATGTCACGGCGCTGTGGCATCTGGCGAAGTTGAGTGCACCGTCGATGATCGAGTCAGGCGGCGGCGCAATCGTCAACGTCGCGTCGATGCTCGGCCATGTTGCGTCGTCGCCCGTGAAGCAGTCGCACTACAGCGCAAGTAAGGGCGCTGTGGTCAATCTGACTCGTGAGCTTGCAGTGCAATGGGCCCGCAAGGGCATTCGTGTCAATGCGCTCTGTCCCGGCTGGTTCCCGTCTGAGATGACCGAGGGCATGGACACCGACGAAGCGAGCCAGCGGTTCGTGAAGGCGAATACGCCGATTCCGCGAATGGGCGAGGCCCATGAACTCGACGGAGCGCTCTTGCTCCTCGCCGGTCCGGCCGGCACGTTCCTGACCGGACAGAGCCTCATCGTCGACGGTGGGTGGACTGCCCGCTGAGTTGGATCAGTTGATAAACACTGCCCAGACGATTGGGTGAACAACCACCCAGCTAAGAATAAGCAGGATGATCGCGATCGCGGCGAAGTGGTATGACTGGTCACGCGGCGGATTGCCAGCAGCACCGATCGCGTCGTAGAGGGCCTGGATTGGTTGCTGTGTGGTCAGGCGAATCCGTCGCCTGGCAACCGCTGCCGAGTAGAGCACAGTCCACGACAGTCCGAGTAGTAGGAGCGCGAAGAACACGTCGATAACGATGAGCAGGACGTCGTTATCGACGGCATTGCTCACCAGGTGGCTCGTCACCGCGTTCGCTGCGCTGCTGACGAATGCGCCGCCGAGGAGGAACGTCGAGACGCCGATGGGGTTCTCTTTCAACCCTTGCTCGACTCGCGTTGCGTCGAGACGCGCTCGCCGCAACTCGATGTGCTCGTCAGACCCCCAGATCGAGTTGGCCTCTCGGCGCTCGTAGAGCTTGCGGATGTGGGAGACGAGGGTGTTCTTGTATCCCTTGACGATCCAGCGAGTGATGAGTTGCACGACCAACTTGACGATCGGCTTGACGGGGCCCAGGCGCGGCAACTGAACGGGTCGGGCGCCGTTGCGGTCGAGGACTTCGAGACTGCGCATCGCCATCCGGTGCGCCTCCGGGAACTCGTGGGTTCGCCACAGTGGCTTGACCTTGGACAATTCGTTAACGATGTCCTGTTCGACCTTGCCTGGCCCACCGAGTTCTTCGAGAAGCGCACCTTTTTCTTCGGCTGATGAAGCGCGTAGAACGCGGAGCGCGTCGATGCGATCGAGCAGCAGCGGCTCACCCTCTCGTGGTTCGATTGGTTCGGTCCCGAGTCGGCTCTTCTGGGCGTCATCCATCAGCTTCAGAAACTACTGCCTGTCGATTGTGCGGTGGTTACAGCCGGAACGTGTCGTACTTCTGGCCAAATTCGTGGTTCGGTGACGTGAATGCTGGCGCGTCTCGCGATTCAATGGGGATGATGCGTCGTCTGTGGATTGCCCTCGTCGTTCTGACGGCTGGGTGTGGCGCAAGCGGCACCATGACTGGTCCAGCACCTGCGGCGCTTCCAATGGCTCTATCGACCG
>NZ_JBDNIJ010000253.1:0-16802 GCF_041688325.1 Ilumatobacter sp.
CGTTCGTTCGATCCGGAACGGCTGGGCCTCGGCTTGCTACTGCTCGCCGGAGCGTTGCTGGTCGTGGTCGGCACCGGGATAGTCACGGGGGTGCTGGCAACGCTTGCGCTCGCGCTCACGCTGGGCACCGTGGTGGCGTTGATCGGTGCGGCGATCCTTGGCGGTCCGGAGGTGCGACGCAAGATCGCACCGTACGGATTGCTGAAGCCAGGGATGTTGTGGCTGGCGTTGTTCTACCTGGCACCGCTGGTCACCTTGTTGCGCAACTCGCTGTCGACATTGCCGAGCCGGTTTGCCGTGAAGGCCGATTTCGACTGGAACTTCGGGAACTACTCCACAGCCTTTACTGATTTTGGTGGCCAGTTCCAGCGGGGCTTCGGTTACGCCGCGGTTGCCACGGTGCTCACGATTCTCCTCGGCTACCCGCTCGCATATGTCATCGCGTTCCGCGGTGGCAAATATCGCGGGTTGCTGCTCGGGTTGATCATCATTCCGTTCTTTACGTCCTACCTGATCCGCACGGTCGCTTGGCAGAGCCTCCTCGCTGACACCGGACCGATTCCGAACGTGCTGAACGACCTTGGCTTCCGGCCGATCCTGAATGCGCTGGGGATCATGGACGGCGACAAGATCCTGAACACGCCCGCCGCGGTCATTGGCGGCCTGACGTACAACTTCTTGCCGTTCATGGCGTTGCCGATCTACGTCAGCTTGGAAAAGATCAACCTCACCCTGGTCGATGCCGCCAAAGATCTCTACTCCGGTTCGGTACGGGCCTTCTTCAAAGTCATCTTCCCACTGTCGCTGCCCGGCGTCTTCGCCGGCACCCTCCTCACCTTCATTCCGGCTTCCGGCGATTTCGTCAACCAGCAGTACCTCGGCAACCCGAACACGTCGGTCATTGGCCAGTCGATTCAGAACCAGTTCCTCGTGCAGAACAACCTGCCCGTCGCATCGGCGATGTCGTTCGTCTTGATGATGATCATCACCGTGTTTGTCATCATCTACAGCCGCTTCTTCGGAACGGATGATCTGGCATGAGTGCACCGTCATCGCCACTCGGATCCGTCGCTCGGTGGGGATTGAATCTGTTCGCTGTCGGCGTCATGATTTATCTGTTTCTGCCGATCTTCTGGATCGTCGGGTTCTCGTTCAACGAGCCGAAGGGCAAGTTCAACTTCGTATGGCAGAACGCCACGCTCGACAACTGGCGCGAGCCGTTCAAGGACGAAGCGCTGACCGACGCGCTGCTCACAAGCTTGAAGATCGCGTCGTTCTCCACACTGATCGCCACCGTGCTGGGTTCGTTGATCGCGATCGGCCTCGCCCGCTACTCGTTTAAGGGCAACGCATTCCTTGACTTCGTGCTCGTGCTCCCGCTCACCACGCCCGAGATCGTCATCGGTTCGTCGCTCGCCACCCTGTTCCTCGACCAGAGCGTGACGCGAGGGTTCTCCACGGTGGTCATTGCACACGTGATGTTCCAGATCAGCTTCGTCGCGCTGACCGTGCGCGCTCGGGTCCGCGGGTTTGACTGGACGCTCGAACAGGCCGCGCAAGACCTGGGCGCCTCCCCGATGCGCACGTTTTGGAAGGTCACATTCCCGTTGATTTTGCCAGGCATCCTCGCTGCGTCGTTGTTGTCGTTCGCGCTGTCGCTCGACGACTTCATCATCACGCTGTTCAACGCAGGTTCGGTCAGTACGTTCCCGCTGTTCGTCAATGCCAGTTTCAAGAACTCGTTCTCGCCCCAGATCAACGTGTTGGCCACGATCGTGCTGCTTGCATCGGTGGCGTTGATGGCCTCGGGAACGTTGGTGTCGCGGGCCAAGAGCCGCCGGAGTACTCGGTGAGCACGGGGTCGGCAACGGGGTCGGCAACTGGGTCGGTAACTGGGTCGTGGACAACTTCATGATCGGCCAGCATTCGCTCGACGCGATCGCGGACGCCGAACCGACACCGTTCTGGCTCGAAAGCGCAGATATACCCGAGTCGAATCCGACGCTTGTTCGTGACGTGCATTGCGATCTGTGCGTCGTTGGCGGGGGCTACACGGGTCTGTGGACTGCTGTGATCGCCAAGGAACGCGATCCTGCATGCGACGTCGTGTTGATCGACAAGGGCGAAGTCGGAGGTGCCGCGAGTGGACGCAACGGCGGCTTTATGGAGTCGTCGCTGACCCACGGCCTCGGTAATGGGCTGGCCCGCCATGCCGACGAACTCGATGTGCTCGAAGAACTTGGGTTGCAGAACCTGAACCAGATCGAAGCTGCCATCAAGCGCTACGGGATTGATTGCGGGTACGAGCGGACCGGCGTGATCGACGTCGCCCATACACGCCACCCCGAGTCGTACGTCGCCGCGTTACGCGAAGAGCACGATGTGCTGCGTCGAATGGGCCAACAGGTGGAGTGGCTCGACACCGATGCGATGCGCACTGAGGTCAACTCGCCCACCTACCTCGCCGGGCTTTTCCGTCGCGAACGTGCTGCGCTCATCGACCCGGCGCGACTCGCGTGGGGGCTCAAGCGGGTCGCTGAAGAACTCGGCGTGCGAATCTACGAACATTCCAAGGCGACCGACATCAGCCGGGACGGGTCGGGCATGGCGGTGACGACGCCGCTTGGTTCGGTGCACTGTGGTCAGGTGGTGCTCGGTACGAATGCCGACCGACCGCTACTCAAGCGTGTGCGTCAGTACATGATTCCGGTCTATGACTACTGCCTCGTCACCGAACCGCTCACGGACGAGCAGATCGCGTCGATCGGATGGATCAACCGCCAAGGGCTGTCCGACATCACGAACCAGTTCCACTACTACCGACTCACCGACGACAACCGGATCCTCTGGGGCGGCTACGACGCCATCTACTACTGGGGCTCGAAGATGTCGGCCGAACTCGAGAGCCGCCCCGAGACCTGGGCGAAGCTGTCAGAGCATTTCTTCCAGACCTTTCCGCAGCTCATGGATGTGAAGTTCAGTCACGTGTGGGGCGGAGCAATCGATACCAGCACGCGGTTCTCGGTGTTCTTCGGTACGGCGATGAACCAACGTGTCGCGTACGCCGTCGGGTACACCGGGCTCGGTGTTGCCGCGACCCGGTTTGCTGCCGCGACGATGCTGGACCTGCTCGCTGGTCGCAAGTCGATCGCCACTCGGACCGACTTCGTCCAGTCCAAGCCGTTGCCGTTTCCGCCTGAGCCATTCCGGTTCGCAGGGATCCAAGCGACCCGCTGGTCGATGAACCGCGAGGACCAGACGGGAAGCCGCAACGCATGGCTGCGCATGCTTGACCGATTCGGGCTGGGTTTCGATTCGTGACGACGGAACATGCGGCGCACGGCTTCGAGGTG
Source organism: Ilumatobacter sp. (assembly GCF_041688325.1). GTDB lineage: Bacteria > Actinomycetota > Acidimicrobiia > Acidimicrobiales > Ilumatobacteraceae > Ilumatobacter_A. Next base: position 3,354 of record NZ_JBDNIJ010000253.1, read on the forward strand.
ATCGTCGCCGACGAGCCGCTCGACTCGCCGTTCCGGGATCCCGATGACCGCGTGCGCGCTGGGGCTCCTGACCGCCTGTTGCGTATCGGCGCGGTCCAGTGTGCGTGGAATCCGGATGCGCCAGCGATGGAGGCAACGCTGCGCACCGGGGTCGCCGTCGCTGTTGCCGAGGGTGCCGAGATGGTGTTCCTCCAGGAGCTCACCCGGTCGCCGTACTTCTGTGTGTCACCCGATGTGCCGGACGCGCTGAAGAAGTTTGGCGAACCGCTCGAAACCGGGCCGACGGTGACGCTCGCGCGTGCACTCGCGACCGAGCACGACATCGCGGTGCACGCGTCGTTGTACGAGCGGTCTCTCGACGAGCACGAGCGCGGGTACAACACCGCGATCTGCGTCGACGCGTCGGGCGTCCTTGTTGCGAGTACCCGCAAGACACACATCCCCGAGTTCGAGTACTACCACGAGGACGTCTACTTCGAACCCGGAGACGACGGGTGCCCGGTGGTTGATGTCGCGGGCGCCCGCTTTGGCTTCCCGACCTGTTGGGACCAGTGGTTTCCCGAACTTGCCCGGAAGCTGTCGATGGACGGTGCGGAGGTGATCGTGTACCCGACGGCGATTGGGAGCGAACCGCATCGCCCCGGCTTCGATTCGCAGCCGATGTGGCGTCAGATGATCGCTGCGAACGGCCTGGCCAATGCGACGTTCATGGTGGCGGTGAACCGGATCGGTGTGGAGGGGCTCATTTCGTTTTATGGCTCGTCGTTCATCTCTGACCCATACGGCCGAGTGATCGTCGAGGCACCGAGAGACCGACCAGCAGTACTCGTTGCGCAACTCGACCTCGGCCAGCGCGCCGACTGGCTCGACTTCGGGCTGATGTACACGCGCCGGCCCGATGCGTATCGCCGACTCGCAGACCGCACCGACCTCGGTCGCCCCAACGGTGCGCTCGGCTCATGACCTGGCGGATGCCTGCTGAGTGGGAGCATCACCAAGGGTGTCTGATGGCGTGGCCGACTCGTCGCCACCTGTGGAACCACCATCTCCAGGAGGCCCGTAGCGAGTATGTCGCGACGGCAGCAGCGATTGCCTCATTCGAGCCCGTCGTCATGATCGCGGCCCCCGACGATGCTGCGGGGGCCCGGTCGATGCTCCCCGACGAGGTCGAAGTGATCGAAATCCCGATCGACGACTCGTGGATCCGCGACTCCGGACCGATCTTCACGGTCCGCGACGGTGACGGTGAGCGCAGCGGCGCCGACTTTGTCTTCAACTCGTGGGGCGAGAAGTTTGAGCCGTGGGACCAAGACGCGTTGGTCGGGCGGGGCGTCCTCGAACACCTTGGCGTGGCTCGGCGCCGGTCGAACATGGTCCTGGAGGGTGGTTCGATCACGGTCGACGGTGCCGGCACCGTCATCACCACTGTGCAGTGCAATCGTCATCCGAACAGGAACCCGGACATGAGCCGCGAGAACGTCGAGAGCGAACTCGCCTCGATGCTCGGTCTCGACACGGTGATCTGGCTGCCGTGGGGCCTGATCGAGGATCTCGACACTGATGGCCACGTCGACAACGTGTGTACGTTCGTACGCCCCGGCGTGGTCCTCGCGCACGGAGCAGGTCGCGACCAGACGCATCCGAATCATGCGCGGATGTCAGCCAACCTCAACGTGCTGCGCTCGTCGTTCGACACGGCTGGGGCGCTGCTCAACGTGATCGAAGTACCGCAGGCGTCATATTTCGACATCGACGGTGAGCCGTATCGCAACAGCTACCTGAACTTCTACATTGCCAACGGAGGCGTGGTGGTGCCGATCGCTGACCATCCGAATGACGCAGCCGCCCTCGAGATCATCAGTGATGCGTTTCCCGACCGGGAGGTGGTGGGCGTGCCGTCGAGAGTCCTCGCGTACGGCGGCGGCGGGGTGCACTGCATCACACAGCAGATCCCCAGCTGAGCAAGATCAGCGCATTCGGTCAACAAGGGCGCCACGTCGCGATGCCCGACCCGTGCGCTGCTCGGCGGCATCGGCTTGCGTGGTCAGCTTGAGAAAGGTCGTGACGCCGAGCCAGCGGAGCGGTTCGGGCTCCCAGCGGGGCGACACGTGATCGACCCACGGGAGCGAGACAAGGTCGGTGTCGCGTTCGAGAATCAGATCGGCTGCGGTGCGTCCTGCGAGATTCGATGCGGCCACACCTTCGCCGACGAACCCGCCGGCCCAGGCCAGCCCGCTCGAGCGGTCGATGCCGACGGAGGGTTGCCAATCGCGCGGGATGCCCAGCACGCCGCCCCAGCGGTGGGTGATCGCCGCGTCGCGGGTGGCGGGAAGGAGCTGATGGAGCGTCGCGGTGATGCGGTCGTGAATCGCCTGTGGGCCCTTGTTTTCGATGATCTTGGACCCGTAGCGGTAGGGAGCGCCGCGGCCGCCGAACGCGATGCGATCGTCAGCGGTGCGTTGTCCGTAGATGACCATTCGTCGGTCATCGGCAAACGTCTCGCGCGCTGCCAACCCGATTGACTCCCAGACTTCGGGCGGGAGCGGCTCGGTGGCGATCATCGAGGACGAAAAGGGAAGCAGAGTCCGGCGATGCCCCGACAGGGTCCGGGTGAAGCCTTCGACGGCCCGCACGACGACGTCGGCAGTCACTGTGCCGTTCGTGGTGGTCACCGATGCCGGCTGGCCCGCCGAGATCCGGGTTGCTCTCGTTCGCTCAACGATCTCGCCGCCGCGGCGCTCGACTGCAGCCGCCAAGCCGTGGACGAGTCGAGCGGGGTGGATGCGTGCCCCTGCGGAGTACCACATCCCGCCGAGTACGTCGGTCGCGTTGAGGCGAGCGGTTGCCGCGTCGGCGTTGAGGAGTTCGATGTCATTGGACCCAAACCCGTGGTGGCGATGTTCCGTGACCTCAGCTTGCTGTCGGGCGAGCTGCGGGGCGGTGCGTGCCAGACGAAGAACGCCGCCCTTCGTGAAGTTGCACTCGATGCCCTCGTCATGGGCGACCCGCCCGATTTCGTCGACGGTGCTCATGATCTCTCGGGTGAGACGGGCGCCGTCGTCGGTGCTGCCGGTTCGGCGCTCCGCAAGCGACACCGCCGCGCCGAGACCGCCAGCGAGCTCGCCAACACACCAGCCACCGTTGACCCCTGACGCTCCCGCACCGACGTGGTCCGCTTCGATGATGATCACGCGGAGCCCCGGCTTCGCTCGCAGGAGTGAGTGCGCGGTCCAGAGCCCGGTGTACCCGGCACCGACGATGGCCACGTCAGTGCGTCGGTCGCCAGCGAGCGACGCGCGTGTTGCCACGTCGCTGACCTGGTCCGCCCACAACGAACGGCCCACTGCAGTTTCTCTGGTCGACGTGGCTGCCACGGGGGCCACAATATATCTCTTCGACGTCTGTCTCGAAGCTCGCGACGTCAGCCACTCGGTCGAGCGCTGCGCGGCAGTAGATTTTGCTGTATGCGTGTCCTTGTTGTTGGTTCCGGTGGTGTCGGCTCGGCGTTCGTCGCTATCGCGGCGACCCGCCAAGCATTTGCGCATGTCACGATCGCTGACCTCGATCTCGGCAGGGCCGAAGCGGCTGTAGCGAACGCGGGTGAAGCCAGCGCCGGTGGTCGAATCGTTGCAGCGATGCTTGACGCATCATCGCGCGAGGCGGTCGCTGCGCTCGCCAAGGAGATGCAGGCCGATGTGATCCTGAATGCCTGCGACCCTCGCTTCAACCCGCCGATTTTCTTCGGAGCATTCGAGGCAGGGTGCAACTACGTCGACATGGCGATGAATCTGTCCACGCCGCATGCGACCGACCCGTACAACCGGACGGGGATCCGCCTTGGTGACGGCCAGTTCGCCGAGCACCCCACCTGGAAGAACCGCGGGATGATGGCGCTGGTCGGCATGGGCGTCGAACCCGGCTTCTCCGATGTTGCTGCGCGGTACGCGGCCGATGAGTTGTTCTCCAAGATCGACGAAATTGGTGTGCGCGACGGTGCCGATCTGGTGGTCGACGGCTATGACTTCGCTCCGACGTTCTCGATCTGGACGACCATCGAGGAGTGTCTCAATCCGCCGGTGGTCTACGAGCGGGAGCGCGGCTGGTTTACCACGGAGCCGTTCAGTGAGCCCGAGCTGTTCACGTTCCCCGAGGGCATTGGCGAGATCCAATGCGTCAACGTGGAACACGAAGAGGTCATCCTGATTCCGCGCTGGATTGACTGTGAGCGCGTCACGTTCAAGTACGGGCTCGGTGACGAGTTCATCGACGTCCTGAAGACGTTGCACATGCTCGACCTCGACAGCACCAAACAGGTGTCGGTCAAAGGGGTCAAGGTCTCGCCGCGAGACGTCGTTGCTGCAGCGCTCCCTGACCCGGCGACGCTCGGCGACAAGATGACTGGTCGTACCTGTGCTGGTACGTGGGTGAAGGGTTTCGGCAAAGACGGCGAGCCGCGAGAGGTGTACGTGTACCACGTGGTCGACAACGCCTGGACGATGCGTGAGTTCGGCCATCAGGCGGTCGTGTGGCAGACCGCCGTGATGCCGGCCGTGGCGATTGAGCTGATGGCGACCGGTCAGTGGACCGGGGTGGGCATCGTTGGCCCCGAGGCGTTGCCGCCGAAACCCTTCCTCGATCTGCTCGACGAGTACGGCAGCGAGTGGGAATGGGCCGAATATCGCGACCGCCGACCCGTCGATGACTGAGCAGTCGGCATTCGGTGTAGCTGACGGCGATCACTCGTCTGCTGGCGTGCTGCCACGCCTGTTCTCCCTCGAAGGCAGAACTGCACTGATCACCGGGGCCGGAAGCCCGGCGCGAGTGATGTTTTGAGCTTGCCGGCTTGCTGTCCGGTTCCGGTTTGACCGGCAGGTGGGTCGGTGGGCGTGCTGGAGTTCAGGTCGAGGCCGATCGGACGACGAGGACCGGGCAGGACGCATTCTCGACCAGGTACTTGCCGACAGACGGCGAGAAGACTCGCTCCCAGAAGCCTCGATCGTGCGAGCCGATGACAATAAGATCGCTGTCGTGTTCTTCGGCTGCGTCAATGATCGAGCTGCCTGCATGGCCGACGTCGGTGTGAAAATTGATGTCGGCGTCGACGGGTGCTGCGGAACGTGCGGAGGAGGCTGCGTTGGTAGCGAGTTGTTGGCCGATGCTGTCGTCGAGGTGGGCATACATTCCGGCCAGGCTGGTCCCGACACCGAGGCTGCCAACGACGAATGGCTGGCGCTCGTTAATGCACACGATGGTGTACACACCGTTACTTCCGAAGAGTTCCCAGGCTGTTTCAACTGCTCCGCGGGATTCTGGTGTTTCGTCCACACCGATGAGCACGTTCACCTGTGGTCTTGCGTGTCGTTCGTTGGCGTTGGCGTGATCTGTAGCAACCTTGGGCATGTTGATAGGCGACGGATCGGCACCGTCGAGATCGAGATGTTGCAGAATTGCGGTGTCGTCTTTGCTGGCGTTGGGCCCGTAGCCGAGTATCAGCACGCCTCGTTGCTGGCAGGACGGACAGGGGGACCAGAGGACGAGAAGGAGGTCCGCTGCGTCGCTTGCGCCCTCGAGGCGTCGCATGTGTTGGACGTCGTACGAAGCGGCCGGGCTGTGCTGGCTACATGACGTGCATTCGATGCGGCCGCCTGTGCGTCCGATCTGCTGCGTCTCGTAACCCTGCTCGGTGGCTTCGTCGAGGATGCTCATGAGGGTTTCAGCGCCCGTTGGTGTGGATTGATTGCTGTCGGTATTCATGTTGTCTTCCTTTCGAGAGAATTGGACCCGGACTGAGCTGGGAGCATCGTGCAATGGGATTCTCAAAATCCAAGGTCCTGCGATATTTCAGTCGTCTGGTGACGACATCAGGAGGACCGGCCGTTGTGTTTGTTGCAGGACGGCATCGGCGACGGACGGCCGGAAGAGGCGCGACAGCCACCCGCGGTTGTGTGTTCCCAACACGATCATGGAGGCTTCTCGGTCCTCCGCTTCGGCCAGGATGCCTGAGGCTGGATCGCCTGCTTCGGCGACCGTTTCGGTGTGGCCGACTGCAGCGTGGGCAACAGACTGTCCAGCGACGTTCTCGGGACGCAATCGGGCGACGGAGCGTGCTGCGTCAATGTGCACGGTGATGAAGTCGGTCGTCGTTGGGTCGAAGAGACGCGTTGCGCTGGCGGTGACGACGTCGTCGAGTGGTGAATCGTCGATAGCGACGAGTACGGGTCCGCCGGTTGACTTCATGCCATCCGATGGCACAACGAGAACCGGCACGATTCCGTCGTCGACCAAGTCTCCGGCGAGGTGCGGCGAGTCGACGACCACAAGATCGGTCGGGTTCTCATCGAGGTAGCGACCGACTGCTCGTGCAGGTTGACCGCGTCTGACCGATTGCACCACTGGACGAGGTCCGAACGCCCGGGCCGTCGCAGCTGCAGCGGCGTCGCCGGCCATCAAGTCAGTCATCGCGAGCGATTCAATTTCTTGGGGCGTCAGTACCGGTCCAGCGAATCCTGTTGCTCCTGTCGTGAACTGCGGATGTTCAGCGACGATGGCAAGGATGCTCCAGTCGATTTCGGAGGCGAAGAGCAGGTCGGCGGCCGCGGCGGAATCAGGTGCGGGATTCGGTCCATCGAGGACAAACAGTGCTGTGGCAATGTTGATCTTGTTCATGTTTGAGGAGTACCCCGATTTACTCTTGGTCAACCCTCAGTGCTGCCAGCAGCGTGTGTTGTCGAAAAGAATGTTCGAGATTTATGTTTGCCTTCGTGGTGAACAGGGCATTTCAACTGTGTGCTCGTCCAGCGTGCACTCCACGATGTCCGAAGTCCGGGTCGAAGCGTCTCCTCGTCCTCCCCCCCCGAGCGAAACGCTCCCTGGGTTTCGGCATCGTTGCTCGGTCACCGATGGTTGGGGCGGTGCGCGGGTTACCAAGTCGGGCGGTGCCCCTGTGCTGGGTTGCCGCACACACACAACTCGCCGACGTCGGTGAAGCCGGCCATCGCACGCACCGCAAAATGAATGGACCGGTGACTATGAACGACCGTCTGGCGATCGGTCAAGCGCATTCACGGCCTCGTTGACGCTGTCGTTGCCCGTGATGAGCTCGACGGTGGACGAGGTACGCGGTCGCCGATCGATGAACTCGGCCAACACGGCAGCGACGTCGGCCCGGGGCACCTTGCCGCGATCGACCGAGACACCAATGTGCACCCGTCCGGCGGCGTCGTCGGTCAGCCCACCCGGTCGGACAATCGTGTGGATGACGGCAGCGGACCGGACGGCAGCGTCGGCGTCGGCCTTGGCCCGCAGATAGATACTGAATGTCTCGTCGTCATCGGGGGGGTTGTCGGCCCCCATCGAACTGACGATGACGAAGTGGGACGCGCCGACCCGCACGGCTGACTCAACCGCTGCGATCGCGCCGTCGCGATCGAGTGACTTCTTGCGCTCGGGCCCACTTTTGGGGCCCGCGCCAGCGGCGAACACGACGACGTCGGAACCATGCAGAATCTCGTCGACGTCAGCGGGTTCTGCGTGCTCCAGGTCGCACAGGGCCGGCTGCCCACCGTCGGAGCGAATGTTGTCGAATTGCGTCTCGTCACGCACGATTCCGCGTACAGAGTGTCCGCGGTCGGTGAGGAGCGGGGTGAGCTGTCGGGCGATCTGGCCATGGGCGCCGATAATCGACACGATCATGAGTTGGTCAACGTGATCGTCTTGCCGGTCACGCGCTCGCGAGAAGCGACCAGTACCTCACGGGTAGTTGGGTTGATAATCTGTGCAGTGGACACGAGTGTCTCCTCGGAGATCGGGTGGGGGAAATCGGGTGGGGGATACCTGGTTGTACGGGTGTGCCCGCCCTGGCCGATCACAAACATCGGCACCAACCGGGATCAGCCGATCGTGCAACTTGCTGCGGGTGCGTCGGCGCACGGTGCACCGACAACAACTCGGTCTGCACGGCTTCATCGATCCCGACTTTACCCCTGGTGACGCAGGCCACTCCACACGATGGTTTGTCTGGATCAGCAATGGGTACTCCGTGTTGATGGCAACAACCATCGACTCAAATGGATCTGGCACGTCAGCCGCCTCGGCAAGTGTCAAAGGCCCGGCCGCAAAGATCGCGGGGCCCGATGACTACGTCGCCCCTGACGAGTCGACCATCGTCGGCGAAGGATTCCCGTTGAGCCAAGACGTCGACGGTCTCCGACCAAGTGACAACCCAAACGTTCGTGGTGAGTCGACGTGACCGTGAACTCCAAAGTTCACACCCTGGACGGCGTCGTCGTCATCGGCGCCGGGTACGCCGGCCTCGCCGCAGCCCGAGCTGCTCGTCGCGCAGGAGTAACGGTCACGATCATCGACGACCGCTCTTGCCACGACTTCACCACCCGCATCGCTGGCGTCGCAGGTGGCACTCTGCCGCCTGGCGATGCATCCACCGACATCGAATTTGCCGCCGACCGAGTCATCCAGGCACGTCTCGACGGCATCCAGGGAAGCGTGCTGGAACTCTCTGATGGCAGCGAAGTCCGTGGGGAGGCAACGGTGATCACGGTCGGCTCACGACCAACTCATCCCCCAATCAAGGGGATCGATCATGCCCTCACGCTGAGGACAGCCGACGACGCATTGGTGCTACGCCACAGCGTTGAGCACGCGGACCGACGGCACGTGATTGTGGGTGGCGGTGCGTCCGGTGTTCAACTCGCTGGTGCCATCAGCGCAGCGCATCCGGGCAGCGACGTGACGTTGATCGAGATGGCAGGTCGCCTGCTTCCGGAGATGCATCGGAGGGCCAGCGATGGTGCGGCCAGAATTCTGGAAGATCGTGGTGTCGACATCATCACCGGGAGCAGTGTCTCTGAGATCAGCGCCGATGGCGTATACGTCGAGTCAGGCGATCGGCCCGACCGGATGCTCATTCACGGTGTCGCAGTGTGGGCTGCAGGATTTGAGGCACGAGCCGAGGCGCTCGGAGCAACACTGACCGACGACGGCCGCGTCGTCATGGGCGCAGATCTCAGCGTCGTCGGCATGGAGCGCATGTTCGCCGCCGGCGACGTTGCAGCCCACATTGACACGAATGGAGATCCACTGCCAATGTCGGCACAGATCGCCGAACAGGCCGGCGTCGCAGCAGGCCGCAACGCCGCACGTGTGGTGTTGGCGCAGCCCACCGAGAACGCGAAACTGCAACAGCGGGGTTGGGTGCTCGACCTTGGTGGAGGCCGAGGCATCGCCCAATTTGGCCCAGTGACACTGGCGTCGCCGGTGCTGGACCGCATCCCACCGCTTGTGCACCGGTTGATCGACCTCAAACACTGCATCACGATCGCAGGACGTGCCGGGTTACTGCTTCGTCAGCGCTGATCGCCCTTGTCGACCTGTTCGAGAAGATCCGAGAATGCCACGCCGAGGACTTCTCCAACGGTTGGGAACGGCTGAATGGTTCGGACCAGCGTGTCCAGGAGAACCGCGCCGTCGATCGCAATGGTCAGTGCGTGAATGATCTCGTCGAATCGAGGACCAATGCCATGCGCGGCGATCAGCGTTCGAGTTGATCGACGGCCAGCAAGGGCCAAGAACCCCGCTGGCAGGTCGTCAGTGATTTGACGCGGGAACCCTTCGACGTCGACATGGGCCCAAACGACGTCGTCGTCTCCCGAGAGGTCGTCGGGGCTCGGGCCGACCGCGATGATTGGCGGATTGAGAAAAACGCAACTCGGTACCACCGAACCGTCAAAGGTCATTTCAGGTGCGCCAAGCAACTGCTGGCCGACAACCTTCGCATGCCGATTAGCCATATGGGTGTACTGCGGACCGCCAGCGACATCACCAATCGCCCACAACGATGCAGCACCCGCGACTCGACCGAAATGGTCGACGTCGAGGTTCCTCGGGTCGAGCCCGAGCGTCTCCAGCCCGACGTTTTCGGTTGAGGGGTGGCGCCCGGCCGCAATCACAACGACATCGGCACTCACCGATTTGTTGTCGCCGTCGGCGTCGGTGATCGTCACTTCGACATTACTTCCGACCATTGAGGTCGCGGTGACGGTGCAGCCGTAGCGCAGGTCGACGCCAGTGGCAGTGAGCATTTCGGCGGCAAGTTCGCCAACGCGTTGGTGGAGGTTGGGGAACGGACGATTCACAGGGTCGACCACCGTGACGTGGGTACCAAACTGGGGGTAGATCTGAGCCAGTTCGCAGGCAATCACCCCACCGCCAACAATCAGCATCCGGTCGGGCCGATCGGAGGCAGTCAGCGCGTCGGCGCTGGACCATCGGCGGTCACCAATGGTATCGAGGCCATCGATGTCAGGACTGACCCTTGTTGCACCGGTGGCCAGAACGATGTGTTCGCATCGGAACCGTTCGTTTCCGGCAACGATCAGGTGGTCGCCGGCGATACGGGCGTACTCGGACACGATTGTTGCGCCCAGATCGCGGGCACCCTTGCGATGGCCACTGTCGTCGAGATGGTTCACGATGTCGTTTCGACGCGCAACTGCGTCTGCCCACTTGGATCCTGAGCTGGCGTCATGGAGCATTGACTTGCTGGGCATACAGGCCACGAACGGGCACTCGCCGCCCACCAAGCCCGTTTCGAAGACGACGATGGAGAAGTCGTGGGGAGCAAGTTCTCTGAGAAGAGCCTCCGCGGCGGATCCGCCGCCAATGATGCCGACATCGAACGAGGCAGTTGGTGGCGAACTGTCGGCGGATGAGTCGGTGTTGATGGTTGTCATGAGGCGGTGGTACCCACATCAGCGCTGGCTTAACCGAGCTGTCCCGTCGGTGACCGAGCCGCCACGGACTACCGCCGCGGCCGTGGGTTTCGCCTGGTCGTCGACCGGGCACCCTGAAGCCATGAAGACACCGACCTTCGCATCAGCCAATCTGCTTGACCTCAACGAATTCGTCGAAGCGACCTCGGGACCGTACCTCTCCGTCATCCTGCCAGCCCGCAGCGATGTCCCAGACGCAGTGCACCGTCTCGACGACGCCTGGCGTCGAATCCAGAACGACGTCAGCGGGCGATGGCCAGAAGCAGCCTTAGCCAAGGCCGAACAAGCAGTACTCGCGGCCGGGCACGCCCGCGGCGACTCGATGGCCATGATCCTGCCGACAGAGGGCGCACCGCTCGTGGAGCACTTGGCTGGAAGCCCGGCGTCGACACGGATCATGGAGGGCCCACTGCCCGCATTCACGCCCATCATCGAGCATCGCCAGCGCACAATCCCGCATCTTGTCGTCGAGTGCGACAAAGCTGGTGCCGACATCATGGCGTTCGACGGAGGCAACCCGCTCGTCGCCGACCGCGTGGACGGCGACGAACACCACATCCATCGCGGACATCCCGGCGGCTGGTCGCAGCGACGGTTCCAGCAGCGCGCCGAAAACACGTGGGACTCGAACATCTCTGACATTGCCGACGCCGTCGAGCAGCTCGCCGCCCGAGTCGAGGCTCAACTCATCGCAGTGGCCGGTCCCACCCGTGCGCAGTCAATGCTGGTGAGCGAACTCGAGAAACGGTCACTCGGCGACGTGACGAAGGCACTTGAGGCCGGTGACGTCGACGGCATCGCAGACGAAGTGGTCAGGTTGACCAACGATGTTCATGCACGTGCGATCGCGGCGATCAGCGAAAACTTCAGCGAGCGATGTGCGCATGACACCGCCACAGTAGAACAATCTCAAGTGCTCGACGCGCTCGCCGCCGGTCGCGTCGAATCGTTGCTCGTTGTAGACGACTGGTCCGACACCGCCCAGCTGGGCCGTCCCTTCGAGATGTTGTCGAGAAACACCCGGATCATCGACGCCGCAATCAGCGCCGCAATGACGAGCGGGGCGACCGTCACTATCGTCCCCGGCCTCGCAGCCCTCGAGGATCCGATCGGTGCATTTCTACGTTGGTGACAACCATCGCCGCGTCAACAGTGACTGAAATCGTCAAGCGATCGGGTGCGGAGGACACGTTGGCCGGCGCTACTCATCAGGACGGTTTCGGCGCGGCGCCGCGCTGTGACCTGGATGCCGACCGACATCGAGTACTGAATTCACTCACCAGACGTAACGCCGCTTTGATCGTCGGATCTTCGTAGGGTGTCGAGGATGCACGCGTTCCTCGCCGCTGTTGAGCCTGGGACCAATGGTATCGAGGTCACCGAGACCCTCATCGTCGGGCTGATGCTGGTAGCGGCTCTTGTAGGGATCGCCGTGAATCGTCTGCGCCTGCCGTACACCGTTGCCCTGGTGCTGGTCGGGCTCGGGCTCGGCGTCAGCGGGACCTTCGGGGCAATCAACCTCACCAGCGAACTGATCCTCCTGGTGTTCCTTCCACCCCTATTGTTCGACGGCGCCATCAACATGGACCTTGGCGACCTCATCCTTCGATGGCGACAGGTGGCGGTGCTCGCTTTTGTTGGGGCCGCGATCTCGGCCTCCGTCATCGGTCTGTTCCTCGTACTCGTTCCGGGGATGTCGGCGGAACACGCAGTGATCTTCGCGGTCATTCTGGCTGCGACCGATCCGGTCAGCGTGCTGGCCATCTTCAAGGAGAACGGGGTGGTGTCCGGTCTGAGAACCCTCATGGAGGGAGAATCGATCTTCAACGACGCAATCGTCATCGTCGCATACCTCATCGCCGTCGAGATCGCTTTTAGCGACGTGACGGTCACGTTCCAGGACGCACTTACCGAGTTCGGAATCGAGACGGCGGTCGGGGTCGGCGCTGGCGCTGCGGTCGGGTTTCTCGCTCACCGGCTGATGGCGACGCTTGACGACCATCTCGTCGAGATCACCCTCTCGCTCGTCACCGCGTATGGCGCTTACCTACTCGCTGACCGACTCGGCGGATCGGGCGTGATCGCCGTCGTTGCATCTGGCCTGTTGATCGGCAACTACGGAACCCGAATGGCGATGTCAGCGTCGTCGCGCGTGACACTGCGGGAGTTTTGGGAGGTACTCGCGTTCCTCGCGAACTCGGCCCTGTTCTTGGTTATCGGCTTGGAGTTCGAGATCGATGCGCTCCGCGGCCGAACCCTGATCGTCGCCCTCGTCGGGATCGCCGGTGTCCTGATGAGCAGAGCGATCATCGCGTACGGCTTACTGTGGCCGTTCACCCGATCGTCGATTGCGCCGGTGCCGACGTCGTGGATGACCGCGGTCTTCTGGGGAGGGCTGCGGGGCTCCATCCCGATCGCCTTGGCTCTCGGGCTGCCGGTCAAGCAGTCCGCTGGCGTCAACGCGGTCGCCGTCGTGTTCGCCGTCGTGCTCTTCCCGCTGGTCGTCCAGGGCGTCTCGTACCGACCGGTCCTCGACCGTCTCGGGCTCACTTCACAGACCGACGAGTTGAACCGATACGAAGAGCATCTGGCAGAGACCCTCGCGATTCGGGCTGCACTGTCCGAACTCAAGACGATGCGGCGCAGCGGCGAGATCACGGAG
>NZ_JBDNIJ010000254.1:0-7021 GCF_041688325.1 Ilumatobacter sp.
ACCTCACCCGAAAAAGCCGTTGACCAGGGCCGGAGCCCTGGTCAACTGGAACTTCCTGAGTGTCGAAGATGGGACTTGAACCCACACGCCCATTAATAGGGCACTAGCACCTCAAGCTAGCGCGTCTGCCAATTCCGCCACTTCGACGTGGTGTTGGCCTGCAATGTTAGCGCAGGCCAAAGCTCGCTACACCCGCTCGAGCAGGAAACTCACCCCAACGAGGCTGAAGATCCAGATGAGCGAGAGGACGAACGTGATGCGGTTCAGGTTGCGCTCAGCAGCCGTCGACCCAAGAGCGGCACCGCCACCTCCACCGAACATGTCGGAAAGGCCACCGCCCCGGCCACTATGCATCAAGATGCCAGCAATCAGGCCGAACATGGAAGTCACGTTCAGAACAAGAGTGAGATATAGCATGACGTCACGCACGGGGCGAGACTCTAGCGGCCCGTCGGGCCTTTGCGGGTGCATGAATCACCCATCTGGCAGCCAACGTTTCCGGCGATACGTCCACGTCGGATCGATCGCCTCCGGCGGCTGCACCATTTCGTCGATCCCCAACGTGACATACCGATTTTCAAGCAACTCAACAAGCTCCTGGAACTCCCTTAATGCCTCACACTGATCGACGAGCAGGTACCGCCGGCGACCCACCTTCACCGCCATCCCGCCGGGCGTGAGACCCTTCAGAGCACCTGCGATCGAGGGACGGGTACGGGTGAGTTGGCCAACGCGATCCCAGGCGATGAAATGCCGTCGCAGTAGCGGCCGACGCTGCACACCGTCGGTCGTGAACGTCGACGCGACCGGAGAGTCGAACAACACTGAAGTCAGAAACACCACGCCCAGTACCAGGATGATGATCGGGATCACCGCGCCCTCGGTGTTGATCGTCGATGCCAGACCAACGCCAAAAACGGCGAGTGCGCCGAGGAAACTCAAGACGAGGCTCTTCCACGACGAATGGAGAGTCACCGAGCCACTCGGGCCGTCGGCCTGATCCGCCATGCAGCACCGCTCAGTTCTTGGTCGAAACCTGCGCCTCGCGGCCCAGTTCCTTCACACGTACCAGCAGGGTCTCACCCACCTCAAGCGGGAAGTGACACGACACCTGATGGCCAGGGGCGAACTCAACGAGCTCAGGCGTGTCTGTTTTGCACTTGTCTTGTGCCACCGGGCAACGCGGGTGGAAACGGCAACCCGACGGCGGGTGAGCCGGACTCGGCACGTCACCCTGCAAGATGATGCGGCTACGTGACCGCTCACGCCTCGGGTCAGCCACCGGCACGGCCGACAGCAGCGACTGCGTGTACGGATGCGCCGGGTTCTCGTAGAGCGAGTTCTTGTCGGCCACCTCGGCAATACGGCCGAGGTACATCACTGCAACACGGTCGCTCGTATGGCGGACCACCGAGAGGTCGTGCGCAATGAAGATGAACGACAGGTCGTACTCGTCCTGGATCTCGTCAAGCAGGTTGAGCACCTGCGCCTGGATCGACACGTCGAGTGCCGACACAGGCTCGTCGAGCACGATCACCTTTGGACGAAGAGCAAGCGAGCGAGCGATGCCGATGCGCTGGCGCTGACCGCCGGAGAACTCGTGCGGGTACCGGTTGCCGTGCTCGGCCAGCAGGCCGACACGCTCGAGCAGGTCGCCGACACGCTGGCGCGCCTCTTTCTTGGGGACCCCGTGGATGACCATCGGCTCACCGACGATGTCCCGGATCGGCAAGCGAGGGTTGAGCGACGCATACGGGTCCTGGAAGACCATCTGCAGGTCACGGCGCAACTCACGCAGACGGCCCTTCGACGCCAGCGTGACGTCTTCGGTGCCGAACATGACCGTGCCCGATGTGGGCTCGACTAGGCGGAGCAGTGAGCGGCCGAGCGTGCTTTTGCCACACCCCGACTCGCCGACGACACCGAGGGTTTCGTGCTGGAACAAGTCGAGGCTGACGCCAGATACCGCCTGAACAGCGCCAACCTGGCGCCGAAACACGCCAGCTCGGATCGGGAACTCTTTGACGAGGTCACGGATCTTCAGGATCGGCTCACGGGCACCGACGCCGTCGAGCGCACCGCTCTCAACTGTCTGGTCGGTCGCGCTCATGATGCATCTCCAGCTGAGGCGCCGGCGGGCGCAGGAAGTTCGTGGACAAGCACACAGCGACTCGTATGGTTCACGCCTACGGGGATCCGTGGCGGCACCTCAATTGCGCACACATCCTTGGCAAACTTGCAACGGGGGCGGAACGCGCAGCCCGCCAACGGGTTGAGCAGGCTCGGCGGATTGCCCGGAATCGGGCTCAGCTCTTCCTTTAAGCCGTCGATGTCAGGGATCGACTCGAGCAGTGCCCGCGTGTACGGGTTCTGGGACTCGTAGAAAATCTGATCAATCGACCCGGTCTCCATCAGGCGGCTGGCATACATGACCTGCACACGGTCAGCCGACCCGGCGACGAGGCCGAGGTCGTGGGTGATCAGCATCATTGCCGAACCCGTTTCGGCCTGCACCTCGTGGAGCACTTCCATGACCTGAGCCTGAACGGTGACATCGAGCGCCGTGGTGGGCTCGTCAGCAATCAGCAGCTTGGGGTCGTTCGCGATCGCCATGGCGATCATCGCTCGCTGGCGCATACCGCCCGAGTATTCGTGCGGGTACTGCGACGCACGCTGCTTCGGCTCGGGCACGCCAACCAGTTTCAACAGGTCGATGGCTTTCGTCCACGCCTCTTGCTTAGAAACCGAGCTGTCGTGGACACGGATGGTCTCGACGATCTGATTGCCAACCGAGAACACTGGGTTCATTGCGGTCATCGGGTCCTGGAAGATCATGGCGACGTCGCTGCCACGGATCGCACGCATGTCGCGGTCACTCATGTTGAGCAGGTCGTGGCCGTCAAAGTTGACGTTGCCGGTGACAATCGTGTTGTCCGGGTGCAACCGCATCAGTGCAAGCGCCGTGACGGACTTACCCGAACCCGACTCGCCGACAACGGCAAGCACCTCACCTGGAAAGATCTCAAAATTGATGTCCGTTGCTGCCTGAACGACGCCCGACTTCGTGGCAAAGCCGACGTTCAGGTTTTCGACAGTAAGGAGTGGTTGTGTCATGACTCGCTCCGCTCGTTTTGTGAGAGGTTGGCATCCTGCAACTGGCCGACAGTCATGTCACCCTTGCCCATCTGCTTCCGGGCCTTCTTGGCCGCCTTCTTCGCCTGCTGGGTTTCCTTGCTGTCCGCACCGGTGGCTCGGGGGTCGAGCGCGTCGCGTAGACCGTCACCGAGGAAGTTGACACACAACACGATCAACACGATGAAGATGCCAGGCGTCAAGACTCGGAGCGGGTCACTGTCGATGTCACCCTTCGCGTCACGCACCAGCGTTCCGAGTGAGGCGTTCGGGGGCTTGACGCCAAGGCCGAGGAACGACAGCGTCGATTCGAGCACGATGACCGAACCGACCAACAGCGTGATCTCGACGGCGATGGCACCCATCACGTTGGGCAGCAGGTGCCGAAACAAGATGCGCGAGTGCGACGCCCCAGCAGCCTTGGCCGCCATGATGTATTCCTGCTCCTTGATGGAAAGGATCACGCCGCGCACGACTCGTGCGATACGGGTCCACAGCAGCCCGGCGAGCACCAGGGCGAGGCCCCACTTTCCGGCGCCGTACTTGTTGGCGAAGACCGACAACACAATGATCGCAGGGACGGTGAGGATCAGGTTGACCAGGTTGGTCACGACGATGTCCCACAACTTGCCGAAGTAGCCGGCAAGCGCGCCCAGAACTGTTCCGACGGTGGTCGCGACAAAGGCGGCGATGACACCGATCTGCATCGAATACCAGCCGCCTCGGGCTGTACGCACGAAGAGATCGCGGCCAATTTCGTCGGTGCCGAACCAGTGCTCGGCCGACGGACCCTGCTTGCGGTCACGGACGTTGCGCTGGTCGAATTCCCACTCACTGAACAGCGGTCCGACGAGGAACAGCACCACGAGGAGCAAGAGGCCGATCCCACCGATGAGTGCGAGCTTGTGCCCGAAGAAACGTTCCCGGGCCAACTGCCCGAACGTCTTCGGCCTTTCCGACAGGCCTTCGGCGTCGGCAACAGCAACCTTGTGTGGCGTCGATGTCGGTTCCGAGTCGGAGTTCGGACGAATGTCAGTATCAGCCATGTCAGTTCCTCAGCCGAGTCGGATTCGTGGGTCGAGGATGCCGTACAGGACATCAGCAAGCAAGTTGAACGCCACGGTGATGATCCCGGTGAACATCACGATCGCCATCAGGAGATCGAGATCGGCATCGCCGAGCGCCCGGAGGAAGGCCTGGCCAATACCAGGCCAGGAGAAGATCGACTCGGTGACGACCGAACCGCTGAGCAGCCCCGAGAAGCCGAGCGCCCACAACGTGACGAGCGGAATCAATCCGTTGCGCAAGGCGTGCTTCCACACCACCGTCCGTTCGCTGAGCCCCTTGGCTCGAGCGGTGCGGATGTAGTCCTGATTGAGGGTTTCAAGCATCGACGATCGGCCGAAGCGGCTGTCGGCAGCGATCCCCAAGATGGCGAGCGACGTTGCGGGCAACGTCACATCTCGCAGCAGCTGGAAGAAGTTTTCACCGGTTTTTCGGCCGGTATTAAACGGCTTGAATCCGGTCCACTGCTCGAACTTCACGGCGAAGACGACCTGCAAGATCAAAGCGAGCACGAAGGACGGCATCGCGAAGCCGATGAAGCTCAAGCCGGTGAAGGCGTAGTCGCCGACCGAGTACTGGCGGCGCGCCGAGTAGACCGACAGCAGCAGCGACAGAACAGCGCCAAGGAGAAATGCAGGGATGGCGACCATGGCGGTGTTCCAACCACGCGTCCTCATCACATCGATGACGGGCTCGCCGATCGAACTGGAATCACCGAAGTCGCCGCTCAGCAGGTCAGCGAAGTAGGTGAACGGGCGGACGAAAAGGTTCGTGTCGAGGTTGTACTGCTGCTCGATTCGGTCGAACCCTTCCTGACAACGCGGGAGGCAGATGTAGAACTCGGAGAGCGGATCAACGGTGGCGGAAACCATGACGTGAACCAGATACATCGCAAGAACGAGTAGCGGGATGGCGATGAGAACACGCCGTGTGACATAGGCAAACAAGGTGACGACCGACCTGTCTGAGGTGAGAGCGCGAATAGGAAAGTGATCGGACCGTACAACACAACGCGTGTCACTCAGAACTGTTTCGGGACGCAAACCGGGGTCTCGCCGAAGCGAGACCCCGGAACAATGCGTATTCAGGTTTTCAGGTATTCAACTGATCAGTCAGCGAACTTGAAGTCCACAACGTTGGCTAGCGGGCCTGCGCCCTGGGCATCAGGAGCGACGCCAGCCTGGCTGAGATCCGACGTGAAGCCGTAGAACGACGGCTTCTGCGTCAGCGGCAGCATGAACAGGCCGTTTTCTGCATCGAGTTCGAGCGTCGTCACGTAACGGTCGATCACGTTGTAGCAAGCGGCGCGGTCTGTGTCGTCGACAGTTGCGTCGCACTCGTCAGCCTTCGCTTCGAACTCGTCGTTGGCGAACCCGTACGGGTTGTTCTCGCCACCGGCGCGGTACGAAGCAATCTGGCCACCGGGCCACGGTCCGCCGACCCATGCGAACTGGGTGATGTCCCAGATGCCGCAGTTGCCTTCGGCTCCGCCACTGACGGCGCAAGCGATTGCGTCTTCGGAGAATGGAATCTCACCGAAGTACGCGCCGCCCTCAACGTTGTCGATGACGATGTCGATGCCGGCATCGGCCATCTGGGCCTGGATGAGTTCCTGCTGGATCTCACGCAGACGGTTGCCGCCGGTTGTGCCGACACGGAGTGTCAGAACGCCGTCTTCGGGATGCTCGAAGATGCCGTCGCCGTTCATAACGTAGCCAGCGCCTTCGAGGGCTGCGACTGCCGAATCGACGTCGCCTGCACCGTATCCGGCATCTCCAGCGTGGTTCTCGTATGTGCTCTGGTTGGACAGCCACATCGTGTTGCCGAGGCCCTCAGCGGGGAGGGAATCGCCAAACAGCGCGGTGTAGAGGCCGGCCATGACTTCCGTCTTGTCCATCGCAAAGGCGAGTGCTTCACGAACGGCAGGCTTGGCAAGGTGCACGTTGTTGAGGTTGAGGCCCCAATGCTCGAAGACCGGGCCGGCCGACGATGCCACCGTGAAGCTGTCGCTCGAGGCGAGGTCTTCGAAGGCGAGCTGCGGCTGGGTCATGACGATCTGTGCTTCGCCGGCCTGCAGTGCGTTGATCTGCGCATCGGTGTCGGTCACGAAGTTGATCTGCACGCCATCAACGAAGGCGATGCCGTCGTTCTGAGCGTCGGGGCTGTTCGAGCCGTTGTACGAGTCGTTGCGGACGAGGTCCATCTGGACACCCTTGTTCCACGAGCTGAACACCATGGCACCTGAGGAGGCAATGGTGTCGCCACTCGGTGTCGTCCACTCGCGGAGGCCGTCGTTGAGCTCGGCTGCAGCAGCGACCGGGTCAGCGTTGAACTGGTGCATCGGGTAAATCTCGTTACCGACGCCCTGGTAGCCAGCAAAGAAGGTCGACCAGGTGATCGAGAACTCAGTTGGGCTACCTACCGTGATGTCGGTGATGGTGTCAAGACCGGTGCGGTCGCCGAGGAGGTAGACGTAGGCGGGATCGCCGTCTTCGTCTACGCCGTCAGAAGCGAGGAGTACGTCGAGGGTCCACTTGACGTCGTCAGCGGTGAGGTCGTCGCCGTCGCTCCAGACGAGGCCGTCACGGAGCTCGTACGAACCCGTGACCGAGCCGTCGGCGTTGGTGGCGAGGGTTGCTGCACCATCAAGGAGTTCGGGGTAGTACTCGGTGGCACCCGAGATGCCGTACAGACCTTCGATCATCGCGGAACGGATCCACGATGTGATCGACAGGTTGTTTTCCGGGTCGTCCAGGTGGAGATCCGGCGGCTCTTGCTCATGCGCCCAGATGAGGGTGTTGCCACCGCTCGCTGCGGGTGCGTC
>NZ_JBDNIJ010000255.1:0-2259 GCF_041688325.1 Ilumatobacter sp.
AGCGACGGGGTCCAGTTTCAACTGAAGATGATGCGCTGCACGCATTACCCGCAGGACAATCCCCAACGCGGACGTGTCGACATCAGGTCGACAATTATTCCACTCGTCGATGATGCCTGCTACTCGATCTTCCATCCGTGTGCCTCTTCGTGAACCGCCTCCGGCCAGAAGGCGAAGCGTCTATGAGCATTACAAGGTACACCAACCGACCATCAGCCAGGCTATCTTTGGCAAATAAATGTCAATAAAATCTCGCGTCTGCCTGGCGGATGCGACTGGAAAGCCAACGGTCGGTCGTCAGCGTCGAAGACGAAGAACCGCAAGAAGCGAGTCGGGCTCGACTTGATGCACTCGATTGTCGATGACTACCGCCGACTGGCCTATTCAGAGATCCGCGACGACGAGAAAACTGCGCCCTGCGCCGATTGGGGAGAAACACAAGTTCATCCGACCGCACTGCCCATGGCAGAACGGCAAAGTCGAACGGTTCAACCGGATCCTGCAAACAGCTTCGAGCCGTTCTAGTGTTCGTCTCAACGAGAAGGACGAGATGACAACACAGGGCGACGAAACAGTGGCAAAGTTGCGGCTCCGGATTCCCGAGCCTGCACGCGGCCAGCATCCCCCAGACCGCGTCCGATACATCAGCAAGGCCGGCGAAATGCAGAAGCCCGCTCTCGACGAAAAGGTCGAGCGCATCGCGCTGATGCGCAAGCAGCTCGTACGGGTCCTCGACGACGACGGGCAGGCGGTCGGCGAGTGGGTGCCTGACATCTCCATCGAGGAAAAACGGCGCGGGCTGCGCAACATGATGCTGACGCGTGCGTTCGACGCTCGGCTCCTGCGGGCACACCGGCAGGGCAAAATTTCTTTCTACATGCAGTCGCTCGGGGAAGAGGCGATCGCATGCGGCCAGCAACGCGCGCTGCGACCCGGCGACATGCACTTCCCCACCTACCGTCAACAGGGCCTGCTGATCTCAGCTGAGTATCCGCTCGTCGACATGATGAACCAAGTGATGTCGAACGAGTTCGATCCACTCCACGGGCGCCAGCTGCCGGTGATGTACTCATCGAAGTCGCACGGCTTCTTCTCGATCTCCGGCAACCTCGCGACGCAGTACATCCAGGCCGTTGGCTGGGCCATGGCGTCGGCCTTGCGGTGCGGCACCGAGATCGCATCGGCGTGGATTGGCGAGGGGGCCACGGCCGAGTCAGATTTCCACGCTGCACTCGTCTTCGCATCGACGTATCAGGCCCCTGTGATCTTGAACATCGTCAACAACCACTGGGCGATTTCCACCCCGGAAGACTTCGCACGCGGTGCGTCGGCCACATTCGCTGACCGCGGCTACGGGTTCAGTATCCCGGCGCTGCGGGTCGATGGGAACGATTACCTCGCCGTGTACGCCGCGTCGCAATGGGCCGCCGAGCGGGCCCGGGCGAATCTCGGGCCAACCTTGATCGAGTGGATCACGTTGCGGGTCGGAGCGCACTCGACGTCCGACGATCCGTCGGTCTATCGACCTCCGGGCGAGGCAGAAGAGTTCCCGCTCGGCGACCCGATTCAGCGGCTCCGACAACACCTCGAGTTCATCGGCGAATGGGATGCCGACCGTCACCTGGAACTCCACAGCAAGGTCGACGCGCAAGTCAACGAAGCCTTCGCCGCAGCCGATTCCCACGGGTCGGTGAAAACCGGCGACGTCGGGAGTGCCCAAACGATGTTCGACGACGTCTTCGTAGAACTCCCCCGACACCTTCGCGAACAACGCGACGCCATGGGAAAGCAGGGAGGACAGCGATGACCGCAATGACGATGATCGAAGCAATCCGCGACGCACACATGATTGCAATGGAGCGCGACGACAATGTCGTCGTGTTCGGACAGGACGTCGGGTACTTCGGCGGGGTGTTCCGATGTACGCAGGGTTTGCAGGAACGATTCGGCGATCACCGCTGTTTCGACTCGCCGATCAGCGAAGCCGGCATCGTCGGCGCCGCCGTCGGGATGGCGGCGTATGGGCTGCGGCCGTGCGTTGAAATCCAGTTCGCCGACTACATGTACCCCGCCTACGACCAGATCGTGTCCGAGGCAGCGCGGCTGCGCCATCGGTCCGCCGGCGACTTTACGGCATCGCTCGTCGTTCGGATGCCGACCGGCGGCGGCATCTTCGGTGGCCAGACGCATTCGCAGAGCCCCGAGGCACTCTTCACGCATGTTGCCGGGCTCAAGACCGTCGTCGTCTCCAATCCGTAC
>NZ_JBDNIJ010000256.1:0-1995 GCF_041688325.1 Ilumatobacter sp.
GCTCCTTGCTTCCTGTGTTCGAGAGATATTCGGGGGGTGGGGGGATCCAGGGGGGATGGATCAAAATCTTTATTCGTCAGGACTCAAGATAGAGGTTAACGCACTCACCAACAACCTCGACTGCACTTACTTGACAAGTGATGACTCAGCATTTACCCGACCCGAAGCGATGAATACCCGACCCGCTCAACGAGCACAACGCTCACCGCTCGCTTGGCAGTTCTGGGGGCGGTAAGTTGCGGACCGACTGAGCGGGCCCGCAGCGCATCGCTCGTCCGTTAACCGAGGAGGAACTCGGGGCCGAACGACGAGGGCAGCAGATCGGCCATCGAGATGTCGAGCATTGCCCCACCATTGGTGGTCGCGTGAATGATCGCATCGGGCCCGGCAAACTCACGGAGCTTCTGACGACAGCCGCCGCATGGGGTGCCCGGCGTGTCGCCACCCGTGACGGTGAGTACCTCGACGATCTCGCGTTCACCGGCCAAGACCATCGCAGCGATTGCGCCAGCCTCTGCGCAGGTGCCTTCCGGGTACGCCGAGTTCTCCACGTTGCAGCCGGTAAAGACGGCACCCGATGCTGTGCGCACCGCGGCGCCAACCGGATACTTCGAGTAGGGCGAATACGACTGCTGCTGAGCTGCGACGGCGACATCGAAGAGGTCTGGCATCTGCGCAGTCACGACAGCACCCGGGGGACGAGAAACCGGCGCGCCGGGCCCGGGAGCGCATTCAAGAATCCGGCGCGCACCTTGTTCAGCCCGCCCGACACAACGACGGCACGATTCTGGTCGATGCCCCGAAGGCCAGCAGCGACCTGCGACAGACGATGCAGGGCAACGACGTTGACGTCGATCACTGCGGTCTCCCGCTCGGCATCGAGTTCGTGAAGCGAGCCAGCCTGACCGAAGCCCGCGTTGTTCACAACGAGATCGATCGGCGACTCAGCGCGCAGCCGCGCATCGACGGTTGCGAGTGCGCGATTCCATCTCATAGCCCAATCGTGCCACAGCCCGCTCGTCGTCCCCACCTCCACCCAGCTGGTCACTCGCTGGTCGCTTGCTGGTTGCTTGCTGGATGTGCAACCATCGCTCGTGTCCGTGCTGAGTTCTGGCACAATAAGTGACCAATGCAGCTGTACCTCCGAGATGCGTTGGAATCCGACGTCGATGATCTGATCGAGCTATTGCTCGGCGACAAGGTTCGTGACCCTGGGTTTATGCAGACGAACCGCGACAACCCAAGATTCGTCGGCGACTACCTCGATGCCATCCGCGAGATTGATGCGACCAACGGCAGCTACCTGCTCGTTGCCGACCTGGGCGGGCGTGCCGTTGCCATGGTGCAACTCGTGACCTTCCGCCACTTCCAGCATCGCGGTGGCCGTTGCGCCGAGATCGAGTCGATGCACGTCGCTCCCGCGCACAGCGACACCGACATTGGTAGCCAACTTCTCGAATACGCCGCCAGCCGCGCACGTGATCTTGGCTGCTACCGCATGCAGCTCACCGCTGGAGCGAAGCGGCAGCACGCCCACAAGTTCTTCCAGGACCACGGCTTCATCCCGACTCACGTCGGCTACAAGCAGTACCTCGACCTCGACTGGACGCCGCAGCGCAGCGCCCAGCTCGTCCGGCCGCAGCCCGATTTCTTCGACGAGCTCGCCGACCAGTCGTAACCGCGGGACAGAGTTGCGAAAGGGGCCTGACCCCGTGCGCAACTATTTGCAGGTGAGGGTGGTCGATCTCGTTCCTGCCCGTTGGTGAGTTGCCCCGACCGTCAGCTCGGTGCCCGATTGGCAACGAACCGTCCACGAGGCCAACGCTCGTTCTGGACTCCCACCGTCACCTCGGTTGAAACGTGCCGCCATCGACCCGACGAGCTGACCGAGTTCCTGACGTGCGGGACCACCGATCACTTCGGCACCCTGCAGCTCGACGACGATCGGCCGAACGATCGAGTCGATGTTCGCCTTCTCAGTGACGTACGTCGGCA
>NZ_JBDNIJ010000257.1:0-13239 GCF_041688325.1 Ilumatobacter sp.
GTACCAGTCGACAAAGCCAGCAGTGAGTGCGTCACCTGGCTGGTTGTCGAGCCAGTGCAGCGCGGCGATCGCTTGGTCGTCGGTCGGGCCGGTGTACCAGAAGTGCGTCGAGATCTTCTCGCCGGTCGCAGCATGGACGAGGTCCCAGAACTCGGTCGTCCAGCCATAAACACCGAGGTGTTCGTAGGCCCAGTCGTCAGAGGCGCCACTCATCGTCTCCGTCGTGTCCCATGTGAAGTCTTCGTACACCGAGTGGGACGGGTAGCCGGTGAGTTCGGTGCCGCGCTTGGCAAGTTCCTTCCAGACCCATACGTCGTTCGGCGGGAGCGTCTCGTCGGCAGCAGTCGACGACGGCCGCAACAGCACACCACCGAAGGTGTGGAACGCGTTGAAGCCACAGATGTTTGGGCGAGCGACGATCGCCCTCACTAACGCGTCGATCTCCGGCTCGCTCAACGGATGATTGCCGGAACCCGACACCGTCGTTCCCCAACCGGCCGGGAAGTTGCGGTTCATGTCGAGGCCCTGCGGAACTCGTGGCTTCGCCATCGTGAACCCGTCGAAGTCTTCGATGGTGCCCTCGCCGAAGAGCCGATAGCGCTGTGTACCTTCGGCCAGCCCGTCGAGCGGCACCGGCACCAGCAGACGCTCGTCGTCGGGATGCGGCATCCACTGGCCATCCCGGTCGGCAATGCGCATCTGGAGAATCCGCCCATCGCCATCGATGTCTTCACTCTCATGGCCGGGCCAACGCCGACCGTCGGCAAGTGGCCAGTTCCGAACGCTCGATCGACGGTAGTGGGGCGAGTCAGCGAGGGCCCACTCCGCTCCGTCGGGATTGACGCGCGGAACCACATAGAAGGTGCGGGTGCGCAGAGCCCGCGTGACCTGTTCGTCGCCGCTCACGAAACCCTCGACGAGGTGCTGCAAAACGCTGCACGCCGCCACCGACGCCGTGAGCTCGACCGAGTGGATATTGGCGTCGATCCAGTGCGCCGGCTTCGTGTCGTGCAAGCCGGTCGACTGATCGGTCACGGTGACCAGCCGAAGATCGCGGCCCTCATGCGACTGGCCATACGTCTCGACCGCGACCAGGCCGGGATGCTCGGCAACGAGGTCGTCGACCCACGCCGTCAGTTCGTCGTAGCGCAGGAACCGGTCGAAGTCGTACGTGTCGGCCATGAGGAGATCGTAGAACCGCTTCGGCGCTCCGAGTGACAGCGACTTCGGCGTGAGCCGGTCGGCCTGCCTGAGCCTGCCTTAGCCTGACATCATGGGGTTGTCGCTCAGTAAGCATCCGTCGTTCTCTGGTCGGCCCGGCCCGGTCCTTGTCGTCGTCGCTGACGGTGTTGGTGTTGCTCCGGCAGGCCCGAGTAACGCTGTCACCGAGGCGAACACACCAACCCTCGATCGACTCGCCACGAGCGAGCTGTACACCGAGCTGGCAGCGCACGGGCCTGCTGTCGGTTTGCCAACCGACGACGACATGGGCAACAGCGAAGTCGGCCACAACGCCCTCGGTGCCGGACGAATCTTCGCGCAGGGCGCCAAGCTGGTGAACAAGGCGCTCGCAAGCGGCGCGATCTTCGAAACCGATGTGTGGAAGCAGGCAGTCGAGCGCGGAACGGCCAACACACTCCATCTCCTCGGCCTGCACTCCGATGGTGGCGTACACTCGACGACCGCGCACCTTTACCAACTTCTGCGCCGTGCTGCGGATGACGGCGTGACCAGCTGCGCTGTACACATCCTCCACGACGGGCGCGACGTCGCGCACCGCAGTGCTCTGATGTACATCGAGCAGACCGAGGCAGTGCTTGCCGAGATCAACGCTGGCGGTGCGCCCGATGGCGAGCGTCGCAACTTCCGGATCGCCTCGGGCGGCGGTCGCATGACGATCACGATGGATCGCTACGAAGCCGATTGGGACATGGTCGAACGCGGCTACCTGTGCCACACACACGGCGAAGGCCCGGTGTTCGCGTCCGCAACCGATGCGGTCGAGACCATGTACGCCGAGACCGACAAGGGCGATCAGTACCTCGGTCGATTCGTCGTCGGCGATGTCGACAAGCAGCCGGTCGGCACAATGCGCGACGGCGACGCTGTCCTGTTGTTCAACTACCGCGGCGACCGTGCCATCGAGATCTCACGCGCCTACGAAGAAGCCGACTTCGAGGTGTTCGACCGGACCGGCGCCAACGGCGAGCGGCACCCCGACGTGTTCTACGCCGGCATGTTGCAGTACGACGGCGACGCGCTCATCCCGAAGCGCTACCTCGTCGATCCTCCGGCAATCGACCGCACCATGGGTGAGTTCTTGTGTGCCGAAGGTGTCAAGAGTTTCGCGATCAGCGAGACCCAGAAGTTCGGCCACGTCACCTACTTCTGGAATGGCAACAAGTCCGGTTACATCGATGAGTCGCTTGAGACGTACATCGAGATCCCGTCCGACAACGTCGAGTTCGACACGACCCCCGCCATGAAGGTGCGCGAGATCACCGCCGAAACCATCGACCTCCTGCGGTCGGGCGAATACCGATTCGGTCGGTTGAACTTCCCGAGTGGCGACATGGTCGGCCACACCGGCCACTTACACGCGACGGTCGAGGCAATGGAAATCATCGACGAGTGCATGGCACAACTGATCGACGTCATCGACGAACTTGGCGGCGTCATCATCTACACCGCCGACCACGGCAATGCCGACGTGATGTACACCGTCGATGCCACGGGTGACAAGCATCCGAAGACAAGCCACACGCTGTCGCCGGTGCCGTTCGCAATCCATGATCCGAACTACGACGGCGAGTACCACATGGTCGACGCGGCCCCAGGCGACGCACACGGCCTGGCGAATGTCGCCGCGACCGTGTTCAACCTGCTCGGCTTCGACGCACCCGATGACTACCTTCAGCCGCTCATCACGTTCTGACGCACCAGCCGGAACATCGGCGAGAACATCTGCTTGGATCTCAGTCACCAGCACATCTCGCGAAGCGCGTAAGGTGGAGAGATGGCCAGCAAGAAACTTCAACTCGAGTCCCTCAAGAACGTTCCGCTTTTCAGCGCATGCAGCAAGAAAGACCTTGAGAAAGTCGCCAAGGCCGCTGACGAGATCATCATGACCGAGGGCACCATGATTGTCGATCAGGGCCAGACCGGACGAGAAGCCTTCGTCATCGTGAGTGGCGAGGTCACCATCAAGCGCAGCGGCCGCAAGATCGCTTCGCTCGGTGCGGGCGATGTTGTCGGCGAACTCTCACTCCTCGATCACGGCCCGCGCACCGCCTCGGCAATCTGCGCCACCGATTGCACACTCCTTGTGATCGACCAGCGTCGCTTCATCGGCGTCCTCGACGACGTGCCGTCGATCGCTCACAAGCTGATGGGCGTCCTTGCTTCGCGCATCCGCGAAATGGATCGCACCGTCTTCGGCTGATCGCCCCACTCCTGTCAGGCACCGGTCTGACACGAATCTCAGCTCCGGCTGGTTGCGTAGGGTGAGCGCGTGAACTTTCATCCGCTTCCCGACCACTGGGCCCGACAGCGCTCCCTCGCGCAGCGCATCGCAACCCACGTGCTCGGTCAGGCGCGGTGTCGCCATGACGGACTGTTCGACCTCGTCCCACTTCCTGGCGGGTTCGGCACGCCCCCGGTCGGCCCCCGGCGTGAGCGCGTCCGGCTCGTCGGCGGGTCGCTCTTTATTGAACGTGTGATCGGCGACGACGTCAGAGAACTCAACGCCACCACACAGGTTGAGATGGTCGTCGGCAACACGATTCGCGGGCTCTGCAACGCCATCGGATTCGAACCGGACCCCGACTTCTGGGTCGGTGGCGAGACACCTCCGCTGGGCGACCCAGACGAGATGATTGTCCTCGACAGCGACACCGCGGCCGTCCTCGGCGAGTGGTATCTGCTCGGCCAACGTGCAATGGAAGAAGCCGTCGCCTCGATTCCTGACGCGGCAGCGTCCGTCGGCCGTCTCTGGCCTGAGCACTTCGACTTCGGCATCGATCTCGCAGCGCAGCCTGATGCACGAGTCAACCTCGGGGCCGCCGCTGGCAGTGGCGTCCTCGACCAGCCGTACCTCTACGTCGGTCCGTGGGGTCCGGAGCGCCCCGGACCAGCCGAGTATTGGACCGCACCGTTCGGCGCCACGCTGACCTTCGCCGAACTTGACCTTGTTGAATCGCCCCTCGGCCGTGCGGTCGAGTTCTTCCTGCACGGCCTCTCCTACCTCCGCCAATAGTTACGTATGGGGTCAGGCCCCTTTCGCACTTACTGAACGCATCGTCCAACAAGTGCGAAAGGGGCCTGACCCCATACGTAATGATTTCGAGGCGGATCTGTGGTCGGCAGCGACCCGCGAGTAGATTTGCCGACGTATGAGTGTTGCTCCTGAAATTCCCGCGCCCGACACCGAGCCGAAGCGGGTCAAGCCGCATCAACTCTCCCTCGTCCTGTTCACGGCGGTGGGTCTTTTCACCCTCGTGTCGGGCATCCTTCCGCAGATCACAGGGTGGGAGAACGACAACGCCGTGCACCGCACCGTGTTTGTCAACATTCCGGGTCCAATCCAGGTCGTGTTTTACACGGTCATCCCGGTGCTCCTCATTTGGGTGGGCATCATGTTCGCCAACCGGATGAAGAACTGGGAACGTGGCGCACCGTCGCAGCGCCGGACCAACACCAAGAACGCCAAGCAGCGTCTGAAGGACTTCCGCGCCGGCGTCTATATGCAGACGCTCCTGCGTGATGCCGGTGCCGGCCTCATGCACTCAATGATCTACTTCGGCTTCCTCGCACTACTCGGTGTCACCACCGTCCTTGAAGTCGACCACCAGATGCCCGAGCAGCTGAAGTTCCTCCACGGCACCACCTATAAGGCCTATGCCTTCGTTGGTGACGCCGCTGGCCTCGTGTTCCTCGGCGGCATTGTGTGGGCAATCGTGCGCCGCTACGTGCAACGCCCGTACCGCATTCGCATAAAGTCAAAACCCGAACACGCCCTCATCCTCGGCGTCTTCTTCGCCATCGGTGTCACCGGGTACGGCGCCGAAATGTTCCGTATCGCCCTCGAAGGCGGCCCAGAATACGAAAAGTGGAGCTTCATTGGCTACCCACTGTCGACGCTAGTCGACGGCATGTCGCAGTCAGCGCTCAGCACCTGGCACCAGTGGTGGTGGATTGGCCACGTTGCTACGTTCGTCGCCTTCCTCGCGATCTTGCCGCTCACGATGCTGCGCCACATCTTCACGTCGCCGATCAACCTGTACCTGAAGGACAAAGATCGTCCGAAGGGTGCCATGCGGCCGATGGCCAACCTGATGGAGACCGAACTCGAGTCGTTCGGCGCCTCGGTTGTCGAAGACTTCACTTGGAAACAACTGCTCGACCTCGATGCCTGCACCATGTGCGGCCGTTGTACCAGCGTCTGCCCGGCACATGCCACCGGCAAGTCGCTCGACCCGCGCGAGATCGTCCTCAAGGCGGGTGCGGTCATGGCCGCCTCGGGTTCCCCAGCCGTGAGCGCACCGCTCGGCGAAGACAAAGAGATCACCATCTCGGCCAACAACCTGTTCGAGCGGATCACCGCCGAAGAGATCTGGGCCTGCACCACCTGCAAGGCATGCGACGAGATCTGCCCGGTCGGAATCGAGATCACCGACAAGATCTTCGACATGCGTCGCTACTTGTCGCTGATGGAGTCGAACTTCCCGCCCGAACTCGGCAACGCCTATCGCGCGATGGAAAACCAGTTCAACCCGTGGGGCCTCAACCAGGGCGAACGCGGCGATTGGGCCGACGGCATGGACGGTGTCACGATCGTCGATCCGGGCCAAGCACTCCAGCACGAGTACCTCTACTGGGTCGGCTGTGCCGGTTCGTTCGATGACAAGAACAAAAAGGTCACGCAGGCAATGGCGCAACTGTTACGCCGTGCCGGCATCGACGTCGCCATCCTCGGGCCGTCCGAGATGTGCACTGGCGACTCTGCCCGCCGCTCTGGCAACGAGTACCTGTTCCAGATGCTCGCTCAGCCGAACGTCGAGATGCTCAACGAGATGGGCGTCAAGAAGATCATCGCCCAGTGCCCGCACTGCCTCAACACGTTGAAGAACGAGTACCCGCAGCTCGGTGGCAACTACGAAGTAATTCACCACACGCAACTGCTCGAGCAGCTCATCGACTCGGGTCAGCTTGACGTTTCGCAGGCCACCCTCGAAGAGCGCATCACGTACCACGACTCCTGCTACCTCGGTCGCCACAACGACGTCTACGTCGCACCGCGCAAGGTCGTCGGCGCCATCAAGGGCATCGAAGTTGTCGAGATGTCGCTCAACGGCACCAAGGGCATGTGCTGTGGCGCTGGCGGCGCCCGCATGTGGATGGAAGAGAACACCGGCACCAAGGTGAATGACGAGCGCGCAGCGCAGGCAATCTCCACGGGCGCCAGCCGTGTCGCCACCGCCTGCCCGTTCTGCTACATCATGCTCGACGATGGAGTGAAGGGTGCTGGCAAGGAAGAGCACGAGGTCAAGGTCGCTGACGTCTCGATCCACCTCCTCGAAGCCATCGAAGCCGGTGAGGCCAAGTTCCACGAAGGCAACGCCCCACTCGTCGAAGCTGAGCTGGCAGCCGCCCGGCTCGACGACGGTCCGCAGTCTCCCGCCTGACCAGGGCGCCAGCAGCGACGTACTGCAGTGCGGCTGGCCTCGATCGTGAGTTGGGCTTGTCGATCGCTGAGTCCAACTGGCTGAGACGGGCGTCATCGACGGTTCGCGCCGTTGGTCCGTATCGTTGTTTCATTCTTCGAGGAGCAATGTGATGAGTACAGACGACACCGGCAGCTGGTCGCGACCGAACCCGACCGAGCGAACCGATCCCGACTTTGTCGATATCACGCGACTCGCGCCCGCATCAAACGGGGCTGATCAGCCCGCTGACGACGAGACCAGCGCCGACGAGATCAGCGACGACGACCTCGTAGCCATCGACGTAGACGACGTCGACACAGACGACGTCGACGACGATGACATCGACGCGATCATGGCTGGCTTCGAACGCTCGAACGCTGCTGCCGCTGAAATCGCTGCCGAAGTCGCCGACTCGCCAAACGACGCAACCGAGGAAGAGCCCGCAACCCCCGAGGTAATGGCCGACGAGGTCGTGGCCGCCGAGGCTGCACCAGTTGCCGAAGCAGAGCCTGAGCCGGTTGCTGAAGTCGAGCCCGTCGCAGAGCCTGAGCCGGTTGCTGAAGTCGAGCGCGAACCGGAACCCGAGCCCGAGCCCGCAGTCAAGGGATTCGCCGCACTCGGTCTGCGCCAGGAACTCGTCGACACGCTCAACGAACTCGGCTACGAAGAGCCCACACCGATTCAGCGCGAAACGATCCCGCTGCTCCTGACGGGCCGAGACATGCTCGGCCAGGCGGCAACGGGCACGGGTAAGACCGCAGCTTTCGCACTCCCGGCGCTCAACGCCATCGAGCCCGGGTTCCCGGATGCGCCTTCAGTCCTGGTCCTGACGCCGACCCGCGAGCTGGCTATTCAGGTCAGCGAAGCCATCGTGAAGTACGGCAAGAAGCTCGGTGCCAAGGTGGTGCCGGTGTTCGGTGGCCAGCCGATCGGCCGCCAGCTGGGCGCCCTCGATCGTGGCGCACACGTCGTCGTGGCGACCCCGGGCCGAGCAATCGACCACATCGGACGCGGTTCGCTGCGGCTCGACAAAATCAAAACCGTCATCCTCGATGAGGCCGACGAAATGCTCGACATGGGCTTCACCGACGATATTGAGTCGATCCTCGAGAGCACACCGGCCGATCGCCAGACGGTGATGTTCTCTGCCACGATGCCGCCGCGGATCCACTCGATTGCGAAGCGCCACCAACGCAACCCTGAGAAGATCAAAATCGGCAAGGCCGAAACGCAAGAGAGCCAAAAGCTCATCCGCCAGAAGGTCTACTTCGTCAAGCGCAACGACAAGCCGTACGCGCTCGGCCGCATCCTCGACATCGAAACCCCTGACGCAGCCATTGTGTTCTGCCGCACCCGCATGGACGTCGACCAACTGACCGCCACCATGGGCCTCCGCGGCTACCGCGCCGAGGCACTCCACGGCGGCATGGACCAGTCGCAGCGCGACCGCGTCATGGCGCGCCTGCGTGATGGCACAGCCGAATTGCTCGTCGCAACCGACGTGGCAGCTCGCGGCCTCGACGTCGACACGCTCACCCACGTCGTCAACTACGACGTCCCGGCAGCTGCCGAGAGCTACGTCCACCGCATCGGCCGTGTTGGTCGTGCAGGCCGCGAAGGCACCGCAATCACGCTCGCCGACCCACGGGATCGTCGTCAGCTCGGCAACATCGAACGCCTGATGAAGACGACCATCGAAGTCGGCACGGTTCCGAGTGTCGCCGATCTTCGTGCCCGCCAGGTCGAGGTCACTGTCACCCAGATCCGTGAAGCTCTGACCGCACCCGACCTCGAAGACTTCAACAAGGTCCTGCACTCCCTCGCTGGCGAAGACAGCGATCGCAACATCGCGCTGGCCGCCATCAAACTCGTTCACGAAGCTCGTGGCGCTGTGATGGACGAGCGTGAAATTCCTGATGCCTCGGTGCGCAACGAACGCAGCAGTGACTTCAAAGACAAGCGCTCCGACGGCAAGGGTCGTCATCGCGACGACCGCGAATGGGACGACAAGAGCAAGGGCAAGAAGAAGTTCGACCGCGACGACCGGCAGGGCAAGAAGCGCGACTTCGACAACTCCGACACCGGCTTCATCTTCATCAGCCTCGGCCGCAAGAGCGGCGTGCGCCCGGGCGACCTCGTTGGCGCCATCGCGAACGAGTCAGGCCTCACTGGTCGCCAGATCGGGCCGATCCGTATCTCGGAACAGCACTCGGTTGTGGGCGTGCCCTCGGACGATGTTGATCGCGTGATCGAGGCAATGGATCGCGCCACGATGCGCGGCAAGCCGGTCAAGGCCCGTCGTTACACCGACTGATTTCTGAGCTGCGGCGACGTGGTGCCTCGCACCACGTCGCTGTCAAAGCTGGATAGTCAGCGGAAGTTTTCGAAGTAGCGGCTCGGTGTCGGGCCAGCCTGGCCCTGATACTTGCTGCCCTTGGCGCCCTGCCCGTACGGCAGGTCGGCTGGCGATGTCATCTCCATGAAGCTGATCTGACCGATCTTCATGCCCGGGTAGAGCGTGATCGGCAGGCTTGCGACGTTGGCAAGTTCGAGCGTGATGTGGCCGTCGAATCCGGCGTCGATGAAACCCGCCGTCGAGTGGATCAGTAGCCCGAGGCGACCGAGGCTCGACTTGCCTTCAACACGCCCGACAAGGTCGTTGGGAACCGTCATTCGTTCGAGGGTCGAACCGAGGACGAACTCGCCAGGGTGCAGCATGAACGGTTCGTCGCCGATGCCGTGCTCGTCGCAGGGCATCTCGATCAGCTCGGTGAGCCCGGTCATGTCCCGCTTCACGTCGATCACGCCGGCGGTGTGGTTGCGGAACACACGAAACAGGTTCGAGATCCGGACGTCGATCGACGACGGCTGGATCAGCGAATCGTCGAGCGGGTCAATAACGATGCGGCCAGCATCGAGCTGTTCGCGGAGGCTGCGGTCGGACAGGATCACGGCGCCACGATACCCAACCGGCACGCAGCGGCCGCACGGGCTAAATTCCGCTGCATGTACAACCCGCCGGCCAACCGCGTCGACGACGACGCGATGATCCACGAACTCATCGAGCGCGCCCGCTTCGCGCACATCATCTCCCACACCGACGACACCTTCGCGTCGTCCGGTTTGCCACTGCTCCTCGACCGATCGCCCGCCGAGTTCGGTGCGCTCCGCGGGCACTTCGCCCGAGCGAACGATCAATGGAAGGCGCTTGACGGCGCATCGGTACTTGCACTGTTCCCGCTCACTGACGGATACGTCACGCCGTCCCGCTACCCGTCGAAGGCCGAACACGACCGGGTGGTCCCAACCTGGAACTATGAGGTTGTCCACGCCCACGGCATCGTCCGCATCCACGACGACCCGGCATGGGTGCGCCAGCTCGTGTCAGACCTGACCGACCACCACGAAGCGGCCCGCCACGACCTCGACGTCGCACTTCGATGGGCGGTTACCGACGCTCCGCCGGACTTCATCGACAAGCAACTCCGGGCAATCGTCGGCATCGAGATCGAGATCACCCGGCTGGACGGCAAGCGCAAACTCAGCCAGAACCGGTCAGATGCCGACCGGCTCGAGGTGATCGCCGGCCACGCCACTTCGCCAGCCGAACGAGACCGCGCGTTGGCGGTTGCCATGCGCGAGACGCTCAACTGACTCGCTGCAAAAGCGCAGCTGCAGTCGCTCAGACGAGCGCGTGAACGGCTGATCCCATCAGGTCGATGAAGTTGTCGGCGTAGAACCGTTCGCGGACGTTTTCGGAACGGTCGCCAAGGCTGCGCTCGAATCGTTCGAACGGCCGACGGCCGCCTTCGACATGCGGGTAGTCAGTGTTGAAAAGCAGGATGTTGGGCCCGACTTGATCGGTGACCCAGCCAACGTCTTCGGTCGGGTACGGCGTCACCCTGACTTGGCGCTGCACGTACTCCCCCGGTGTGATCGACAGATCACGGAGCCGTTCTTCGTGACGACCGAAGGCGTCCATCGCTGACTCCATCTGCTTCAGCCAGCTCGGGAGCCACGTACAACCCTGTTCGATGACACCGACGCGAAGATTCGGGTGACGTTCCAGCACGCCGTCGAAGATCATCGTGGCGAGGGTCTGCATCGGCGGGAACGGGATGGCCATGTAGTCGACGGAGCGGAAGTTCTCTTCGCCGCCGTGAAAGTCAGGTGGGATCGGCAAGCCGTTGTTGAAGTAGCTCGGATCGATGAGTGCGCCGGTGCCGCCGACGTGGAAGACGACGGGGATGCCGGCTTCTTCGGCTTGGCGCCACACACGGTCGAGCGATCGGTGCGACGGCGAATGGCCAGCCGGACAACCGGAGGCAACGAGCAGCGCAGCGGCACCCATCTCGATGGACTCGGCGGCCATTGCCGCGGCCCGGTCGAAGTCGGCGAGCGGGACGTAGCAGGTGGCGAGCAGGCGCTCGTCGACCGAACAGAACTCGGTCATCCCCCGGTTGTGGGCGCGCGCTGCGCCGTAGGCGAGGTCGAGGTCGACCGGCTGGCCGTTGATCGGGTGTTCCCACTCGAAGAGCCGCGAGTTGTGGAACGTGTTGAAGAGCAGCTGGCTGTCGACGCCGATGTAATCAAGGGCGCGCGGTCGGTCTTCGGCGATGAATGAACCGGTGGCCGCGAAGTTCTTCCGGTTCATCACATCGGTGGCTTCGTCTGCGAGAAACTCCTCACTGCGATGCCGTTCGGCAAGCCGTTGGAAGACTGCGGTGAGATCATTGGGAACCAATGAATCACCGGCACCTGCGTCGCCGGTTTGGACGAGTTCGTTCGCGTACTGCGGGACGATGAGCCGCTCACGGATGTCAGGGTCAGCGTGATCACGGAGCCAGTTGGGCGGTTCCATGATGTGGGCGTCAGCGTCGTGGACCCGACGGCGTTCGATGTAGGCCATGTACCAGTGTCGCGCTCAGCCACCACCGCAGACGAAGAGTGCGTCGCTGAGCTGCTGAACACTCACGACGGCGGAGCTAATTCAGCCGACGCTGCTGCATTGCCCGCTTGCACGCCTGCGTCTCGGAGTTGGGCCCGATCAGCTGCGTCGGATCCTGCGTTCCAGCCGGCGCGGTCACGCGATCGGTGACCTTGGTGCCTGAGGTTTCCACCGTAGAGCCGTTCGATCTCGTCGTCGACAGCATCTGACTGGCGCGCGAGAACAACCACCACCGCTGGGCCTGCTTTTTCTTCTGCGTGATCACGCTCGGCGGCGAGACGATCGCCGATGCGCACTGCATAGCCCGCAAGAAACGCAGAACGGAACGCGCGGCTGCGGCGGTGTGCGCCTGCGACGCCAGCTGCTGCCTCGTGGTTGAGCGCCGACTGTGCTTGCAGCAGCAGCGATGTGAAAAGCAACTCGACGCGATACACATCGGCGGCCTGACCCGTGAGTGACGCCAGACCGTACGTGGCAAAGCTGATCGACCTGCAGCGGCCTGCTTCGGCCACGACATGGAGCAATGTGGCTTTCTCGCTCGAATATGGGTCATCGATGGGCAGACGAATTGTGACAGGACGATCAGTGGCTCCAGACGCATCACGGACCATCGCCTCGTCGATTGCATGCTTGCTCATCATCGCTTGCGCCTTGGCGGTGAACGTTTCTGCCTCGGCGGGGAAGTCGGTCGACTCGGCCTGCGCCAACAATGCCCGGACCTTCGCGAGGATGGGATCGTTCGAGTCGCCGCCAGCAAAGCCGGCGTCGACAGCGGTTTCGCCGGGCGGCGGAATGAGCCGGTGGACTGCACCCAGACTCGTCAGCGCGACCATCGTCGCATCGAAGACCTTGATCGGGTCGACAGCCGAGTCGCGCCACGTGAAGATCCACGTGGCATCAAGGGACGGAGGGTCGACACTAGAGCGGAGTTGGTTGATCTGGCTCTGCCATCGCGGGTGCTTCGACGACGCTGGCCGATGCGCATCATCGACGAGGATGGCCACCTTCAGCAGGTGCGACGATTCGCGAGACACCGCCCTGCCGGCCTGGCGCACCAACTCGGACGGCTGCCAACCGTTGGACCACACTGCAGCAACAGTTGCAGTCAAAACCATGGCAGCGTCACGCCACGCTGCTGCCGGATCAGCATCGACATGGCACGCCAAACAGTCGCATTCAGGCTCGTTGAACGGCGGCCGGTCCGACTGGCCGAAGCGGGCGTCCTGCTCGGCACCCGTTGCGCGATGAGATCGCTTGCGTTGTTTGGCCGCACGTCGTTGTCGATTGTTCTGCCCCATGGCATCGCTCCGTTTCGGTGGTGAGATATGGAGGGCGATCCGAAATCGCCGAGGCGCCGCTGTTACGTCGAGAACGTCCAGCGCTGAGACCAGTATGGAGGATCGGTGTCACAGTCCCGATCGAAGAGCAATACATGGTCGGTCGACGAACGACTCGGTCGGTGCCGTTCGGGCGTGCAAGAAGCCGGGCCAGGCAGCTACCCTCTTGATTCTTCGCGGATGTAGTTCAATGGTAGAACATCAGCTTCCCAAGCTGAATACGCGGGTTCGATTCCCGTCATCCGCTCCA
>NZ_JBDNIJ010000258.1:0-1266 GCF_041688325.1 Ilumatobacter sp.
CTCGAAGCCGTGAGTTCCGCGGTGGTAAGCCGACCGAAGCCGAACGTTTTCGTCCTCGAATGGTCCGACCCGCCATTCATCGCTGGCCACTGGGTGCCTGACCTCGTCATCGCTGCCGGCGGCACCCCGGTCCATGCAGAGCGCGGTGGCCGATCGATCCCGACCGACTGGGCAACGATCGCTGCGGCGGATCCCGACATCGTTGTGGTTTCGCCCTGCGGTTTCAAGCTCGACGACGCTGCAGAACAAGCCGTCGACGTCATTGCGTACCTTCCCGAGCGTGCCGCCGTGTGGGCCATCGATGCCGATGGGTTGATGGTGCGGCCTGGCCCCCGAGTGGTCGATGGCGTCGAAGCGCTCGCCAGTATCTTCCATCCTGACGTCGTTCCTCAAACAACAGAGACGGCCGTCCGTCAGATCAGAGAGCGCCGCTCCCGCCAGTGAGCGAGGTCGGTGGCTGCGGCGGTTTCGTGGGTCGGAGTTGTCCGGGATTTGATCGGGTTCTCTATCGTTCCCCCTGATGCCAGTTGATCTTGACCCCAGCCGCTTCGATTTTCTCGACATTGACCACCGAGATGACGGTGTGACGATCGTGACGTTGAACCGCCCGGAAAAGCGCAACGCACTCAATGTCGGCACGATCGACGAGTTGGTCGACTTCTTTGCCGCGGCACCGCGTGCCGGTGTGCGGGCCGTCGTGCTCGCCGGCGCTGGCGATCACTTCTGTGCCGGCCTCGACCTGATCGAACACCACGACGCAGATCGAAGCCCAGCTGACTTCATGCACGTGTGTTTGCGTTGGCACGAGGCGTTCAACAAGATGGAGTACGGCGGCGTCCCGATCATTGCTGCCCTCCAGGGTGCCGTCGTCGGCGGCGGGCTTGAGTTGGCGAGCTCGGCCCACATTCGGGTGATGGACGACTCGACGTACTTCGCGCTCCCAGAGGGCCAGCGGGGCCTGTTCACCGGTGGTGGCGCAACGATTCGGGTTGCGCAGCTGGTCGGCAAGGCGAACATGGTCGACATGATGCTGACCGGTCGTGTGCATCAGGGCCAGGCGGCTGTCGACCTTGGGTTGGCGCAGTACATCGAGACGGAGCGATCGAGCTTCGACAAGGCACTCGAGATCGCACAGCAGGCTGCGGCAAATCTGCCGCTCACGAACTTCGCGATCTGCTCGGCAATTAGCCACGTACAGAACATG
This sequence comes from Ilumatobacter sp., assembly GCF_041688325.1. Taxonomy (GTDB): domain Bacteria; phylum Actinomycetota; class Acidimicrobiia; order Acidimicrobiales; family Ilumatobacteraceae; genus Ilumatobacter_A. Next base: position 1,205 of record NZ_JBDNIJ010000258.1, read on the forward strand.
TCGTCGTTCGACGCGGCGTATGCCGAGTCAGTGGTCGCCGGCGTCGTCAACACACAGCCTGC
>NZ_JBDNIJ010000259.1:0-2446 GCF_041688325.1 Ilumatobacter sp.
CCAAGTTTCCGGCTCCTAAGTCACCATCTCGCCGAGCTGCCATCTCGCCGCGCCGTCATTTTGTGTGAGCGATAGCGGGAACCGACGCTGCTATTGCTCACGCAAAACATGGCGCCAGCTTCTGTGTGAGCAAAACTGGGCAATAACGCCGCAATCGCTCACACAAAATGGTCCAACCAAGCGGTGAGAGATTTGGCCGCACGTTTGGCTGGTTCAGGTTTGCTGCCGCGTCGATCAGTCGTCGGGGTCAGCGATTGCGGGTTCGAGATCGGTGTCGAGTGGGTCTGCGTCATCCGTGTCTGCAGCCGCGTTATCTGCGTCATTGACCACTTCGCCATCAGCAGTCGGGTTCTCTCCGCCGTCGCCCAAGTCACCGTTGTCGAGGGCAGTGGTGACCGACTCGTCACCGTCGTCGAACGGGTCGATCTCTTCGAGGATCGGATTGCGGCGCATCACGGCGAGAGCGATACTGCCGCCGACGACCATGGCGATCGCGACCCACTGGTTCCAACGCAGTCCAGCAAGTTCGTCGGCTCGGTCGATGCGGAGGCCTTCGACCCAGAAGCGGCCGAGCCCATAGCCCGCGATATACATCGCCATGAGCTGGCCGAGACCTGGACGCCACTTCCGATCGATCCAGAGCAGCACGCCACACAGCGCCAGGCTCCACAGCAGTTCGTAGAGGAACGTCGGGTGGAACGTGGTGCCCGAGGCAAAGCCAACGAGGAGATGGGCGTCATCGATTTCAAGTGCCCACGGCAGGTCTGTTGCCTTGCCGTAAAGCTCTTGGTTGAAGTAGTTGCCCAGGCGCCCAATCGCTTGGGCGAGCGGGATCGCGGGCGCCGCGCATGTGGCCGCCATCGACATGCTGATGCCCTTGCGCTTGGCGAGAAGCAGCCCGACCGGGATACCCGCAGCGAGACCGCCCGGGATCCCGAGGCCGCCTTCCCACAACTTCGGGATGGCTGCGTAATTGTCGGTGAAGCGGTCCCAGTCGGTGACCACGTGATAGAGCCGTGCTCCGATCACACCGGCAATGACTGCCCAGACTGCGATCGAACTCGCATCATCCGTCGTGCCGGCATTGCGTTCTTCGAGGCGCTTGCCGAACAGCCAGACTGCGGCAATCACACCACAGGCGATGGCCAGCCCATAGATGTTCAGGCTGAGTGGGCCGATGTCGAACGAATTGAACGACGGCGACGGGATGCTGCTCAACAGGCTCATCGTCAGGCTCCGGTCACTCGTGCAATGAAGGCTGCGGCGCCGGCGGTGATGTCGGCGGCGTCGTAGTCCTGCGTGGCCACGTGGAAGCTCCGGTCGAGCAGCACGTGTTCGACTGCGCCACCCGCAGTCGATGCCAAGTGGTCACTCGCCGCGGGTGGCACCACATGATCATTTTTTGAGGTGTACAGCAGGATCGGCATCGCGAGCTCGCCGTAGCGATCGGCGATGGGTGCTATGCCATCGTTGTTCAACGAGAGCAACGGGACGAGCGGAGTCCCTTCGTAGGCGATCTCGGTCGCATCGGGGTCAGCGATGTCGGAACCGATACCAGGCGCCACGGTCATGCCGTCGTCGACCATCTCCTTGATCATCGTCAGTGCATCGTCCGCCTGGTTCATAGTGGCCGGGTTCACCAGGACGAGGCCGGCGATATCGGGATGCTGTAAACCGACCCACAGGGTGAGCGTGCCGCCCATACTGAGGCCCATCACGACGATATGAGAGGTGCGCGATGCAAGGCGCTGATAGGCGGCTTCGGCCTCGCCCGACCAGTCGGCCCAACTGGTCGTCAACATGTCGTCGATGGTCGTCCCGTGGCCGGGCAGCCGCGGTAACTCGACGTGATAGCCGAGCTCCGCGAACGAATCGGCTTGAGCGCGAAGGGACGACGGGTTGCCGGTGAAGCCGTGAATCACCAGCACGCCAGCGTCGCGGCTGCCCTCATGACTCATTGGTTCGCAGCCGGGAAGAACAGTTGGCTCACTCATCAACAGTCCTTTCTACTTGCTCAGGGCGCCTCAGCCGACACATCACCACTGAGTTCCGCGCATTGTTCGCAGCCTCAGGCTCTGCAATGGTGCTGGAGATGGCAGGAGTTGATCGAACCGAGGGGCCCCATCCGTGGGCACCCGGCGGATCACTGTCCTGCGAATCTGGTGATCAGGCATCATCACTCCCTCTCGACTTCGATCCAGTCAACTACGGGCCGCCGCGACATAACGCCTGGTCAGCAAGAAGACGCGTGTCCACGGCGATCGGCCGACCTGCTGCCCCTCGTCGCCTTCAACCAAACCACCTACTGACACGTCCACTCTTGACCCGCGGGAAGCGGGAGAGAAACGGGTCGGTCAGACGTAGGGGTCGTTATCGGAATGGGGCAATTCCCACCAGTCACCGGAACTGCTGGACGTTGCGGTCTCAGGGGTCCAGTCAGGGTGCG
>NZ_JBDNIJ010000260.1:0-2253 GCF_041688325.1 Ilumatobacter sp.
ACGCTCGCCTTGAACGCCTTCGTCACCATGCAGGCCAATCCTGCGGAAGATGTCCAGTTCTTCGACCTCGTGGTTGGCGACCGGCTCATCGTCGGTCTTTTCGCAGATCGCAACGGCCCCGCCGACCCCTTCATCAGGCTCCTCGACCCGTCGGGGTTTGAGATCGCATTCGACGATGACAGTGGCGGCGGTCTCGACGCCCAAATCGACGTCGTCGTCAGCCAAAGCGGCTCCTTCACGCTGTTCTACTCATCGCTTGGCGCGTCGGGAAGGGGTCAGCTCCAGAGTTTCATCAACTGATGTCTCTCAGTGCCTGTGGTGAGCACCGGCGCGTAGCCTCGGCTTATGAGTAACCGGGCACAGCGCGCAGCGACCAAGGCCGTCCGCTCGGCGACAGAGTTTGTTGCCGGGCGAGTTGCGTCGAGCGATCGGATGATGAGCGTCGTGTACGACCTGATCAATGGGAGTAATTTCGCCGGCCTCGAAGCGCACGAGGAGATGTTGAGCGACCGGGTTCGCGTCGAGGCGTATCACCGCGGCATCCAACGCAATGTGCAGTCGGGCGACGTCGTACTTGACCTCGGCACCGGCACCGGTCTTCTTGCGTTCATGGCAAGCAAAGCTGGAGCGAAGAAGGTGTATGCCGTCGAGCATTCCGATTTCATCCAGGTCGCACGGGAGATCGCGGCACACAACGGGTTCACCAATATCGAGTTCATTCGGGCGAATAGCCGTGAGTTCACTCCACCCGAACCGATCGACGTGGTGCTCCACGAACAGATGGGCGACGAACTGTTCAACGAGAACATGTTGGAGAACTTGCTCGATCTTCGCGACCGCGTGTTGCGCCCTGGTGGACGGATTCTGCCGGCGCGGTTCCGGCTGTTCGTCGAACCTATTTCGATGAACGACGACATGCGGATTCGCCGGTTTTGGAACATTGATCTGCCAGACGGCATCGACCTCAGCGCCAGCGAGCACTCGCCCGTTGCTCGCCGCTTCGACACCGGTCGAAACAACCAATTTTGGCTCCGACCGCACTCGGTTGCATCGACCGTCGGTGATCCGCAACCGATCCTTGAGTTTGACCTGAACAGTCTCGAATCCCTGGAGTCGCTGACGACCCAACACATCGTCGAGCGAACGGCGTCGGCGGACGCAATCGTCGATGGCTGCTGCATCTGGTTCGAAGCGCACTTCGACGACGAGACGATGCTGTCGACGTCTCCGCTGGCTCCGGTCACCAGCTGGGGCAATCGTGTCTTGCGCCTCGACCAAGAGGTCGCTCGAGGCGAGACGCTCGGCCTCGATGTTCGGCTCGGCCAGCTCGTGGAACCATCGACCTGGGATGTCCGCGTCCTCTGACCGTGTTCTCGAACCTGGCCGGGTCTGGCCGGACCGATAGCGACGGCTGGCGGTTCCAACTGCGTCAGAATGAGGCATGACCCAGCTCGACCGGTTTCTCGCGGCATGTGCCGACGTCATCGATCGCCGGGTTGCGCGGGGCGGCCGGGAGCGCGTCACGCTCGAGGCCGGAGCGCATGCTTTTCGCGATGCGCTCGCTGCAGCCAAGCAGTCGCAGTCGCAGTCGCAGCGCGCGGGCGAGGGTGTGGGCGAGGGCGAACTCTCGGACGTGCCGGTCACCGTGTGCCTGGATCAACTCGTGGCGGGGCCGCTGGTTCCGTTGTTTCTCTCAGCCCGCGATGAGATCTCATGGATCCCATCACATCGAACGAGCGACGGCGGAACAGAGCGGGCCCTCGCACCGCTCAACGACGTCCGCGACCTTGGCGGGCTGACCTGCGGTCTGATGCTGCTCGGATCAGGCCAGAGCTACCCCGAACACGCGCATGCACCGCACGAGATGTACCTCTCGCTCTCGGGCGCCGGTCGTTGGCGGTACGGAGGCGACCCGTCGTACCGTTACCTCGCCGACGACGCACTCGTCTACAACCAGCCCCGCACCCTCCACGGCGCCCACGCTGGCACGGACCCGCTGCTGGCCCTGTACGTGCTGTGGGATTGAGAGTGCGCGAGGCCTGAATTGCCCACGACGGTTGTCGGCTCGAAGATGGCCTGACTCCGAGTTGGCGTGAGCAGGCTGCGATGTTCTGCTCGATCGCCTTTCGACGTGGGGACGTCAGCCCTCGACGGTGAGTGAGCTGGTCATCGACGGGTGGATGTTGCACACGAAGGTGTACGTGCCGGGTACGTCGGGCGCGGTGATGGTGATGGTGGAGCCACCGTTGAGGC
>NZ_JBDNIJ010000261.1:0-15385 GCF_041688325.1 Ilumatobacter sp.
CAGCGTTGCCTGAACTTGACGGTGCCGCGACATCATTCGCGACATTATTCGCGGGTGGCCGGTCGCCGTTAGCGTTGCGCCGATGACTGATCCGCGCAAGCCTGTCGTGCGCAGCGGGATCCGTCCATCGCAAACGCTGTCGCCGATCGATGCCACGAGCGCGGTCGTCGCATTCCTTGCAGCCTGGTTTGTAGCGCAGGTGCTGTCGGTCATCGTGCTCAGTATCTCCGGCGAGACCGGCGGCACCGACACGCCGATCGGTGTCTTGGCAGTTGCGCTGGCTGCAACCTGGTTCGCCTACATCGCAGGGATGTGGACGGTTTCGGAACGTTCCGGAACCGCAGACCCTGTCAACGACTTCGGCATCTCGATGCTGCCGATTGATGCGATTGGATTCGGCATCGGCGTGTTGGCTCAGCTCGTCGTCATCCGCCTCGTGTACCTCCCGCTCGAGAATCTCTGGCCGACAGTGTTTGGCGACGACGAGCTGAAACGAAATGCAGAAGGTCTCGTTGATCGCGCTGGCGGCCTGATGACGGTGCTGCTGTTCGTGCTCGTCGTGTTGGGCGCTCCGGTCGTCGAGGAACTCTTCTACCGCGGACTGCTGCAGCGTTCGCTGCTCGCTCGTTTCAACGACACATTCGTCGTCGTTGGCGTCGCAGCCTTGTTCGCGTTGATCCATTTCCGACCCGTCGAGTACCCCGGCCTTTTCGCGTTCGGTCTGATCCTTGGTCTCTGTGCCCAGATCACTGGGCGCCTCGGCATGTCGATCACGGCCCATATCGGGTTTAACCTCACCGGTCTTATTCTTGTTCTCTGACCGGCATCAGTGCGCTCTCTGTGCAGTCCGACGCCTGCGTCGTGTCATGAACAAATGCGGAGTGACGCTGTGAGCCGAGTTCGGTTTGTCACAATGGTCTGCGTTGTATGACTGATGATGTAGAGACCCCCACCGCCGGCTCGGGCGACGACGACCCCGCCGAGTTCTTGGAGAGGTTCGACCGCGAGTTCACAGCGAGCGACCAGCTCGCCGTCCCGCTCACCGTCCCGCTCACCGTCCCGCTCGTACAACGTGCAGTCCGGCGCGTGTTGCGTCGTCCGGTCGCATGGTGGAATCGTGAGTGGACCAATGAGCGAGTCGCTCGGGTGCTGGTCACCTCCGCCTCATTGGTGACCACGACGGTGATCATGATGCTGATCGTCCACTTCAACCCGCTGTCTCCGAGCCGCGACCTGCTGCTTGACAACACCACGCCCACCGGCGGCGATATGGGTGCTCACGTCTGGGCCCCGGCGTTCCTTCGCGACAACCTCCTCCCGAACTTCCAGCTGAGCGGCTGGAGCATGGACTGGTACGGCGGCCTCCCGCTGTACCGCTTCTACATGGTCATCCCGGCGCTGGCAATCGTGCTCCTCGACGCGGTGCCATTTGTCCCCTACGGCGTTGCCTTCAAGATCGTGGCAGCGTCTGGGCTACTTCTGTTTCCCTTGGCCTGCTGGACGTTCGGTCGCCTTGCCAAGTTCCGTCAGCCGATCCCCGAGCTGTTCGCCTTCGCCAGCATCTGCTTCTTACTCGACGAGAGCTTCGAGATCTATGGCGGCAACGTCAAATCAACAATGGCTGGCGAGTACTCGTTCTCGATCGCGCTGACCCTGGCGATGTTCGGCTTCGGCTTACTCGCACACGGGCTCCGCACGGGCCGCTTCCGTGTGTGGGCGGCCGTCGTGCTCTCCCTCGCCGCCGTATCGCATGGCATTGTTCTCATCTTCGTCGCGGTCGGCGCCATCGTGATGTCGCTCGTCTGGATTGACGCCAAGCGCGCCTGGTACGCCGTGAGCACCGGTGTCACCACGCTGCTGCTTTCGGCCTGGTGGGTCGGCCCGTTCCTCTTCGGCCACGAGTTCATGACCGACATGAAGTACGGGTTCCGTCCGAGTAGCTCCACTGACTCGTTCTGGGACATGTTCTTCCCATTGACCACCGCACTCGACTTCTTGATCACCAGCCTGGCGATTATCGGATTCGTGGCGATGATCATGCGCCGGAATCTGACTGGCACTGCACTCGGATTGACCACCCTGGTGTTCGTTGGACTCGTCTACGTCACCCGCGACAGCCTCCCGGGCATCGGCCTGCTGTGGAACCCGCGTCTGCTGCCGTTCGTTTACCTGCTGCGCTACATGCTGATGGTGATCGGCGGACTCGAGCTGATCACGTGGGTCTTCAATGGCGCCCGCAAGCGGCTCGCGAGCCACGAGCTCAACCCGTTCGAGGGCGCCTTCGCCGCGAGTGCGATTGGGCTCAGCTGCTTGACCGTGTTCGGGTTCATGTATGAGACCCTGCCGTTCGATGGTCGGGTCATCGTCACAGAAGGGACCGAAGAGGCCGCTGCAACGAGCGTGTACGCGTGGGGTCCGTTCCGCAAGACGGCCGACGCGGGACGTGCCGTCGCCGACGGATGGACTCGATACAACTGGGGTGGCTACGAAGCACGGACCCAATTTCCCGAATACAACGCCCTGGTCACACAGATGGACGAGATCGGCCAGACCAACGGCTGCGGTCGCGCACTGTGGGAGAACAACTCCGACAACGGTCAGTACGGCACGACAATGGCATTGATGTTGCTGCCGCACTGGACCGACGGCTGCATCGGCTCGATGGAGGGTCTGTTCTTCGAGGCCTCGGGCACCACGCCGTACCACTTTCTTACCGCCGCTGCAGTCTCTGAGAGCTCCTCGAACCCGGTCCGCGAGCTGCGCTACACCAACAACGACGCCGAAGTGGGTGTGCGGCACATGCTTGACCTCGGGGTCCGCTATCTGATGGTCCGGACCGATGCCGCCAAGGCCGAGGCCAGCGATCAGGACGAGTTGCGCTTCATCACGACCTCGGCACCGTGGGATATTTATGAGGTCACCGGTTCGAGCATTGTTGAACCGCTGACCGTGCAGCCCGTGATTGTCAACGAGCGTGCAGGCGACCAGCGTGAGCGCAACCTCGAGTTGGGGACCAGTTGGTTCCAGCGCCGTGACGACTGGCCTGCGATCCCCGCCGATGAAGGTCCCGAGAGCTGGCAGCGGATTGATGTCGACATCGACATGGACGTCCGCATCGGTGAGCCGGGGGAGCGGAGTCGCAACGTCGACTACGTGCTGCCGGTTCAGGAAATCGTTCCGGTCGCGCTGCCAGAGATCACCGTGACCGACATCGAAATCGGGCAGCAGTCAGTTGAGTTCACCGTCGACCAGATCGGTGTACCTGTACTCGTTCGAGTGAGTTACTTCCCGAACTGGCACGTCAGCGGTGCTGATGGCCCGTACCGCGTCTCGCCGAACCACATGGTGGTCGTGCCGACGAGTACCGACGTCCGGATGGAGTACCGAAAGAGCAGCCTCGATTGGTTCTTCTACGCACTCACGGCGCTGGGTATCGCGCTATGCGTCTTTTGGCGCCGCCGTGGTGATCTCCAGTTCGTCGGCGAGTTGCCGTCCTGGAGCCTGCATCGAGCGCTTGACACTGGCGACACTGGCGACACTGAGTTCGCCTTGAACGACGTTGCACTGGTCCCCGATGTTTGGGCGCCGGCGCGAGCTGCTTCCGAGGTCGTTGATCCAACGCCGGTGTCTCTGCCGAGTCCCTTCGATGTGGGTCAGCAACAATCAAACCTGGTGATCAACACCGACGACAACGACAACGACAACGACAACGACAACGACAACGACAACAATCCCGGTCCAGGTCACTGACACCGGTACCTCGCTAGCCTCGCAAATACATGTCAGTTCTCGATCAGATCGTCAAGGCCTACGACATCCGCGGAACGGTGCCGGATCAGCTCAATGCTGACGTCGCCCATGCGCTCGGAGTCGGCTTCGCCTCCTTCCTTCGCTCCAACTCGGACGCCGAGCAGATCGTTATCGCTCGCGATATGCGCCCCTCGGGGCCTGAGTTTGTCGAGGCGTTCTCGCGTGGTGTCCTGAACCAGGGCATCGACGTGATCGATCTCGGCCTCGGTTCGACCGACTTGATGTATTACGCCTCGGGCGTGCTGGATGCGCCTGGTGCGATGTTCACCGCTTCGCATAATCCTGCCGGGTACAACGGGATCAAGCTGTGCGTGGCAGGTGCTCGACCGGTCGGTGTCGACACTGGACTCCTCGACGTCAAGCGAGTTGCCGAAGAAGTGCTTCAGGGCGGCGGCCCGAAGCCGGCGGCTTCAGCCGGGTTGCACAGCGAACGCAATGTGCTGAGCGACTTTGCCGAGCACGTGTTGACCTTCGTTGACCTCGCCGACATCGGAACGATGCGAGTCGTTGCCGACACTGCCAATGGCATGGGCGGCCTCGTGGTCCCGGCGGTGATGGAACGCATCCCGAGCGTTGAACTGGAGGTCATGTACGGTGAACTCGACGGCACGTTCCCGAACCATCCGGCAGATCCTCTGCAGCCCGCCAACCAACGCGATTTGCGAGCCCGGGTCAAGTCGGGCGGCTTCGACATCGGTCTGGCCTTTGACGGTGACGCCGACCGCGTGTTCGTCGTCGACGAACTCGGTGAGGGCCTCAGCGGCTCGACCACCACCGCGCTGCTTGCGGTCTCGGCGCTGCGCGCTGCGCCGGGCGCCACGATCTTGCACAATCTGATCTGCTCGAAGAGCGTTCCTGAGGTCGTCACCGAACACGGTGGCGTGCCGGTGCGGACCAAGGTCGGGCACTCCTACATCAAGCAGATCATGGCCGACACCGGAGCGGTCTTCGGTGGCGAGCACTCCGCTCACTACTACTTCGCTCGGAACTTCAACGCCGACAGCGGCTTGATCGCATCGTTGATGGTCATGGCCGAAGTCGGGCGATCAGGCGGGCCGCTGTCAGCGGTCCGTGCCCCGTTCGAGCGGTACGTCGCCAGTGGCGAGATCAACACCCAGGTCGATGATGCTGCCAACGTGATCGAACAGGTCAGTCGCGCACACAGCGGTCACGACCAGGATCGCCTCGACGGCCTAACTGTCGACTGCGGCGACTGGTGGTTCAACTTGCGCCCATCGAACACTGAGCCGTTGCTGCGGTTGAACCTCGAAGCTGCCGATCGGAATACCTGTGCCGACCGGGTCACCGAGCTGCTGACGATGATCACCAGCTGATCCCGTAGCCTTGCCGACATGTCACTCGCTCCGGCTCTTCTTGAGATTCTTGCCTGCCCCGAAGACAAGGGCGCGCTCTACTACCTCGAAGCAGAATCCCTGCTCTACAACCCTCGTCTGCAGCGCAGCTACGCAATCCGCGACGACATTCCGGTCATGCTGATTGACGAATCGACCACGGTCGATGCCGACGAGCACGGTCGGCTCATGGCGGTCATCGGCGATGCGGGCATCGCTCCGACGTTCAGCTGACCCCGCCACGGCACCGGGCACCGAGTCACTGGGCAGCGATTCAAGAGCAGCGAGTCAAGAGCAGCGAGTCGGCGCGAACCGGCGCGAACCCGTCCAAACGTTCAAGAATGTCCAGACGCTGCCGATGACTGAAAACGAACGTTTTCTTGAGTGGGTGAGTCTGATGAACCTGCCTTTTATGACGAATGGGTTACGATGCCCCAGATGAGTTCGAAGAAGTGGTTCCGATGTACTTTCGGCGCAGCGCTCGCTTGTGCGAGCGTGGCGGCCTTGACTGCCGTCGTCGCTCCGACGGGCAGCGCTGTGTTAGCGCAAACGTCGATCGATGCCGGTGGCGAGTTCCACCCGCTCACTCCAACGCGCATCCTGGACACGCGCCCCGGCGCCTACAGCATCAACGACGTTGCGCCGAAGGGTCCGAAGTCGGCCGGTTTCGGGCCAGGGACCAACATCACCGACGGCGAGTTCAACTTCAGTCCGCTGGGGCTCGGTGATCTTCCTGAAGACTCCACTGACATCTTGGCGGTCGTGGCGACCATTTCGGTCGTCGGCCCGACGCGGAGCGGCTATCTGGCGGCGTACCCGAAGGGTTTCGAGTTCGGTGGCCCAGACGGCAAAGGTGAGGTTTCGGCACTGATCACCTATGCAGCAGGTCAGGTCGTGCCGAATCTCGCAATCGTGGGTATCGGCGAGGATGACTCGATCACATTCAACTTGTACATGGATGGAGCCGGTACAGCCAACGTCGTTGTTGACGTCGTCGGCTTCATTTCGACCTCGCAGTACAGTGTCGCTGGTTCGCGCCTCGAGATCGTCAATCCGGGTCGTATTCTCGACACCCGAACGTCACCGAACCCCCGAGGCGGCAGCTTCGGTGCTGATGACAGCATGGAACTGCAGATCCGTGGCGTCGATGCCGTCGAGCCGAAGGTCACCGACATCGTGCCCAACGATGAGTCAATCACTGCGGTCATGGTCAACTTGGCGCTCGTCAACAACAAGCCGGGCAGCAAGGACACCTTCTTGTCGGTGACTCCGAAGGCGCTTGGCCCCAATGACAAGCCGACGGCGAGCTCGTTCGCCCACGCCGGTGACATTAAGGCAAACATGGCCATTGTGCCGATCGGCCCAGATGGCAAGGTGCACTTCTACAACCACCAGGGTGACATGGACCTCGTCGTCGACGTGCTCGGCTACTTCAAGTCCGGAGGCGATGCATCGACCAACAGTGGTCGCGTGGTCCCGTTGGAGGCTCCATTCCGAGCATTTGACACTCGCCTCGCCGAGTTCGGCGATGCACCGTTACAGCACGGCAGTACAGAGCAGTGGAGTTTCGAGAACTTCGCTGAATCGGTCACGCTCAACCCGGGTGCTGCCAACGAGCAGTCGAACCCGAAGCAACAGGGATTCATTGGTGATCTCTTTGCTGTTGGCCTCCAAAAGCTCGACCCGGACGACTCCGATCAGTCAGGATCATTCCTGCAGTTGGTGCCTGGCGGTCTCTCGAGTAATCCGCTGTCGGCCAACATCAACTTCGGTGTCGGCGAAGCAGTGCCGAACATGTCGCTCGTCAAGTTCGGCAAGATCAGGGATAAAGATGGCGTCGTCACCGACAAGCACGTTGTCGAAGCGTTCAACGCCTACGGTTCGGTCGATTACATCCTCGACGTGTACGCCATCGTCCTCGACGACTGAGCACAGCCGACCTCGACGGCTCTGCCGGGACAACGGAGAGGCCGGTAGGCTGTGAGCACCGAATCACCGGGCTGATTCGATCGGTGCCTGAAGGCCCCGGCCCGGTTCGAAGAGCCAGACGCCAACCGGCGCTTGGCATTCCGAAACCATGCCTCCTAAGGGGTCCCCTCATGACTGACACTGCACTCTCGCGCCTCGCCCAGACCAAAGACTTCCGCGTCGCCGATCTTGAACTGGCGCCCTTCGGCCGCAAAGAGATGATCCTCGCCGAGCACGAGATGCCCGGCCTCATGGCGACCCGCAAGGAGTTCGGCGAGTTGAAGCCGCTTGCCGGCTGCCGCATCTCTGGCTCGCTGCACATGACGATCCAGACCGCCGTCCTCATCGAGACACTCACCGCGCTCGGCGCCGAGGTCCGCTGGGCCAGCTGCAACATCTTTTCGACGCAGGACCACGCAGCCGCGGCCACGGTCATTGGCCCGCACGGCACCATCGACAATCCGCAGGGTGTTCCCGTCTTTGCCTGGAAGGGCGAGACACTGGAGGAGTACTGGTGGTGTACCGACCAGATGATGACGTGGCCTGAGGGCCCGAACGGCGAGGTCTACGACGGCCCGAACATGATTCTCGACGATGGCGGCGACGCCACGATGCTGTTGCACAAGGGCGTCGAGTTCGAGAAGGCCGGCGCGGTGCCCGATCCGACCGAAGCTCCCAATGCCGAATTGGCGATCGTTCTCGGCTTACTCCAGCAGTCGCTGAAGACCGATCCCGGCAAGTGGACCCGGATGGCCGCTGGCGTCAAAGGCGTCACCGAAGAGACCACCACGGGCGTCAAGCGCCTCTACAAGATGATGGAAGACGGCGAGCTGCTGTTCCCGGCCATCAATGTGAACGACTCGGTCACCAAGTCGAAGTTCGACAACCTGTACGGCTGCCGCCACAGCCTCGTCGACTCGATTTCTCGCGCCACTGATGTCATGATCGGCGGCAAGACAGCTCTCGTTCTCGGCTACGGCGACGTCGGCAAGGGTTGCGTCCAGTCGCTGCAGGGCCAGGGGGCTCGCGTCATCGTCACCGAGATCGACCCGATCAACGCGCTGCAGGCCGCCATGGAAGGTCTGCAGGTCATGCCGCTCGAAGACTGCGTCGAAGACATCGACATCTTCGTCACCGCGTCGGGCAACTTTGACTTGATCAGCATCGAGTCGATGAAAAAAATGAAGCACAACGCGATCGTCTGCAACATCGGCCACTTCGACAACGAGATCGACATGGCCGGCCTCGCCCGCTCAGGCGCCGTTCGTGACGAACTCAAGCCTGGCACCGATGTCTGGAAGTTCGAAGACGGCAAGCAAATCATCATCCTCGCTGAGGGCCGTCTCGTGAACCTCGGTTGCGCCACCGGCCACCCAAGCTTCGTGATGTCGTGCTCGTTCACCAACCAGGTGCTCGCGCAGATGGAGCTGTTCAACAAGACCGAGCAGTACCCGCTCGGCGTCTACGTGCTCCCGAAACACCTCGACGAAAAGGTTGCCCGTCTGCACCTCGACGCCCTTGGCGTGAAGCTGACGCAGCTCACCGACGAGCAGGCCGAGTACCTCGACATGGACCCGTCGGGGCCGTTCAAGCCCGAGACCTACCGCTACTGAGTAGGCATTCAGCAACCTGACTGGCGATGGGCCCCGACGGTGTCGGGGCCCATCGCCGCGTCAGGGGTCAGCGAGCGATGCTCCAGCAGGTCGCGCTTCAGGCCGGTGCGGATACAACTGTGGGCTGCATCGCGAGACGCGGCAGGAAAATCTGGACGAGAGGGCCAATGCCGATGGTGAACGCAGCCGTGCCGATACCGATGGAGCCGCCCAGCGCAATGCCGACGGCGAGCACGGTGAGTTCGACCGAGGTGCGCGCGACGCGAGTCGAGATCGAATACGAGCCGACCGAACGCTTCGAGAGCCCCGTCATCAAGCCATCGCGTGGGCCTGGCCCGAGCCCGGCACCGATGTAGAAGCCAGAACCAACGGCGATCACGACAATCCCGCCGAACATCAATGCCAGACGGGGGATGAGGAGGTCGGTGCTCGGGATCAATGGGAGGGTGAAGTCGACGACCAGGCCGATCTCGACAGCGTTGAGGATCGTCCCGAGGCCAGGACGCTCACGGAGCGGAATCCAGATCAGGAGCAGGGCGAGGCCCGTGATGATGATGATTTGGCCAGTTCCGATGCCGGTTAATTCGCTGACGCCGGTGTGGAAAACGTCCCACGGGGCTGCGCCAAGTTCGGCATCGATGAGCATCGAGATGCCCAGGCCGAACATGAACAGGCCGAACACGCAGCGAACGAGGCGTTCAGGAAATCGATCCCGAGGAATCAGGGGAATGACGCGACGGGTCGAAGCGAGACCGGACATCGGCTGGACCGTAGCGACCATCTCCGGTCACGGCGCGCGCAAATCCGGATGAGCATGGTGGTGGCGGCACCGGCCGACTGGCAGCGCGGACAGGGGGCGGGCAGAACCACCAGCAGCGGGGTTGAGTAGCGGGGTTGAGTAGCGGGTTTGAGTAAGGAGGTGGGTAGGGACGTGAGGGGCAGGTGCCAACTACGCTTGCGGCGATGGCGACGCAGGGCATCTCACCTGCGGGTTCGCACGGGGGCGATGCGCGAGCGGTCGCTGAAAGCCTCGGCCTCGACCCGGCATCGATGCTCGACCTGTCACAGAATCTGAACCCGTTTGCCCCCGACGTCGAACGGTTGGTTCGGGAGCACGCCGCGGCGGTCCGTCGCTACCCGTCGGCTGATGCAGCTCATCGATTGTTGGCCGATGTCTTGGACGTTGATATCAATCGGCTCTGCCTGACGAATGGTGGAAGTGAGGCGATTGCGCTCGTTGCCAGCGAAATCGGAGGTGGTGTCGCGCTCGAGCCCGAGTTTTCGCTCTACCCGCGTGGCAACGAGGGGCCGATCTGGCGGAGTGACCCGCACAGCCCGGGCGGGAGCCTTGCCGGCGCCGAGGTCCACGCTGACGTGTGGGACGAGGCGTTTTATCCGTTGGCGACTGGACGGTGGTCGGCAGTCCGTCCTGGCGTCATCGTTGGCTCGCTCACGAAGACGTTTGCCTGTCCGGGCCTGCGACTCGGGTACGTCATTGCCGACGATGTCGGGCGGATGGCCCAGAGGCAGCAAGAGTGGCCGATCGGCTCGTTGGCGCTCGCGGTCCTTCCCGAACTACTCCGGCAGGCCGACCTCACTGGATGGCAGGCGCGAATCGCCAGACAGCGAGCAACACTCGCGTCGCTACTCGAGGCGTACGGATGGTCAGTTCGTGCGGCCGACGCTCCGTGGGTGCTCGTGGAAGCAGACGATTTACGCACTCGACTCGCTCCATTCGGCGTCGTGGTTCGCGACTGCGCCAGCTTTGGAATGCCGGGCACCTTCCGAATCGCCGTGCCCGACGATGACGGCCTTGGGGCCGTGGCGCAGGCGCTGGAACGGCTGGCCCACGAGTGAGTGCGTTGCAACCGATCGTGGCGGAGCTTGTCACGTTGCCTGATGGCCAACGGTGCCTGCTCTGGCGTTGTGAGCAGCAGCGCCACCAGCTGTCGTCGGCGCCGGTAGGTGGCGGATCGGGCATGGTCAATTGGGTTGTCAACCTGCAGGTTCCTGCGCTCTATGGGCGGCACGATCTGGAGGTCCACGCCGCCGAGGTAGGGAGTCACCTTGGGCTCGCCGGGCCGGGCGTGATGATGCTCACCGCAGCCGATGTCGGAGCAGTGGCATCGGCTGGCGAGAGCGGCGTTCGGGTTGACGCCACGGTTGGTATCTCGACACCAACCTGGGCGGCCGCCGAGAAGCCTGACGAGAAGCTTGACGAGAAGCCTGACGGGAAGCCTGACGAGAAGCCTGACGGGCCCGGCACGATCAACATCGTCGTGCAACTGTCGGAATCGCTGACCGCTGCAGCGGCGGTGAACGTCGTGATGACCGCCACCGAAGCGAAGACGCAGGCGTTGATTGAGCACGGCGTCGACGGGACGGGCACGGCCACCGATGCAGTCGTGGTGCTCTGGCCGGTCGGTCTGGTGAATTCGGAGTCGATCCAGTTCGCCGGTCCACGATCGAAATGGGGCGGGAGTGTTGCGAGGGTCGTCCATGCCGCTGTCGGGGCAGGTGTCGCGGAGTGGAGAAAGCGATGAATGTTGGGGGAGTGCTCCGTCGGAGGGCGACGTGGATTGCGATTGGGTTGCTTGCTGATCGGCTCGTGCCGGAACTGCCGAACCGCTGGCATCCGGTGGCGTGGTTCGGCTCGCTGATGGGTCTCGTCGAGCGAACGATCTGGTCAGACCGTCGATCCGCCGGGACGCTCTACGCGCTGTTCGGGACGATGGTCGGCCTCGGAGCAGGCCGACTGATTCGGAATCCGGCAGTCGCCGTTGGCATCGCTTCTGCCGGGCCGGAACTGCGGCGTCTGGGCGGTGAGATCGAAGCTGCCGTCCGGTCCAATGGAGTCGATGCTGGCCGTGCTGCCCTGCGCGGCTTGGTCGGTCGCGACACGTCGCAACTCGACGAGGCCGGGATTGCTGCGGCCGTGGTCGAATCAGTGGCCGAGAACACCGTCGATGCCGTGGTCGCCCCAGTGTTCTGGGGGCTAATCGGCGGAGCATCAGGTGCGCTTGCGTACCGGGCCATCAACACGATGGATGCAATGGTGGGACGTCGCAACGCTCGTTACGAGCGTTTCGGAAAGGTCGCGGCGCGCCTTGATGATGTTGCGAACTTTGTGCCGGCTCGCCTGTTTGCCCTTGCTGTGATGTTTGTCCGCCCTCGCCGCGCGAGCCAGATCGTTGCCATGGTCCGCCGCGACGCGTCGGCGCATCCGTCGCCGAACGCCGGCGTGGCGGAGACATCGGCTGCTGCAGCCCTGGGTGTCGAGCTCGGCGGACCGCTCCACTACGGGCCCGTCAGCGAGGATCGGCCTCGCCTGGGGAGTGGACCACGGCCATCGTTGACGGAGATTGAGAAGATGAATGCCCTGTCGAATCAGGTCGAGCTTCTCGTCATTGGGGTCCTCACCGTCGGGGTCTTCGCGGCGGGTGGTATCGGTCATCAGCACGGTGGGCGCCGCCGAACTCTGTGACACCCCATCGTCATGATGGGCTACATGATGTTCGAAACACGTTGTGCCGGCTGCGAGCGACCGGGTGCTGCCATCTGCACTACCTGTCGTATCGCACTCGTTGGTCGGCTGCCCCAAACGTACGAGCACGGGGTTATTACTGCAGTTTCGTTCGCTGGGCGGGCGCGTGATGTGGTGCTGTCGTTGAAGTACCGCAACCGGCGTCAGGTTGCACGGCATCTCGGCAGTCTGCTGGTCAACCGCTTGGTCGAAAGCGGGCGTTACGCCGATCTCGAGTCGGTGACCTGGGCCCCGACGAGTGCGAAGCGACGCCGTCACCGCGGGTTCGATCAAGGTGAGGAAATCGCACGCACCGTCGCACGGCAACTCGGCCTGCCTTGCCGCCGTCTGCTTGATCGACGCGGAGGAGCACTGGCCCAGACTGGTTTGAGCCGGGCGGAGCGGCTCGTTGCGCCGGAATTCGCGGCCCGTCCCGATGTCGCTGGCACGTCGGTACTCGTGGTCGACGACGTCGTCACGACCGGTGCGACGCTGCACGCAGCCCGCGACGCTCTGCTGCAACAGGGCGCACGTGATGTCGTGCTCGCAGCTGTTGCGTCGACGCCGGCACCGGGGAGTTCCCGGAGTCGCGGCAAGGTACTGCCGTTTGGTCAACTCACCGCAGCCTGAGCAGATGGGGACCCCCGTCACGGTGGCATTGGTGCCACTTCGGGGCACTCATCCCGCCGATAGCATCTGTCCCACATGGGCATTCTCGATCGCATCCTCCGCGCCGGTGAAGGCAAGAAGCTGAAGGCACTCCAGGGCATCGTCCCGGAGATCAATGCCTTCGAAGCCGAAATGTCTGCTCTCACTGACGATCAGCTCACTGGTAAGACCGCCGATTTCCGCCAGCGCCTGGCCAATGGTGAAGAACTTGACGACATGCTCGTTGAAGCATTTGCCGTGACTCGTGAGGCCGCTGGCCGCGTGCTCGGGCAACGCCACTTTGATGTCCAGATGATGGGTGGCGCTGCGCTGCACTTCGGCTGGGTTGCGGAGATGAAGACCGGTGAGGGTAAGACCCTCACGTCGACCGGCCCGGTGTACCTCAACGCACTTTCTGAGAAGGGCGTTCACCTGGTTACGGTCAACGACTACCTTGCGCAGTACCAGTCAGAGCTGATGGGTCGCATCTACCGGTTTATGGGTATGGACGTCGGCCTGATTCTGCCTGGTCGCAACGCCACGCCTGCCGAGAAGCGGGCCGCGTATGCCGCCGATGTCACCTACGGCACCAACAACGAACTGGGCTTCGACTACCTGCGCGACAATATGGCGCCGACGAACGAAGCCAAGGTGCAACAGCGCGGTCACAACTTCTGCATCGTCGATGAAGTCGACTCGATTCTTATCGATGAGGCACGTACCCCACTGATCATTTCCGGTCGCGTTGCTGATGCAGCGAAGCTGTACTATCGCTTCGCATCGATCGTCCGCTCACTCAAGCGCGATGAGGACTACGAGTACGAAGAAGACAAGCGCATCGTCGTGCCGACCGAGCAGGGCATCGAGACCGTCGAGGCTGCGCTTGGCGTCGACAACCTCTACGACGACGTGCAGGCCAACTTCGTGCACCAGTTCACGGTCGCGCTCAAGGCCAAAGAGGTCTACAAGCGCGACAAGGACTACATCGTGCAAGGCGGCGAGGTGAAGATTGTCGACGAGTTCACCGGCCGCATCCTCGAAGGTCGTCGCTGGTCCGAAGGCATCCACCAGGCGGTGGAAGCCAAGGAAGGGGTGAAGATCAAGGAAGAGAACCAGACGCTCGCCACGATCACGCTGCAGAACTACTACCGGCTCTACGACAAGCTCGCAGGCATGACCGGCACGGCCCAGACTGAGGCCGCCGAGCTGATGGGCACCTACGAGCTTGCCGTCGTCCCGATTCCGACGAACCAGCCGATTGTGCGTCTCGACGAAGCCGACTTGATCTACAAGACCGAAGAGGCCAAGTTCAACGCGATCATCGACGACATCGAAGCGCGCCATGCCAAGGGCCAGCCGGTGCTGGTGGGTACTGCCAGTGTGGGTCGCTCCGAGCATCTCGGTCGTTTGCTCGAACAGCGCCAGATCCCACGTGAAGTCTTGAACGCTAAGCAGCACACGCGCGAGGCCGATATCGTCACGCAGGCTGGCCGCAAAAATGCCGTCACGGTCGCCACGAACATGGCTGGTCGCGGTGTTGACATTTTGCTCGGCGGCAACCCCGAAGGTCTTGCACGCCATGACGTGCTGAAGGAGGGCTTTGACGTCGGGCTCCTTGCTCCTGAATTCGAGCTGCCCGTGCCACTCGATCAGATGCCCGAAGAGTTCCAAACGGATCGCAAAGCGGCGCAGGCCCGTTATGCGACGCTGCTCGCTGAGTACTCGGTTGCGTGTAAAGCCGAGGGCGACATCATCCGTGGCCTCGGCGGCCTGTACGTCATTGGTTCAGAGCGTCATGACAGCCGTCGAATCGACAACCAGTTACGCGGCCGCTCAGGCCGTCAGGGCGACCCGGGCGAAAGCCGTTTCTTCCTCAGCCTCGACGACGACCTGATGCGCCTGTTCGCCACCGGTGCGCTCAGCTACGTGATGGGCAAAGCGTTGCCGGACGACGAGGCAATCGAAGCCAAGATGGTCACGAAGGCCATCGAGCGTGCTCAGACCACGGTCGAAACCAAGAACGCCGAGATTCGCAAGAACGTCCTCAAGTACGACGAGGTGATGAACGAGCAGCGCAAGATCATCTACAAGCGCCGCGATCAGATTCTCGACGGTGAAGACCTCCGTGCCGCCGGAACCGAATACCTCACCGATGCCATCGATGCATTGATCACGACGCACTGTGCGTCGGTTGCCGATGACGAATGGGACATTGAAGGCTTGGCCCGAGAAGTCACTCTGTATTGGCCGAACTCGATCGGCGAAGATCAGCTCCGTGGTTGCGCTGACACCGACGAGATCTACGAACTCGTCATGGCCGATGCCACAGCCCACTACGCACAGCGCGAGGCGGAGCTCGGTGAGGACGTCCTTCGTCAGGTCGAGCGTCAGGTGATGTTGCGGATTATCGACCAGCGCTGGCGTGAACATCTCGAAGAGATGGACTACCTGCAGGCCGGTATCAATCTCCG
>NZ_JBDNIJ010000036.1:0-8390 GCF_041688325.1 Ilumatobacter sp.
ACGTTCCGGCGCCGCAATCGGATCGGTGCCCATGAAGCCGTACCCGCCTGCATGGCTCAGGAGGTGTCGCATCGTGCAGCCAGGCTGCCCGGCGAATCGCTCGTCGATGACGGTGTCGAGGTCGACGATGCCTTCTTCGACGGCAATGAGCGCTGCCCAGGCCGTCATCGGTTTACTGAGTGAGGCGAGTCGAAACTTCGCGTTGACGTCACCACGAGTGGAGACGACAGAGCCGCCCTGCATGACGCCGGCCGCCACCGTCGGTACCGGCCAGGCCGTACAGAGATCGAGCGCCGTCATTGGTGGCTGCCCGGCCCGATCAGGTGAAGTCTTGGATCAGTTCGGCGACCCGGAATGCCAGGTCGACGCCCTGTCGAGCGTTGAGGCGTGGGTCGCAGACGGTCTCATAGCGGCTATTCAGGTCAGCATCGACCAGCTCGTCGCCGCCGCCGAGGCACTCGGTGACGTTTTCGCCCGTCAGTTCGACGTGGATACCGCCGGGCCAGGTGCCCTCGGCGCGGTGGGCGCGAACAAAGCCGCCGATTTCACGCACGATGTCGTCGAAGTGGCGGGTTTTCCGGCCGCTTGGAGCGGTATAGGTGTTGCCGTGCATCGGGTCGCATGCCCAAACGACGGGGTGGCCGGCGTCGGAGATGGCACGAAGCAGCGGCCGCAGGCCTTCTTCGATGTTGTCGGCGCCCATCCGGGTGATCAGCGTGAGGCGACCGGGGATGCGCGACGGGTTGAGGATCTCGCACAGCTCGATGAGTTCGTCGCCGGTCATCGTCGGGCCGACCTTGCAGCCAATGGGGTTACCGACGCCGCGGAGGAACTCGACGTGAGCGCCGTCGAGTTCGCGGGTGCGTTCGCCGATCCAGAGCATGTGGGCCGAGCAGTCGTACCAGTCACCGGTGATCGAGTCGCGACGGGTGAGGGCTTCTTCGTAGCCAAGGATCAGTGCTTCGTGGGAGGTGAAGACGTCGACTTCGCTGAGGTTTGAGTTGGCCTCAGTCTCGATGCCGCATGCGCGCATGAAGCTGAGGGCACGATCGATCTCGCGGGCGAGCTTGTCGTAGCGCTCTCCTTCGGGGCTCGACGCCACGAACTCTTGGGTCCACGAGTGGACCCGGTTCAGGTCGGCGAATCCGCCTTTGGTGAACGCACGCAGCAGGTTCAGCGTCGAGGCCGACTGATGATAGGCCTGGACCAGACGCTCAGGGTTGGGGGTGCGAGCTGCTTCTGTGGGGGTGGCGTCGTTGACGATGTGGCCACGGAAGGACGGGATCTCGAGGTCGCCAACCATTTCGGTGTCGGACGAGCGCGGCTTGGCAAACTGACCGGCAATCCGGCCGACCTTCACGACCGGGACGCCGACCGAGTAGGTGAGCACGACGGCCATCTGCAAGATGACCCGAAGCTTCTCGCGGATGTTGTCGGCGGAGAACTCTTCGAAGCTTTCAGCGCAATCGCCCGCCTGGAGCAGGAAGGCATTGCCGGCCGCAACCTGTGCGAGCTCGGCCTGCAGTGAACGGGCTTCGCCGGCGAAAACGAGGGGCGGGAGCGTCGAGATTTGCTTCAGCGACGAGTCGAGTGCGCCAAGGTCAGGCCATGACGGCTGTTGTTTGACAGTGCGTTCTTGCCACGATTGCGCCGTCCACGTTCCCCGGGGTTCCATCAGGGCAGGCTATCGAAGCACCTCTACTTGGCACTGCGTGAGTTTGTTGACAAGACAGCCGGTTGACAGGAACCCGAAAACGAGACCGGAGCAGTCGGACAAGTCCAACCGCTCCGGCATTTCAGTTCACTTTTTTTGGCGGAGCTGAGGTTTCGTGTGGCAAGGCAGCCGAGGACGACGATGCCTCTTGGCACCGAGGAGCTCGGACAACGCCGCCAGACGGAAGCTCAGACCGCCAAAATGCGTTCGGCGTCGTCGCGTAGGCCAGCGACTGCTCGGCTGACGAGGCGACGAGCTGCTTCGGCGGTAACGCCAAGCTGCTCGCCAACTTCGCGGAAGCTCTTACGCTCGCCGTCGACGAGTCCAAAACGAGCCTCGACAGCGAAACGCGCACGAGCATCGAGTGTGTGCAGCAGTTCGTCGAGCAACTCGCTGTCGACGAGCGTCATCACGTGATCTTCCGGCGTGCCGTCGCCGTTTGCCATCAGGTCGCCGAGGGTGGCATCGCCATCGTCGCCGACGGTCTTGTCGAGGCTGACTGGGGTGGTCAGGCGATGCAGTTCGGCGTTGGTCTGGTCGAGGGTTTCGCCGTCGCCCGATGCCTGGCGCAAGGCGGCACGGAGGCTGGCCGAACGGTCACCTGGAATGCGGATGAGGCTGGCCTTCTGGTCGAGGGCGCGGCCGATGGCCTGACGGATCCAGAAGGTGGCGTAGGTGGAGAACTTGAAGCCACGACGCCAGTCGAACTTGTCGACGGCGTGCTCAAGGCCCAGGTTGCCCTCCTGGATGAGGTCGAGGAGGTCCATGCCCTGAGGCAGGGGATAACGACGGGCAATCGAGACGACCAGGCGAAGGTTGGAGCGGATGAACCGATCCTTTGCCTTGGCGGCTTCGCGCACCTGGCGCTTGAGGGCGACGCCCTTTTTGCCTGCTTCGAGTTGCTCGGCAGCTTCGCGGCCCGCCTCGATGACGCGCGAGAGTTCGCGCTCGTCTTCGGCGGTGAGCAGTGCCACCTTGCCGATGTCGTTCAAGTAGAGGCCAATGGAATCATTCATGTTGAGTACAACCGTTCAAGTTTCTGGGGGATTCCGATGTCAAATGTGTCGCAAGACACAACACGACAGCCGGCCTGATCAGGGACTTCGTCTGCAGCTCGAAGCTGCTGTGGCGAAGTGATCGGAGCAACGGATGCCGTCTGAGAGGGGTTTCCGTTGGAAACCAGACTCAAACATCGAAACGGGGGGTATATGGGGGAACAACTGACAGTAACAGACGTGTCAACCCCTGACCAAGCAGGTACCGAGTGATTCGCCCTGGAACCGCGTACTCTTGCCCGTCGTGTCCCCAGGAACGCCCAGAGCAGCTGCGAGTTCATCGCCGGCACGCTTGGGACTGTTCGGCGGCACATTCGACCCGCCGCACGTCGGCCACCTTGTCACGGCGGTCAATGTGCTGCATTCGTTGAGGCTTGACCAGGTCATCTTGATGGTCAACAACGTGGCGTGGCAGAAGCAAGGCACTCGGCGGATCACTCCGGCCGCAGACCGCCTTGCAATGGTCGTCGCGGCTGTCGAAGACGTTCCTGGATTGGTGGCGGGACGCACCGAGATCGATCACGGAGGAGACAGCTTCACCGCCGACACGTTGCGGGCGCTCCGTGTCGAACATCCGGATGCCGAGTTGTTCACCATCGTCGGTGATGACGCCGCGGCCGGTCTCCACAGCTGGACGCGTTCCGACGAGGTGGTGGCATCGTCGCACCTGGTGGTGGTCGATCGTCCAGGTGACCCGGTCGATCTGCCTGACGACATCGATTGGATTCGTGTCGAAGTGCCACGTCTCGAAGTATCGAGCACCGATCTTCGTCGCCGATTCAGTGACGGACGACCGCTCGACTACCTGGTCACCGAACCGGTGCTTGATGTGATTGCGCAGCGCGGGCTGTATTCGGGAGCCGACGAATGACCGCCAGCGTTACTCGCCGCCGCCACCGGGCCATGGCCGGTGCCGCCGTCTCATTTGCCCTGGTGCTGGTTGCTGGTGGGCTGACGTTTGTCGGCGCGACGACGATCGCCAACTCGACCGAGGGTGCAGTCGTGCAAGGCGACGTCCGCCCGGTGGTCTTTCTCCCGCAGACCGACAACGCCGCTGTGGCAGTCGTCGACGACGACAATCGGTTGACCGCCCTGATCGTCGCCACGCTCTTGCCTGGCGGCCAGGGCGGGAGCATCGTCACGATTCCGGTCGACGCTGACGCCAGCATCGGCCTCGGCGACGAACGTCGGCCCCTCGCTGGCGTACTCGATCCCGCCGATCCTGATGGGTTCTTCGAGGCTGTCGAAGGGACGCTGGCAATCGTGCTGCAGTTCGGCGAGATTGTTGGGGCTGACCGGCTTGCCGAGTTGATCGAACCCGT
This sequence comes from Ilumatobacter sp., assembly GCF_041688325.1. Classification (GTDB taxonomy): domain Bacteria; phylum Actinomycetota; class Acidimicrobiia; order Acidimicrobiales; family Ilumatobacteraceae; genus Ilumatobacter_A. The sequence continues at coordinate 4,092 of NZ_JBDNIJ010000036.1, forward strand.
CACGCCAGTCTCGGTCGACCTGCCCTTCGTTCCCGGCCTCGCCCAGCTAGCGGATGGCGTGGCGGAATCGCCAGTGCCGTCCACGACGACCGCGACGACCGAGGTCGTGAGCGACGAGCTTGGAGATCTGCTGCAGTCGATTGACTTCGACGTCACCGATGCGGTCGATGTGCTGAGGAGCACGCCGCTCCCTGGAACCAATGCCGATCGGCAGACGAATACGGTTGCCATGTGGTCGGCGCTCGCTGCAGCGACCCCGGTTGATGCCGCTGGCTCCGTTCCCGTCGACGAGTTCGGTATGCCGGTCACATCGTCGACGATCGACGATGTCTTTACTCGCCTGTGGCAGGGGCCGGTGCAGGTCCGGGATCTGGCTGTGGTGTCTGCGCAGTCCTCGACCGATGGCAGCGGGGTCGACGTGTCTGTCCTCGATCGCTTCGATTCGCTGCTGGTCTTCGCTCAGATCTCGCCAGCGCGGGTGTCGAAGCCGAACGTGGGTCTGGTGTTCCGGGTCGAAGTGCCGATCACCGATGCCCAGTTGGATGTCGACAACAGTCCGTTCGTGAACCGCTCCGACGTCGCCCGTTCGGCCGTTGGGCAGTTGCTCTTTCTTCAAGCGAACGTGGCGTCAGTCGATGTGGCGCCAAATCCGGAGGGTGCGCCGACCAAGAGCCGGTTTGAGGTTGCTGACGAAAAGTTTGTTGCTGACCTGAAGAAGTCCTTGTCTCCGGTGTTCGGTGATGCGGAGTACGTGGTGTCTGAGGAATTGATCGCTGGCGTCGATGTCGTGATGACCATCGGTACGGGCTACTTCAACGCCTTCAACGGGGGGGGCTGTTGCGTCGAGTGATGGCGACGCCGATACCGTCGTCGGCGATGGCTGACGAGACACCCAACGCCGAACAGGCGAACGATGATGCCGACGTCACACTGGCGTTGCTGGCAGCACGAACTGCTGACGCAAAGAAGGGCACGGACATCATTGTCCTCGAGGTCGGTGAGGTCCTTGCGATCGCTGGCTACTTCGTGGTGTGCAGTGCATCGAACCCGCGGCTCGTCCGCTCGATCGCTGACGACATCGAACGTGCGGTCAAGCAAGAGCTGGGGCGCCCGCCGATGCGGCAAGAGGGTCGTGCCGAGCAGCAGTGGATCTTGATCGACTACGGCGATGTGATCGTGCACGTCTTCCACGAAGAGCAGCGCGAGTTTTACGAGATCGAACGGCTGTATCTCGACGTTCCGAGGATCGACTGGGAGGTCTGATTTTCAGATACGACGCTCAGTGCCTCGCACTGCGTTGTATCTCTGAATCGTGCCGCTATCGTCACCGGCCGCACAACATTGCGGGGCTTTAGCTCAGTTGGTAGAGCGCTTCCATGGCATGGAAGAGGTCAGGGGTTCAATTCCCCTAAGCTCCACGAAGAACCCCCAGGTCCACGCCCGGGGGTTCTTTACTTTTTCGGTTTCCGAGCTCGCGAGTGGGCTACGGGGTGGGCTACGGCAGTCCGGTCCGGGGAACCGTCTGCACGCGGTCGTGGGGAGCCAGGCCCTTGACGCAGGCCGCTTGGAGTTTGCGGTTTTGCCCGGCCCTGTAGGGGTGCGTTGTGCGATGTCGGAGCCTTGCGGTGCGCAGTTCGCCTCGTCAGGTCGTGTGTGGTCGGCGGGTGGGGTCTGGCATGTCGTGTGTGCCCTCCCACCGTCTTCGCGCACGACATGTCTGGCCCGACCTCCGACGTGACACGATCTGGCGCTGGAGGCTGACTTGAGCGGCGCCTGGACAACCACACCCCGGGCGACCTACCGCACAGCGGTGCTGCCCAACCGGCGCGGAACACGCGGTGAAACGCCGGGTGCGGGGTCGTGTGACGTGTTGTTCGTGCTTCAGCCGCCTCGGAACTCTCTCAGCCGCCCGATCAAGCTCGACTGGCATCACAGCGCCCGATAGCCCACTTCGAGTCGTACTGAAACTGACCGCGTCAGGTCGAACGTTATGGAGCGCCCGGTGCACCCCCAATGATCCTCCCTGCCGGCTATGTGCGGCTCATCGAGGTGCCGGACAGAACATTCTGATCGCCCGCAGGGTCGAACTGTCGGCCACGCGGTGCTTGCGCCGTGTAACCCGGAGCAGCTTCAGCGGGACGACCTGCCAATGTGAGCGGCATACATGATGCCGCTCGCCTGTTTCTGACGAACGGCGTCATTCGTAAATTCATGATGGCTGGCGGTTGGCTCCCGCTCGCCGTGCGGCTTGCCGTTGATCTTGACCTCAGTGCCACGCAGTTGCTGTTGCTGGGCACATCGATGGAAGTGGCGATGCTTCTCGGTGAGATCCCAACTGGCGTCGTCGCCGATGTCTTCAGCCGGAAGTGGTCGGTGGTGATCGGCTCGGCCGAGACCGCCGAGCCCCTGTTGCTGAGACGTGGCCGCCTTGAGTTCGCAGCAACAATTGCGGCCATCTTGCTCTTCGGCTCATTGGCTTGGGTGATTCCGCGAGGAACAAGCGTCATGATCGTCGGCGGCCTCGGAGTTCTCTGGACCCTTTACCTTGCTTACGCAATGCAATAAACCGGCTTCCAGCGGGTCGTGGCGAACCGACGTGAGAGCTTCGTGCGAACGATTTGCCTCGGTGCATCGTTCACATGGACGCACAAGGACTTCGAGTGTTCGGCATCGCTCTCATTCTGATGGGGATGGCCGCTGAAGCACTCGACCGACTCGATGTGCGACGCCTCGAAGACCTGGGCATGTCAGATCAAATCTCGACGGTGCTCGTCGTTGTGGCAGCCGGAGCACTCTTACTCGCACACGTGCCCGTGCTGGCCTTCGTCGCAGTCGTCCTCGTGGTGCAAGGCGGGCTACTCAGCATGACCGCCCCTCTGATCGGCACGTGGACCAACGCCCTCGCCCCGCCCGAGGCGCGCGCCACGGTGCACTCATTCATTGGCCAGACACGATCTCTGGGCGAAATTGCTGGCGGCGTCTCGCTGGGTGCAGTCGCCGCGGCGTATTCATTGCCGGTCGCATGGACAGTCGCAGCCGGACTCCTCGTCTGCGCAGCGTCGATAGCGTGTACTGCGCGCCGCTACTGGGACACACCCGAACAAGCCAAACCATCCCCCATCCTGGGCGTTGCGCCATCACCGAACAGCCCGCCGCCCGATCAATACCGGCAGACACCAAAGCAGTGAAACACCCGCTCATATCTACACATCGGATTCGACGTGTGCGAGCGACATTGCTCGGGCCCAGTGAGGGCGCCGGCGCAACGCTGGGCTCGTACCGTGAACCATACGTCAGGTGCTACCGGTGGTGCTACCATTGGTTCGTATGAGCGTGATCAAGCGATCGGTGTCCCTTGACGATTCGGTGGCCGAGAGAGTGGAGGCTGCCGCAGACGAAGATGGCGTGTCGTTCTCGTCGTGGCTTTCATCGGCGGCAGAGGACACATTGCTGCTTCGCGAGGGTTTGCGTGGCATCCGTGAGTGGGAGGCCGACGCAGGCGAATTGAGTGCGGAGGAACGAGCCGCTGGGGAAGCACTCCTGAATCGGCTGCTGGGTGATGTCTCAGCCAAGAGTGCATGAGTGCCGGCGGACTCACCTACGACACCGGTGCATTGATTGCTGCTGAACGAGACGATCGGCTCATGTGGGCACTGCACCTCGCAGCGCTCGGACGCGGCCACAATCCGACAATTCCAGCAGGAGTGCTGGCCGAGGCGTGGCGCGGTGGACCCCAGCACCGCCTGTCAAGACTGTTGAAGGGTTGCCGGATAGAGGAACTCAGCGAAGACCAGGCGCGCCGCGTCGGAGCGTTGATCGCTCGCAGTGGACTGGACGACATCGTCGATGTCGCTGTCGCTGAGGGCGCCATCCGACGCAACGACGCCGTTGTCACCTCCAATCGGACGCACATCGCACAAGTCGCTGACGCCGCGCGAAAGCGCATCGCAATGCACGACGTGTAGCCCCAGACCCAAGCGCCAACCCGCCCGCTATCAACAGCACACGCCGTCAGCCAAACCCGTCATCAATCAGGCACTTCTTTCGCACACCGAGGCGCCCATAATGTTCGACCGGCTGAGCGTCGAGGGGTGTCCCATACCGCATACTCAAGAACGCGCCGCAACGCACCAGAATCACCAGGCCGGACGCGCCCATAGCGACATCGTCGGAGGTCACCTCAACCCGCTCACTATCCGGCAGACAGGAGCACACCCGGATGCGCCGCCTCTGGCGCACGGTGCGGTTCAACCGTCCGATATCGCTCAGCTCTCGTCGGCTGGCCATTTGCCAAGGGTG
>NZ_JBDNIJ010000037.1:0-20609 GCF_041688325.1 Ilumatobacter sp.
ACCACCCTCGCCACCGACGACCTGATCCCAGGCTTACACGACGTCGCGACCGGCCGGATCCTGGCGCCGGTCCCCGACGTGTCACCTGAACTCGACTTCACCGGCTACGTCAACCTCGGGATGTGGCTCGCCGTCGAACCAGCCACCATTGCGCCGATCACCGCCGAAGCCGGGCCGAACGTGTGGATCACCGTCACCCCCGAACATCAGTCGATCCACTTCGACTTCGGCAACGGCGACACCAGAACCTGCGACGGGTTCGGCCAACCGATCAGCTACCTCGAGACCTTCGACGAAGGCCCATGTGGCTACACGTACCGGCACTCGTCACCCGACAGCGAGCCGTATCAAGTCCGAGTCAGCACCACCTGGAACCTGCCGTACACATCATCAAACGGGAGCGGCGCACTCCCACCCTTCACTCGCGACGCGGTGTTTCCCCACAACGTCGACGAGCTCCAAACCGTCGGTCAAAGCAACTAGCCGCAGCAGGCTCAACCGTCCACAGCCGGCCGCAGCAGGCTCAACTGTTCAGGCTTGTCCAAGCGTCCAACATCGACTGGGCCATGTCGCGATGCTCGCCCGCCAACGTCTTTGCCTCGTCACCTTCGGCACGCATCCCGAGCGCGATTGCACCGAACTTATTGCCAGAGAAGAACGGCCCGAACAGCTTCGGCGTGAACGCGCCTTTCTGTTGCTCCTCGGGCGCGTCGCCGTTCGGGAGCGCGTTTGGCCCGCCCGCGGGAGGTGCGAACGGCACGAGGCCGAGCGGTGCGAGCTCGGCGAAAAGGTCCTCGTCGTTGCGACGGTCAGCGAAGTCGTTCCCTCGATAGCCGAACACCTCGTTGCCGTCGGGATCAATGACGAAGAGGCCAGGCAGCGCTATCCCGTCACGCTCGTTCGGGTCAAACATGTCCATCGGCTGCAGATATCGCTCGCCCCCGGGATCACTCACATACAAGACGTGCGGCGTCGGCCAACGAGTGGACATCGCCGCCGTCCGTTCGTCGCCGTCAACGCTGATCGCAATGACCTCTGCGCCTGCATTGCTGATTCGTTCGCTCAGGGATGCCAGCTTCACGAGCTGACCACAGCAATATGGTCACCAATCGCCCCGGTACGTCAAGAGCACCACTGCACCGTCCTCGCGTCGGAGATCAAGGATGTCTGTGGTGACGTTGCTCCTCAGTGTCATGGCCCGATCTTGACTCATCTCAGAGGCGCCCGGCGACCGGCAGTCATGTGCGCCAAGCAACGGCCCTTCGGTCGCCCCAATTCCGCCAGACTCAGGTGCCGTAGCGAAGGGTGCCAGCAGGCAGCAGTGCAACGAGTGCCGCGACGACTTCGCCCTCGTTGGCTTGCCGGCCGGTCTGGTGCTTGGAGTAGACCGTGCTGACCTCTCCATGTTGTTCCGCTGTCACATCAAACACGCCGCCGCCACCCGGAACGAGCGTGAGCTCAGTCACCATGTGCTGATAGTTCGCCATGATCTCATCAGTCACGCGCACGGCGTGCGGCCAATAATTTCAAGCCAGGCAGTAGGTGATGCTGATCTTCATTGACCCGTGTCTATCAGTCACAACGCCAACCAGTAAGTTCAGCGCCTATGCGTAGCGGGAACAGCATCAACGAAATATTTCCGAGCTTTCCGCTCCAAGAATTTCTCGGTATGGAGCTGACGGCTGACGAGCCGGGCACCGGAGTTGCACACCTCACGCTCGGCGAGCAGCACGCCAACCCGAATGGCGTCGCACACGGCGCCGTGGTCTTCGCGATGGTCGACACGGCAATGGGCAAAGCCACCATGAGCGTCATCGACGAGAGCCACTACTGCGCAACTGTCGAAGTGTCGTTGCGCTTCATCCGGCCAGCCGCGCAAGGGGAACTGACTGCCGTTGCCACGGTCGTCAAGCGCGGCAAGAGCATCATCCACCTCGAAGCTCGCGTCCACGACACCGACCAACGATTAATCGCCACAAGCACCGGCACCTTCGCCATCCTCGACGCCTGAAAGTGTCCAACAGCTGAAACAGCAGCTGAACCGGTCGAGCGCTCGATAGCCGCAACTCGCTGGCAGGCTGGGCAGGTGACCGACGACGCAACTCCCGATGACGTGACTCCCGAGACTGATGAGTTCGATGACGTGATCGGTTCGGAAGCAGCTGAGCGGCTCCAGATGCGCTTCGGGTTCGACGACGAACAGGCCCAGATGTTCATGCTGCTCACCGGCGCTGCGTCGTTGTTCGCCACAGATGGCGACCCCACTCTGGGCGAGGACGCCGAACGCGACGAAGCCATTGCGCTCTTCCTCACCGCACTCGACGACCCGACCATCGCCTTCGCCGCCTGGGATGCCTGGGCCGAAGAAGGCCTCACCGGCGACAAGCTCCAAGCCTTCGTCGACGAGATCGCCGGACCCGACAGCGCCAGCACCGACGGCACCGCCAGCAGCCACAGCAGCGACAGCAGCGACAGCAGCGACAACACCGACAACACCGACAACACCGACAACACCGACAGCACCGACAGCAGCCGCCGGCCCGGTATCACCTGGCTGCAATCTCGCCAGGCCGTGCTCCGCCTCGACAGCGACGAATCGATCCGGCTCCTCGACAGCGTCCGCGACTCTGGTCACGCCGCTGTGCTCATCGACCTTGCTGGGCTCCAGGCAGACGCCAGCAACCCAATCGAAACCCGCGACCTCCTGGAAGCAGCCGGGGTCAATATCGTCATTGACCTCGACGCGGCCTATGACCCGCTGACCAGCGAGCAGGGTCTCGGTGTCGAGCTCGCCGAGGAGATCGCCCCGTTCGCAGCGCTGCGCCCCAAGGCAGTCGCTGGCCGTAACGACCCTTGCCCGTGCGGCTCCGGCACGAAGTACAAGCACTGCCACCTTGGCAACGAACTGCACTCACTGAACGACCGTGCGGCCTGGCTGTACCTCAAGATGATGCGGTTCATGCAGCTCACCAACCCGTACCTGCCCGGCGGAATCGTTGCCGAAATGACGAGCAGCATGGCGACGTCCGACATGGCCGAGATGCTCGAACAGTCCTACATCCCGACCGACATCGCGCTCCACGAAGGCAACGTCGCCAACCGCTTCCTCATGGCCAAAAGCGCCATTCTGCCCGCCGACGAAATCGAACTCACCGAGCAGTGGATTGCCGCGCCGCGCAGCGTGTTCCGGGTCAAAAAGTCGACGCACGCCGAACTCGAACTCATAGAACTTCGCAGCCGCGACCGGATCACCATTGTTGGCACGATTCCCGAGCAACCGCTCGAAGTCGGCACACTGATCTGCGGCCGACCGCTGCCCGTTGGCCAGACACACCGCTCGTACGGCGGGTTCGTCCCGGTCGATGAGTCGATGATCGACAGCCTGCTCGAAGCGTGCGCGAGCCGCAATCTCGAGATCGTCGCAATCTCCTTGTCACAGATTTTCGACGCTGCCGAACTCGCCGACGCCTTCGCCGCCGAAGACACTCCAAGCGACGACGACACTCCAAGCAACGACGACAACCTGACAACCTGATTGGGAGCCCGAGCGGAGCGGACCCCCGGAACCAGCTCTACCAGTACTCCTCGAAGTGGATGTTGCCGGGTGCGTTACGACGATCGAGGGTGAAGCCCTCTTTGACGAGGAGTTCGACGACGCCAACCGTCTCGGGGAAGACCTGCTTGCCGTCGACCTCTTCAGGCGAACCGATCATCGCAGGGTTACCGCACAGGAAGACGTGGCTGGTCTCTGGCGACAAGGTGACGCCGAGCTTCTCGGAGAAGTCGTTATCACGCAGCAGATCCTGCAGGTACCGCTTGGGGACTCCTTCTTCACGAGTCGGCATCGGCATGTAGTGGTAGTTCGGGTAGCGCTCTTGGAGCTCGCGGTGCTTATCGGCGTATCCGAGGTCGGCATTCTGGCGGACCGTCACCGCCGAAATGATCGGACCGGTGTGGCCCTTGCGCAGCAGGTCGATGACCATGCCGTTGTGCGGGGCCTCGCCGGTGCCGGTCGAGAAGAACACGATCTCGGCCTTCGGATTTTGTACCGAGCTGAGTGTGTAGCGGCCAGCGACTTTCGGGCCGAGGTAGATGCGGTCGCCGGTCTTCTTGAGCGCGAGGCGGGGCGTGAGTGCAGGGGTGTTGTCCGATGTCGGTGGCACGAGGACGATGTAGAACTCGAGCTCATCGAGGCCGTTCTCATCGGTCAGGTAGCCATAGTCGTCAAAGATGCGCGACGAAATCGAATAGGAACGACGAATCAGCTTGTCCCACCGCTTCTCGGCTTCAGGATCGGTTGCGTCGTCGATGCGGTTTTCCCAGTAGCCGAGCCCGAGCGATGCGTACTGGCCGGGCAGGTACGACGTGTCGCCATTGTCGGGCTTGACGCCCAAGACCCACAGGTCCGAATGCGTTGGCTCGAAGTACGTGATCGTTGCGTTGTAGTGCTCTTCACGCAGCTCTTCGATAGCGCCGACGTGCTTGGTGCGACGTTCGAGCGAAGATCGAGGCACCGGCACCTCAGCGTCAGGGAAGGAACTCGACAGCAACGCGAACCCGATGTCAGAACCGAGTGCTGTCGTGGCGGGCTTACTGTTCCCGTCAGCGTCAAGCCCCGGCTCGCCGACAAACCAGACGTTGCCAGAGGCCACCGCAGCGTCGCTCAGCCCGATGCTTTCGTAGCTGACGGTGATGCGTGGCGGTGCGAACACGACGTGATCGAACTGCAGGTCGGGTGTGCGGCGATCGCCGAACTCGACCAGCGGGAACTCGCCGATCATCGACACGTGCTTCGGCGTCGACCGGTAGAGCAGCGTGGCGCGACGGCTGCGTTCGAGCTGACGCAACACGTACTCGCCGGTCGGCGAGAGCTTCGTCGGGTCCATGCCCTGCGCAGCGAGGACGACGCGATTGCCAGTGTCGGCGAACTGCGCTGTGAGTTCGACAGCGTGGTCGGACGGGCCCACGACGAGGACATCGTTGTCGGTGCCGACGTCGGCGTGGCCGATATGGATCCGGTCGCTGTCTGGCAGCTTCACCGTGGGCAACCAGGCCGGATCACTGTGGCGGTCGGCGATCAGCACGGTGCGCGTGCGGTAGCTGAGCCGGTCCGTGTCCACGACAAGGTGTTCACCCACGACGGTGATCGCGGTGGCAGTCTCGCCGTAACCGACGTCGAGTTCGTTCGCGCCAATCACGTCGGGGAGCGCCACGCTGGAGTCGCCCTCAAGAATGCGGACGCGCTGCAGGCCCGAACGGCGGGCGAGGACGGCGGCCGACAAGCCGCTGGCTGATCCACCAACGACCACCAGGTCGTACAGGGTCGGGTCGTTCAGCGCCGTCGGGTCGGTGAGATCAGCCATGCGTCCCCCAACCTACGCAACTCCGAGTTCATTCCGGAAGCCCAGCACCCAGCTCACCCAACAATCAAAATCAGCTCACTCAATAATCAAAATTGAAGAGTCTTTGAGCGGCGATCAGCCATGGACGCTCATGGAGGAAGCGGTATTCATCTGACGATTGCGGCTGAACGTGGCCATGTCGAGGTTCAAGCCTGTGTAGCGAGCGGTGACTTGCAGCGGGTCGGCGTCGTGGTCGTGGCCGCCTTCGACCGCCTCGATGAGCTCCGCCATCATGTGCCCAGCGACGCCCGCGTTCTTGAACTGGTTGCCACTAGTGCCAATGGCCACGTAGAAGCCGTCGAGGTTGGTGCGGTCGTAGAGAGGGATCCAGTCGTCACTCTTGTCGTAACGATCGACCACGCCCTTCTTCTCGTGCGGCAAGGGCACGCCGAGTGTCGGCATCCGCTTGTTGATCCGCATCGTGTTGGTCTCCCAACCCTCACTCGTGACCTCGCCGAGTTCTTCGTCGGGGCCCACCGGGACCTTCGGATCACACGGCGGGTCAGTCGTTCCGAGGAGAATGTTGTTGCCGGGCTGCGGCCGGAAATAGATGCCACTGTCATCGTCTGCCACAGCAAATCCGTCAGCCGTGAAGTCCATGTCTGACGGTCCGGGCACGTGGTACGTCTCATGCCGGATCGACTCCGTCTTAATGTTCATCGCGTCGTACACGCCAGCCAGCTTGTTGATGTCCGAGCTGTGCGGCCCGCCAACGTTGACGACGACCTTCGCCGTGACCGTCGAGCCGTCAGCCAGCTCGACGCCGGTCACGCGGTCGCCCGAAACAGCGGACGCACCAGATCGCGTTGTGAATCCAACAACCTCCGTGCGGAAGCGGAACTCACCGCCTTGGGCTTCGGCAGCGCGCTGCAGGTTGTGCGCCGCGAGTTGCGGGTCATCGACGTAGCCGGCGTCGGGTGAGAACAACGCGCCGACCATCGTGCCGTGCGCGTCCTTCCAGAAGTCGTCGTCGGTCGATCGGGACGGAGGGCCGTAGAGGTCGAGGTCGAAGGTCGGCAGACGTTGTTCGAGTTCGGCGCGGTCCCAATATTCGTAGGGGACCTTGAGGCGATCCCACAGCGGCATCACGCGATTGTGGTGGCCCTCTTCGCCCTGGATCAGCAACACCATGCCGCACTGCACCAGCTTGGCGTAACCGCTCTCGTCGGGTGCGTCGAGGTACTCGGCCCAGTTCTGCCAGTAGTGCATACCGTCCCAGGCTGCAGCGACACCGGTCTCGGTCGAGTAGCTGAATCGGATGACGGCGCTCGACGCGCTCGTGCTGCCATAGCCCGCACCCGGACCCTTGTCGATACTCAGGGTGCGATGACCGCGGCGGGCCAGCTCGTAGGCAACCGCCCCACCGATCACTCCAGCACCGATAATAATGGCGTCGTACTCCGGCTCACGTGATCCGGCAACTGTGTGGTCGCTCATGATCGCCAATTGTGGCAGATCGAACGGCATCCATTGCCTGTGCAGCGCCATGACACCCATGCGACTTGTTCAGCCGCCGCACAAGGTTCTGTCATGTTCGGGTACTCGGTTTGGCTAGTCTCAGCACAGAGTCATGGGGAGCTTGAGACTAGACGTCGAATCACTGCGCACGTTTCGCGCCGTTGTCGATTGCGGCAGCGTCACCCAGGCTGCGTCGCAACTCAACCTCACCCAGTCGGCAGTGAGCTGGAAAATGAAGCGGCTCGAAGAGCGGCTCGGCTCACCCCTCCTCGTGCGCGACGGACGCGAACTTACGTTGACCGAACTTGGCAGCGAACTCCTGGTCCATGCCGAGCAGATCGTCAGCGCGCACGATGACGCAGTCGACAGCCTGCAGCGGTCTCAGCTTGAAGGCACCGTGCACCTCGGCATCAACGACGAGTTGGAAGCCGACGAAGTCGCGGCGCTGCTCGCTCGATTTCAGCGCCGTCACCCAATGGTCAGGCTGCACGTCCGGATGGGGCTCAGTGGCCCCATCGCGCAACTTGTGCGCGGCGGCGACCTCGACCTGGCGCTGATCCAAGTCATCGAACCGGCGCCGCGTGACAAGGTGCTCTGGACCGAGGCGATCGAATGGATTGCCTCGCCCACCTACGTGCCTGATCTCAGCGAGTCGCTCCCACTCGTCACCTTTGGACCCAACTCCAACTACCGCACGTTGATGCTTGGCGCGCTCCGGGCTGCCAACATCGAGCATCACATTGCGTTCGAATCAGAGAGCTCGGCAGGCGTCCGCAGTGCTGTTGCCGCCGGGTTCGGGGTGGCGCTGATCAACGGGCGCGGCGTGACCGAGGAATGTCCGATCTGGGATTTCGCCGAGCTCAACACCGCCATGCCAACCGCGTCGTTCGTCGTCCGCGTCAACAGCCGCAGCCGGACCTCTGCCGTCCGCACCCTCGTCGACGAAATCCAAGACACCCTCTCGTAATTGCGTATGGGGTCAGGCCCCTTTCGCAACTCTGTCATCGAGAGCAGCGAGAGCGGCGACAGAGTTACGCATGGGGTCAGGCCCCTTTCGCAACTCTGTCGATGGCGGCGGGGGTGGGGTTCTCGCCGGCGCCCCAGGTGTCGCCGGGCTGGTCGCCGGTCGGAACCTGCAGCCCGCTGAGGCCGTCGTTGGTCATGCAGTCGGCAAGCATGTTGTGGAAGCGGTGGAGCGGCTCTTCGAAGCGAGGCGCCAACGGGCCCGCGGGAACGCCACCACGGGCGAGGCCGCGCTGACCACGCTGGACAATGTCGATGTCTTCGTTGTTCACGTCGACCCAAAACCGCCGCGTCGGGGCAATGGCATCGTCTCGGAGATCACCGTCGACCGCACCAGCACCAGCAGTAGCACCACCAGCATCTTGCACGCTGGTGGGAAGGAGCATCGTGCAGGTCTCGCGGGTGATGCCGGGGGCGATTGGATCGAGGCGCATCATCCACACGTGGTTCGGCAGGACCGAGAGGATGACATTCGGAAATATTGCAATGAACCGGCCGCTCACCGAGTCAGAAGCGTCGAGGCCCCACGCTTCAGGCAGCGCCAACCACTCGTCGCGCTCGTCGCCCGAGACCGGCGTGGTGGTCTGCCCGCAGTACATGCCGCTGCCCTGATAACGGTAGTGATCAGCGACCCGCGACACCTTCGCAAGCTCTGGGTGGACCCACGTCAGGTGGTAGTACTCCTGGAAATTTTCGGTGATCAGCTTCCAGTTCGCCTGGATGTCGATTGACGCTTGGTGCACCGTGGACCACGTGTCGAGGCGGTAGCCGGCCATGCGATCGGGAAGGTCGCCCAGCCAGTCGAGTAGTGGCGGAGTGTCATCTGAGAGGCAGGCAAAGAGCAACACGCCCCACGTGTCGACGCGGACGGGGAGCAAGCCGAAGTCGGCCTTGTCGAAATCGTCGCGCGGTACTTCGTCGAAGAATGGAGTTGCCTTCAGCGCTCCGTCGAGCGAGTAGCCCCACCGGTGATACGGGCAGCGGATGGTGCCGGCGACATCGCAGTCGGCTTCGGCTAGTTCGGTGCCGCGGTGCCGACACGAGTTGATGAACCCACGGAGGTCGCCTGTTTCGTTGCGGGTGAGGATGACCGACTTGGAACCGACCTGGCGAACGAGCATCCGCCCGGCAACAGCCTCATCGGCAATCCCGACGCAGACCCAGGCTTGGCCGAAGACACGCTGCTGTTCGACCAAATAGAACTCATCATTCACGTAGGCGGCCGAATCGAGGCCCGTCGCCGTGCGCATTGGACGGCGCGTTCGCGCCCATGCCGCCTCGTCGGTCCAGTTTGTCACGGCGCTGATTATCCACGGTCACGGGCGATCGGTCAACGTCGAACGTGTCATGGGGAATCGAACCGCTGTCATGGCGAGAGTTGCGAAAGGGGCCTGACCCCATACGTAACTTTGGGTGATGTCAGGCAAGATCGCAGCGTCGTTGGCCAATGCTGCAGCCGAAGTCCGCTTCGCCGGCGGGGGTGGCCACCACCTCATGATCGGCCCTGGCGAGCCCGCCATCAGTGAGTGGGCAGCCGCAGGACTGACGCTCCCTGATCTTCCCACCATGCGGCGCTACAGGATCGACCGGGTCACCGCTCAGCTCGCGACCCAGGGCTACGACGGCATCATCGTGATGGATCCCATGAACATCCGGTACGTGACCGACACGACCAACATGCAGCTCTGGGTGATGCACAACGGCGCTCGATACGCGTTCGTCAGCGCCGACGGCCACGTGATCCTCTGGGACTACTACGGGTGCGACTACCTGGCAGCCCACTCAGCAGAGATCGACGAAGTGCGCCCGGCGATTGGCTCGACGTACTTCCTGGCCGGCCCCCGCTACGCCGAACAGGCCACGCGTTGGACGAACGAGATGATCGCCGTGATCACCGAACAGTGCGGCCCGAACCCGCGCATCGCAGTCGATCAATGCCATCACGTCGGCTACCGGCTCCTCGAAGATGCAGGTGTCGAGGTCGGCTTTGGGCAAGAGGTGATGGAGCTGGCACGCTCAATCAAGGGCACCGACGAGATTTTGGCGATGCGCTGCGCCATCAACGCCTGCGAAACCACGATGGCCGAAATGCACGCCGCCCTCCAGCCGGGCATGACCGAACGGGAACTGTGGGCACTTCTGCACGCAGGCAACATCCGACGCGGTGGCGAGTGGATCGAAACCCAAATCATTGCGTCCGGCCCACGGACCAACCCATGGATGCAAGAGGCATCGAGTCGAGTGATCGAGCCCGGCGACATCGTGGCCTACGACACCGACCTTGTCGGCGCCTACGGGATGATGGTCGACATTTCGCGGACCTGGATCGCCGGAGAGGGTCGCGGCTCAGGCGGCGGCCCAACCGCCGAACAGCAGCACACGTACGACCTGGCCTACGAACAGATCGAACAAAACATGGCACTCCTCACCCCGGGCCGATCGTTCCGCGACCTCACATTCGAGGCGACCTTCCCCGACCCAGAGCACTACCGCCACTACTCCTGCCTGTTCCATGGCGTCGGCCAATGCGACGAATACCCGGAGATCTATTTCCCAGAGATCTGGGACGAATGGGGCTTTGATGGGCAGCTCAACGTGGGCATGGTCCTCACCGTCGAGTCATATGTCGGGCCGCGTTCAACGGCTGGCTCAAACGAGTGGGCAGAGGGCATCAAGCTCGAGAACCAAGTGCTCGTCACAGCCGACGGCCCCGAACTCCTCACTCACTTCCCGCTCGACCTGCAGCTCTGAGCAGGCGCGCCATACTCACGGCACGAGGGCCAACTGACGGTTACCGAGTGCGAAAACGACAACAACCCCCTGGCATGGCCGGAGGGTTATTGTGAGATTCAGACTGGTGACCGTCAGTCGGTCGACTCGGCCGCTTCTTTTTCGGCGTCCTCTTCACGAGGTTCAGGCGCTTCGCCTAAACCCATCTTGTGGAAGAGATCAGCCTTGCGGTATTCGAAGTCGTCCTGAATGACATCACCCGCGGCGAAAGACTCGTTCAGCACACGAAACTCTTCGAGTAGCGCGTCCTCATCGGGTACGTCGTCGTCGTCGCTCTCATCTTGAGCAGCGCTTTTTCCGTGGCGAATGGCCTGTTTTTCGGCCTTCTTTTCCTTCTTACGGAGTTCGCGCTGCCGCTTTTGATATGACTGTGGGCTTGAGGCCAATCAGACCGCCTCCTCAGACGACTTTGACGTCGACAGCCTCGGGGCCTTTGCGGCCCGGGGCGATGTCGAATTCGACGGTGTCGCCGTCAGCCAGCGAACGACGGCCAGTGCCGGCGATGTTGGAGTAGTGAACGAAGACATCGTCGCCATCGTCACGTGAGATGAAGCCGAAGCCCTTCTCGTCGTTGAAAAACTTGACCGTACCGGTAGTTGCCATTGTGGCTCCTTATTAACTTCCGGGCCACTTTGACCCGTGTTCAACTTCCCACTCTAATGAGGTCAGGGACCGAACACACCGCGGAGCACCTCCGCAGCGCGTGTGTGTTACGCCACTCCGAGTCGCCGCGGGCGCGCGATTGCAAAGGGGCGATAGCCCGTGAGGGCCAGACGGAGAAGAATCGCGCCTGCCATAACGATTCCTGCGGCGCCGCCGGCGATCAGCGCTGCGTCAGCCACGGAAAGACCGTAGATGAGCCAGAGGAACGCCTCGACGAACGACATGTTCCAAGTTCCTGCCGAGACGCCATCGAGTGCCCGAGTGCGATGTGCGGCCACAACGGCTGGCGCGAGTTGGATGCCGTAGCAGAGGCCAATAGCCAGACCGGCCACTTCCCAGCCGGCTGCGACCAGAAAAGGAAGCGGCACCATACCGAGCCCGAATGCTCCGATCGCCATGCCTCCAATACTGCCGACACCGACCGTCTTGACATACAGGATCGCAATCGACGCATACAGGAGGAACGACACGCTGGAGACAGGAAGCAGCGCCCAAAGCGGCGAGGTGATGGCGTACGCGGTCCACCAGCCATTGATCGCCATGCTCACGCCGATCCACACCGGAGACACACCATCGACGCTGCGTGTCTTCATCAGCCGACGCGCCTGGGGGAAGGCCATGCCGGATCCCAAGACACTGGCGGCGATAACTACAAGATTGAGTATGAGGTTCACGGGGCACTCCCTTCGAGGGGTCGACGTCGATCACGATCGGGTCTGACACTTTGTAAGCAGTCAAACTCTACTGACTCCTTACATCGGCGAGGTGCGCTAGATTGACAGGGTGTATGTGACTTCGGGCAACGACACCGAGATCCAGCTGACCATCGATGCGGCCATCGAATTCGCCAACGCGATCAACGACGCCATCGATGACACCGGTGAGATCCTCGAACCCGAAGCGGCGCGGCGGCTCCTTCACGACCAAGGATTCTCTCGCGCCGCAACCGCTCCGATTGCTGCAGTCCGTCGGTTGACACAGCGCGTGCTCGACCTCCTCCCCCGCTTGTCAACACTGCCAACCAGCGACGTTGGTGCAGCCGGAACCTGGGTCAACGCCGAGCTGACCGAGCTCATCATCGCCCCCTCGCTCAGCGACCACGACGGGTCCGAACTGCATGTGCACTGGACACCCCCGTCTGCCTCATTCGACGACCAGGTCATGGCCGACGTTCTGATGGCGATCACCCAAGACCTCTGCGAGCACGGAGTAAAGCGCTTCGGCCGATGCGCCGCTGATGACTGCGAACACCTCTTCTACGATTCGTCACGTAACGGGTCTCGGCGGTTTTGCTCTGATCCACGCTGCGCAAGCCGCACGCATACGGCCGACCATCGAAAGCGCCGGAAGGCTGGCTGAACATGCCGCACCACACCAACGAACTTGGCCAGCCAATCGGCCAGGCCCTTCCCGACTGGCAGCCCAGCACCGTGCCGCCTCGCGCACCGATACCCGGTCGGCTCGTCAGCCTCGAGCCGATCGACCTCGACCTGCACTGCGCCGACCTCTTCGATGCCTTCGCGCTGGACACCGATGGTCACAACTGGACGTATCTCCCGCACGGCCCCTTCGCTGACATCGATGCCTTCGGCACGTGGATGGCCGCGACCTGCTTCGGGGACGACCCATTGTTCCACGCGATCATCGACACATCGAGCGGTCGAGCCGTCGGTTTTGCGAGCTATCAGCGAATCGAACCGAGCGTCGGCAACATCGAGGTGGGCTACATCAACTTCTCGCCGGCTTTGCAGCGCACACCGCTCGCCACCGAGGCAATGTTCCTGATGATGCGCCGAGCGTTCGACGAACTCGGATACCGCAGGTACGAGTGGAAATGCGACGCGCTTAATGCCGCATCGCGGGCGGCGGCGCAGCGACTCGGGTTCACCTATGAAGGAACCTTCCGCCAGGCAATCATCTACAAAGGCCGTAGCCGCGACACCGCATGGTTCTCGATCACCGACCTCGAGTGGCAGGCCAGAAAAATCGAGTTTGAGCGCTGGCTCGACCCAGCCAACTTCGACATCGACGGCACCCAACGAACCCGCCTGCGCCAGGACACGTCGCCGCTGGACAAGTAAGCGCGACAGTTGCAGAGTTGCGAAAGGGGCCTGACCCCATTCGCACTATTTGAGGCGGGTCATGCGTTCGCTGCTCATTCGGCTTTCACAAAGGTTTCGCAGCGCAAGGGTGCGGGTTCGCTTTCATGCCGGGAGACTCCGCCCATGAATTTGGATTTCTGGATAGACCCTCTTTGACCGTTTTGCTGGGTGACTGCCCGTTGGGTGGTCGACGATGTGCAACCAGAACGTGACCTTCAGGTCACGTGGAGGCCGATCAGCTTGCTGTTCAAGAACAAACCGTCAGAAGACTCCGACTACTTCGGTCCGGTCAACTTCACGCACAAATTGTTGCGTGTCATGGAGTCGGTGCGAGCTGCTGCCGCCACTCCCGAAGCCGGAAACGACGCCGTCTTCAAGCTCTACTGGGAAGCCGGTTCGCGTATCCACCACGACGGCAACCGTGACTTCACGGCCGCCGAACTCCTCGAAGCCGTCGGCATCGATACGTCGCACGCCTCCGCATTCGACGACGAGCAGTGGGACACAATCATTCGCTCCGAAATGGACGCCGGCCTTGCGCTCGTCGGCCAAGACGTCGGCACACCGATCATTGCGATCGAGCGCTCAAACGGCGAGCAGGCTGGCTACTTCGGACCCGTCATCAACAAGGTGCCGCCGAAGGACAAGGGCCTCGCCATGTGGGACGGCCTCGTCGCGTTGATGGAAGTCGACAGCTTTTTCGAACTGAAGCGCACCCGCTCCGGCGGCATCGACTTCGGCGACCGCCCACAATAGTTACGCATGGGGTCAGGCCCCTTTCGCAACTCTGTGACGAGGTCGCGACGAACGCCTGACGAAGGCCTGAGGTGGCTGCCCACCTGGTGCGCCGTCGCCGCGTTTTCGGGTCGGTGCGGCGTCCAGTCCGACCGAGACGTGACGTTGTGCCTAGGTTCGCCTCAACCAATTGATGAGCAGGAGCCGACCATGGCATGGGATTTCGAGACCGAACCCGAATTTGAAGCAAAGCTTGCGTGGATGCGCGAGTTCGTGAAGCAAGAAATCTTCCCGCTCGAGACTCTTGCTCCGGAGTTCCGCAGCCCGCAGGGTCGTGAGGCGTTCGACAAGATCACCGAGCCACTGAAGCAACAGGTCAAAGACCAGGGCCTCTGGGCAGCGCACCTCCCTCCCGAACTCGGTGGCGGCGGCTTCGGGCAGGTCAAGCTCGGGCTGATGCATGAGATCCTTGGCCAGTCACCGCTCGCCCCACGCATCTTCGGCAACAACGCCCCCGACTCGGGCAACGCTGAGTTGCTGTCGCTCGGCGGAACAGAGGAACAAAAAGCGAAGTGGATGCAGCCACTGCTCGATCAGAAGATCCGGTCATGCTTCTCGATGACCGAACCGGGCGCGGGCGCCGACCCCACCCTGCTCACCACACAGGCCGTGCGCGACGGCGGCGAGTGGATCATCAACGGCCACAAGTGGTTCTCGTCGAACGCATCGGTCGCCGACATCTTGATCGTGATGGTCAAGACCAACCTCGACGAAGATGCATCGCCGTACCAGGCGTTCTCGATGATCGTTGTCCCCACCGATACGCCTGGCGTCAACATCGTGCGCGACGTGCCGACGATGGGCGAGCCCGACCACAAGACCGGCGAGCCGGGCGGTCACGCTGAGATCCTCTACGAAGACGTGCGTGTCCCGTTCGAGAATGTTGTCGGTGGTGAGGCCGGCATCGGCCAGGGCTTCGCGCTGGCTCAGAAGCGTCTCGGCCCGGGTCGCATCCATCACGCCATGCGTTGGCTCGGTCAATCGCAGCGAGCGTTCGACCTCCTGTGCGAGCGGGCACTGACCCGCTACACGAAAGGCTCGATCCTCGCCGACAAGCAGATGGTCCAGGACTGGATTGCCCAGTCGTATGCCGACCGCGAAGCAGCCCGACTGCTCACGCTGCAGGCAGCCTGGAAGATGGACAAACTGCACGAAGCAGGCGGCACGTACAGCGACGCTCGTCTTGAAATCGCGGTCATCAAGTTCTGGGGCGCCAAGGTGCTCCACGATGTGATCGATCGTGCGATTCAGATCCACGGCTCGCTTGGTTACACCACTGACCTGCCGCTCGAGGCAATGTACCGAGCCGCACGTGCGGCACGCATTTACGACGGGCCGGACGAAGTCCACAAGGTCACCGTTGCCCGCCAGGTGTTGAAGCGTTACCGGCCGAGCGACCCCAGCATCGACCACATCCCCACGCGCCGCGCCGAGGCGATGAAGCGGTACGGCGACGTGTTGGAAGAGCTCGCCATCAACTCATAGAGCGGCACACACCAACCGTCAGAAGCGCGCCGAGGGAGACGCAATCGGTCGCGCGCCTCGGGTCACCCAACCGTGCAACTTGTGCTTCACGTCGCGCTGCACCTCAGGGCGACGCCTACTGTGCAGATATGCAATTAGCTGGGGTTCATCACGTGTCGCTCAACGTCACCGACGCTGCCGAGTGCACGCGTTTTTATGTCGATGTCGTCGGGATGACACTGCGCGACGACCGACCTGACTTCACGTTTGACGGCGCGTGGTTGCAGGCCGGCGAGCAGCAGGTACACCTGCTCGAAGTAGCTGACTTCGTGGCGCCGAAGGGCCAGCACTTCGCACTTCGAGTCGCCGATCTCGATGCAGCCAAGGCCGACTTGGAGTCGAAGGGCGTCAAGGTCAGCGAACCGAAGCAGCTCGGCGACATCTGCCGGCAGGCATTCTTCCAGGACCCGACCGGCAACCTCATCGAGATCAACCAGCCGCTCTAACCCAGCGGCGTTTGAGGAGGGAACGGGGCAGAAAACCGCAACGGCCGAGCCCCTCACGAAGAGAAGCTCGGCCGCAGCAGGGTCAGTACCGCCGCAAAACCGCAGCGATGAGTTCAACCCCTCAAATCAACCCCTCAGGATCGATGGGATGAATGGTGGTCTGATCGTTCGGAGACAAGGCGCCGAAGACGGAGTTGAGCCTGCTCAATGACCGACGACGGCAACGCAGTATCCGGGCGATCTGGCGCCACTCAGTCAAGGCGCTCGATGATGGTGGCGTTGGCCATGCCGCCGCCTTCGCACATGACCTGGAGGCCGTAACGGCCGCCGGTGCGCTCGAGTTCGTTGAGGAGCGTTGCCATGAGCTTGGTGCCGGACGCACCGAGCGGGTGGCCGAGGGCGATGGCGCCGCCGTTGACGTTGACCTTGCTCATGTCGGCGCCGGTCTCCTTCTGCCATGCGAGGACGACCGAGGCGAATGCTTCGTTGACTTCGAACAGGTCGATGTCGTCAATGGTGAGGCCGGTCTTCTCGAGGATCTTCTTCGTGGCCGGGATCGGGCCCTTCAGCATGGTGACCGGGTCGGTGCCGGCGAGGGCGAAGGCATGGAAACGGGCACGCGGCTTCATGCCGAGCTCTTCTGCTTTTTCCCTGCTCATGATGAGCACGGCGGAGGCGCCATCGGAAATCTGCGAGGAGTTGCCGGCGGTGATCTTGCCGTCTTCCTTGAAGGCCGGCTTGAGCTTGGCGAGGCCCTCGGCGGTCGAGCCGTCGCGGATGCCTTCGTCGTTCTTGACGAATACCTTCTCACCGTCGAGGTCGATCTCGACCGGCACGATCTCGTTCTCGAAACGGCCTTCGTCGCGAGCGACTGCGGCGCGCTGCTGGCTCATGGCGCCAAAGGCGTCGAGGTCTTCGCGGGTGATGCCGTATTCATCGGCGATCATGTCGGCGCCGATGCCCTGCGGCGGGAGGCCGGTCTCGGCGTAGCGGTCTTGCTGATCCTGGCTGAACGGGAAGCCCATGCCCTGAACAATCGAGGCGCCCATCGGGGTGCGGGTCATCACTTCGACGCCGGCGGCGACGACGATGTCGTAGGCGCCAGCCATGACGCCTTGCGCAGCGAAGTGCATCGACTGCTGTGAGGATCCGCACTGGCGGTCGACGGTGGTCGAGGGAACTTCTTCGGGCCAGCCGGCGGCGAGGACGGCGTTACGGCCGATGTTGAGCGACTGCTCTCCGACCTGCATGACACAGCCCATGATGACGTCGTCGACCATTGCCGGGTCGAGGTTGTTGCGCTCGGCGAGGGCCTTCAGCACGTGTGCTGCGAGGTCAACCGGGTGCTGGTCTTTGAGCTGGCCGTTGCGCTTGCCGCCCGGGGTTCGGATGGCATCGACGATCACTGCTTCGATCATGTGGTGTCTCTTTCTTGTCTCGAGATGCAACGCAACGTGTGACGCTGCAACTCACTGGTTGATTGCGGATTGGAGATTTACTTGCAACCGGGTGAGGACCCAGCTGAGGGCTTGGCGTTCTTCGCGGCCGATGCCGTGGCGGAGCTCGCCGCGCAACACCTCGTCGACGCCCACGACGCGTGCGGCAAGTTCGCGGCCGACGTTGGTGATGTCGACGCGCCACACTCGTCGGTCGTCGGGGTCGGGGTGGCGTTCGATGAAGCCGCGCTTCTCAAGACCGTCGACGACAGTGCCCATGGCGGCGCGACCCGTGCCCATCTTTTCGGCGAGCCCAGTTTGCGTGGTGGCGCCGAACTCGGCGACGTAGGCGAGCAGGCTGGCTTGGGTGAGGTTGAGGTCAAGCGGCTTCAGGCGAGCATCGAATGCTTCGCGAATGAGCCGCGCCGTTGCCATCAGCGTCGACTCAACGCGCAACCACGGCGGTGCGTCGAGTTCGTTGTTGGTCAAGCTGCTCATGCGAGTAAGTGGAGTGCCGGTCACCATGTGGCTGAAATCGTGCCTGACACAGTGTGACCGTCCGTCTGGACACATACTGTACGACGTCATACAATCGAGTGCAACACGAACCGCGAACCAGGAGAAGCACCCAAATGAGCACAATGAGCGCAATGACTGAGACCGAAGTTGCTGAGTTCCGCCAGAAGTGCGTCGACTTCATGGACACCTACGCCGTCAAGTCGGGCAAGGCAATGCCGTCCCTCGATGACCAGAAGGCGTACCTCGCCGCTGCTGCGGGCGCGGGCCTTGCCGGCGTTCCGTTTGCCGAGGAGTTCGGTGGCGGCGGCTTGACCCTCGAGCACGAAAAAGTGTGGCGCGAAGTCAAGGGCAACTACCGAATGATGGACAGCGAGTTCATCATCAGCCACGGAATGTGCCTGCCGATGCTCAACGAGTACGGCAGCGACGAGCAGAAGACCGCCTACATGGCCGACATGATTTCGGGCAAAACCATGTGGTGCCAGATGTTCTCCGAGCCCGGCGCCGGTTCTGACGTCGCATCGCTGCAGTCGAAGTGCGAACTCGATGGTGATGAGTGGATCCTCAACGGCCAGAAGGTCTGGACGACCCTTGCTCACAAGTCGCAGTACGGCGTCGTTGTGGCACGCACCGACCCCGAGCAGGTCAAGCATGCCGGTCTGTCCATGTTCATCCTCGACATGGCCGCACCTGGCGTCGAGATCCGTCCGATCCACCAGATCGACGGCGGCAGCCACTTCAACGAGGTGTTCTTCACCGACGTGCGCATTCCGAAAGACCATCTGCTGGGCGAGTACAACGCCGGATGGAAGCTCGCCACGGCAATGCTCATGTACGAGCGTGTCGCCATTGGTGGCGCTGGCTCCGGCAAGATCAACCAGCCGACGTACAAGCTGCTGAAGAGCGCCGCCGAAGAGAGCGGCAAGCTGCAAGACCCAGTGGTGCGCGACCAGCTCATGAAGATCTACGCGATGGAGACCACGAAGTCGATGGTCGCGATGCGCAACAACGCCGAGCAGAAGGCCGGCAAAACCCCGGGCCCGGGCGGCTCGCTGGGCAAGCTCTTCGGCTCGAACATCGCCTGGAAGATGCGTGAGATTGCACTCGAAATCGCTGGCATGTCGTCAATTGCATGGGACCCAGCCGACGCAAGCGGCGCCGAGCGTCAACGCATTGTGCTCAATAGTTTCCAGTCGTCGATCGCCGGCGGCACCGACGAGATTCAGCGCAACATCATCGGCGACCGAGTTCTTGGCCTCCCGCGCGACATCAGCGTCGATAAGGGCGTCCCGTTCAATCAGACCAAGGTCGGCACTCAGGCCTAACACTGCTGCCGGTCTGTCACACCGAGGTCTGACCGTCCTGACCTCGGTGTGACAAGTGTGCGACATCTTGACTCGCAATCCGCAAGACTCGCGACTATGACGGCGCTCGATCATCGGCTCACAACTCGGCAAATGGCGGAGTTCGTTGCGAACGGGTTTCTCCGATTCGACGCGATCGTTCCGCGCGACATCAACCAGCGAGCAATCGCTGAACTCGAGGCATTGAACGCCGGCCGATTGTTGCCGTCAGACGATCTCGATGCGATGCGGCCACCACACTCGGGCACACCGCTCGACGACTGCTACCCAGAGCCCTCCGTGATCGGCGAGTACCTCCGCCTGCCACAGATCCGCGGGATCATCGAGTCACTCGTCGGCCGTTCGCCGGAGTTTGATCACGACTGGGTCCACTACATCCCATCCGGCGGCACGTTCAACCAGCCGCTGCATGTCGATGCCAATGTCGACTCGCTGGATCAGACCTTCGACATCCAAATGTTCTGGTTCTGCGATGACGTCGCCCCTGGTGAAGGCGGAACCCGCTTCGTGCCGGGTAGTCACCTGGCCCGAGTCCGTTCGTCTGGTCTGCACCGTTATCAGCACATCGTCGGCGAGCAACAGGTGGCGTGCGCGGCCGGTTCGGTCTTCGTCTTCCATCACGGCCTCTGGCACGCTGGCCAGCCCAACCCCGGCTCCGATCGATGGATGCACAAGATCCGGCTCAACCCCACCGAACCGCAAGTTCGGCTGTGGAACACCGACGACTTCGACGGGCTGCAGAGCCCGCCGACGGATCATTTCTTCGCCCGCATGCAGAGCGGCGGCATCGCCGAAATCCTCCGCTCGATGCCGCCGTGGATGGGCGTCACCGAGTACCGCAACACCCAGATTCAACGTTCCCTGCTGTGGCGCTATTTGAGCGGCGACGACTCGTTCGACGTCGACTACTACCTGACGCGCATGGAACAGCGCTCAAAACGAGCTGCCGGCTCGGTGGCGCGATGAGCGCCGCGTCCACAATGCGTCAGCAAGTGCTTTCCCTCTGGATGGCCGGCTCGGCGCTCGACGAAAACGTCATTGCCTGGGCGTTTCACGACGGCACCAACGGCACTGGCCCCGCGCTGCC
>NZ_JBDNIJ010000262.1:0-1945 GCF_041688325.1 Ilumatobacter sp.
CCAACGAACACCGGCACCGCAGCCCGCTTGCCGAGTGTCTCGCGTGCGTTCCAGAACCCGGGGTTCCGATCCCCGACTTCTCGCAGGTCGATTGTCGAACGGCGGCGTGCGACCAGGTTGGCAACAGGGATCGAACCGAGCCGATAACCGACCACAAAGACGAGAAGAACATCGAGGATGGTCGTGCTGAACGAACTCATTGCTGACAGCATGGCCGATGCATGGCCCGCATTGCATCGTTCCACCTGATTCGTGAGCGACGTGGCCGTGCTGTGTTCGCATTGGCACGTCTCGGGCTCGACCGGCCTGCGATGTCGCGGGTCGATGGCCTGCATTTCTGGCGGCTGATGGGGAGCGGCGAAGGCAACAACACCGGGCCGGGTGCCGACCTCCGACGGACGGCGCTCTTCGCAGTGTGGGAGAGCGAAGCCGACCTCGACAGGTTCATGTCATCGCATCGCATCCCCAAGCGGTGGCAGCGTGCTGCTGAGAGTTGGCACGTGCGATTGAAGGCGGTCGGAGGCCACGGCAAGTGGCGCGGCATGAATCCACTCGACGGCATGGAGCCGGGCGACAGGTCGGGCCCGATTGCGATCATCACCCGTGCCGACGTGCGCCGGCGCTCGTGGAAGGCCTTCGGCCAGGCAGGTGTCGAAGTCGATACCGAATTGCATACGGCACCCGGTTTGATCGATGTCGTCGGTGTTGGAGAGGCCCCAGTCGGACGGCTTGCGACGTTCAGCTTGTGGGAGTCGATGGGTGCGGCGCGAACCTACGCGTATTCGATGCCGAGGCATCAGCAGGTGGTCGAAGAGACCCGCAATGGCGACTGGTATGCCGAAGAGTTGTTCGCTCGATTCGAGCCCTACGGGTCGTCAGGGACTTGGGACGGTCGAGATCCACTCGAATGCCCGCGAGGCTGACCCGGCCTCGGCCGATATATTTGTGTCGTCCTTCTTGGCAACGAGTTGGAATTGCCCAGATAGCTCAGTTGGTAGAGCAACGCATTCGTAATGCGTAGGTCCCGAGTTCGACTCTCGGTCTGGGCTCCACGAAACACCTGCCAGATAGATGTTTCTCAGTGACTAAGAATCACTCTGGTGAGAGTCAACCAAGTTCTCACCAAGTTATTGCTGTGCGGTTTGCGCCGTGAAGGGCACACTGCGAGAGCGCCGCCCAGGCAACTGGGAGTTGATCGTTCAGCTGCCGCGCGACCCCACAAGCGGTCGCCAGAAGCAGTTGAGCCGCATCCACGTCGGAACCAAACGAGAAGCTCAGCGTGCGCTCTTGGCGCTCGTCGCCCAGGTTGCGGAGGGCAAGATCTTGTCGTCGTCGACCACGCTCAACGAGTTGCTCCTTCGATGGCTCAACCAGGTCGACAACCGACTCTCACCGACGACTGCTCGCGAGTACCGGCGAATCGTGAACCGGCGGATCGGGCCGGATCTCGGGAAGCTACGCCTCAGCAAAGTCATGACACAGCGAATCGATGCGTACTACGCAGCCCTCACCAGAGAGCACAAACTCTCGCCGGGAACCGTCCGCCACGTGCACGCGATCCTTCGCGGCTCACTCGGCCAGGCCGTGAAGTGGGGTTGGATTCCGGTCAACCAAGCCGTGAGTGCTTCGCGTCCGAAGTTGAGAACAAAGGAGAACACTCCCCCGTCGCTCGCCGAGACTCGCAAGCGCTTGGCGACGGCCGACGAGTACGACGTCGAGCTGGCCGCAAGATCTCGTTGGACGATGACACGATCACGACTTTTGAGGTCCAACGCGATCGGGTGAAGCATCGTGCGGAGGTGTGCGAGCTGCCGTTCAATCAGGACGGCTACGTGTTCACCACGACGGCCGACGGGTCAGACCCATGGCTTCTGGTCCAGACCCTGCTCGGGTCGCGAGCGCCTTCTCTCGCCAGAGCGTCAGCCGGCTTGTTCGGCTTGAGTGA
>NZ_JBDNIJ010000263.1:0-43895 GCF_041688325.1 Ilumatobacter sp.
CCCGGTCGCAGTCTCGATTGCTGTGCATAATGAATCGGTGTACGACGCACTTTGTCTTTTGAGTTTTGGTGGCCCGAATGGGCCTGACGATGTGATGCCGTTTCTTCGCAATGTCACTGCTGGGCGCAACGTGCCCGACGAACGACTTGCCGTGGTCGCCAAACAGTACGAACAGTTCGGCGGACGCTCGCCGATCAACGAGCAGAACCAAGCGCTGATCGACGCGCTCCGATCTGAGTTCGACTCGGTGGGCATCGACCTGCCGATCTACTTCGGCAACCGCAACTGGGAGCCGTATCTGCCCGACACGGTCGCGCAGATGCGCGACGACGGTGTGCGCAATGCGCTCGTGTTGGCCACCTCGGCGTTCTCGTCGTACAGCGGCTGTCGCCAGTACCGCGAGGACCTCGCCGAGGCGAGCGAAGCGGTGGGCGCCGACGCTCCTGTGCTCCACAAGCTGCGGCTGTATTACAACCATCCCGGTTTCATTGACGCGGTGGTCGCCCGCATCGAAGAGGTCCATCGGCCAGGTGCTCGTCTGGTGTTCACCGCACATTCGATCCCGTTGTCGATGGCACAGTGGTGCGATTACCAAACGCAGCTCGACGAGATGGCGGGCCTGGTCGCCGACCGTGTCGGCGCCGAGTGGGACATCGCGTTCCAGAGCCGGAGCGGCCCGCCACAAGTGCCGTGGCTCGAGCCGGATGTCAACGACCATTTGCGTGCGCTCGCAGAGCAGGGCATCTCCAATGTGACACTGCTGCCGCTTGGCTTCATCAGTGACCACATGGAAGTGCAGTTCGACCTTGACTTCCAGGCGGCCGAGACGGCAGCAAGCGTCGGCATTGACATGCGTCGGGCCGCAACGGTCGGCACTCACGCGGCATTCGTCACAGGCCTGCGGCAACTCGTCGAGGAAAAGGTGTCTGGCGGCCCCGTGCTGTTTGTTGGCAACGCCGGGCCGTGGTCCGACCCGTGCCCCGAAGGCCACTGCCTCGCCCCGCTTGGGTCCGAACCCGTCGGCCGCCCCAGCCGCCCGTCCTGAACTCTGGCGCCGGGGTTCACTTGGCAGTGCTGTCAGCAGAAATGCTCTGCAGGCAGCGACGAGCCACCGCCTACGGTCGGGACATGACCACGTTGCCTCGTCACGTTGCAGAGAACCGGCGCCACTGGGATGCGACCGCCGATCAATGGGTTGCATCTGGCGAACGGGCCTGGGCTCGGATGGAACCGACGTGGGGGATCTGGGGTCTATCAAACGACGAGTTGCCACTCCTTCCCCAGTCGCTACGTGAGCAGCGTGCGATCGAGCTCGGTTGCGGCACCGGCTACGTCAGCGCGTGGATGCAGCGACGCGGCGCCGACGTGTACGCCATCGACAACTCCGCCGAGCAACTTGCCACCGCCGAGCGCCTGGCCGACATCTACGACGTCGAGCGGATCGAATGGGTGCACGGCGATGCCGAAGCCGTCGCACAGCCAGACCGATCGTTCGACTTCGCGATCAGCGAGTACGGGGCAGCGATCTGGTGCGAACCGAGGCAATGGCTCACCGAGGCTCATCGCCTACTGCGGCCGGGTGGCGAACTCGTCTTTCTCGGGCACCACCCGCTCGCCATGGTATGTGCGCCGCAGGCAGGCAATAACAACATCGGCGTCACGCTGGAGCGGTCGTACTTCGAACTTGGTGAGCTCGACTGGACCGACGCCGCCGAAGACCCGGGCGGCATCGAGTTCAACCTGCCGATCGGGGAATGGATGGCACTATTCCGCGACATCGGTTTCGAGATCGACAACTATGTCGAAGTGAAAGCTCCTGATTCAGCCGCAGGAACACGGTTCTGGATGCCCGCCGATTGGTCGAAGAAGTACCCCTCCGAACAAGTCTGGTGGCTCCGGAAGCGCCAGATTGGCGGATGACTGCGTTGCGAGAACTCCTCATCGAGCAAGCTCGACCACGTCGTCTCGCGCCTTGGCCTCCACCAATCTGACTGCTTCCGGAGGGGAGAGAAAATTCTTCAACTCCTGTGGGGATGAAGGCCGCGAGTGTTGTGAGCGATTCAGCCGTAGATGTTGGTCAGCACCTGGACTGCGAGGTCGATGACCTCACTATCGGGCAGGGCCTCGATTCGTTCGGCGACTGAGCCGGCATTGAAGCCGACGATGATCGGCTTGCCGACCACCCGTGCCCAGTTGTCCCATTCGACGAAGAGACCAGGTTCGTCACCGACGTACCCGATGAGGTCGACATCTTCGTCCCAGAAGACCTCGTCGAACTCGAGGATCACGCGGTCGAGAACACCCATGCCGAGCCGGCCGATGGCGGCAAGTTTGTCACCAGGGAGTTCTGGTTCGAATTTGATCACACCGGCTTTGAGCACGCCGAGCGGCACGGTGACCAGTACCCGGTCGGCAACGACCATAGACTCATCGGCAAACCCGATTTCAACGCCTTCGTCGCTGTGGCCGATGGAGGTAACGATTCGTTCCAACTGCACGTCGATGCCTTCGGCAAGTGGGGCCAGCAGATTGATATAACCGTTGGGCATCACCGTCTCGTCGCCTTCGAACTCCTCGCCTTCGACCATTGACTCGGGTGAGAGCTGGCCGATGTCAGCAGCAGCCTCGTGCTCAACGACCGAGGTTGCGACGTAACGGGCGATGCGCGCCTCTCCGTCGTCGAGCTTGGCAATGGCGGTCTCGATGACATCGCCGATTGTCGCCGCGCCGTTGAAGTCCAGCTGCGCGAGCAGTTCTTCGATCGACTCGAGCAGGTCGTCGTCTACTTCCTTGCCGTCCGCGTCGTAGAGAATGCTCTCGTTCTCGTCAGTGACGAACCGCTCGACGTCGAACTGCTCGGCAAGCTCGGTCAGCGGGTTGCCGTCAGCACCGTGAATCCACCCTGCCCCGATCTCCAACGAGACCCCGAGACTCATATCGGTGTGGACGCGCCCTCCGATCCGGTTGCGACCTTCGACGATGGTCACGGCGTAGCCAGCGTCGGCCAGCGAGCGGGCGGCGCCGAGGCCAGCGGCGCCGGCCCCGATGATCACGATTGTCTCTCCATCGTTCGCGATGGCATCGATTTCGGCTGCAGCCAAACGGCCGGACAGCAGCGCTCCGTGAACCGTGGCCGAGTAGTCGAGTGACGTCGCCTCGCCGGCGAAGAACAGTCGTCCGCCGATGGACGCGCCTAATGCAGCTCGGTCGGCTGGGCTGGCGCCGGGTGGCAAGTAGCTATAGCTCCCGAACGCGAACGGGTCCTGCCGCCAACGCGTGATGATTGATGCCACAGGAGTGAACCGGCCTGCAACAGGTGGCTCGTTGGCGATGTCGTCGCTGACAGCGTCGGCCCCTGGCCTGATCGTCACTGTTGTGGGCGACGTTTCGTCATCACTCTCACCGGCACTCTCGCCAGCGCATGCTGCAAGAGCTGCGGCAGCAACGGTGCCCGTCAAGAATGTGCGTCGACTCAGCATGTTGCTCCTTCTGTTGGCCCGTCAGGTCATGTCCACCATCAGGATGTCAGATGGGCGCGAAGATGTGCGGAATCTCGCGCGAGGAGGGCTGCATTAATGCCCTGTCGTTCGAGAATCTGGTCGAGCGTCTTGACCGCTTGCGGGATCGGATGCTCGACAAAGAACATCTGCACATCGGCGACCAACTCGGGTGTGGTCAGCAACTTCACGGAGTCGACCATACGCGAGATCGTGTTCGTCGGGAACTCCTTGTTGGCGTGGTCCCAGTTGTCTTTAATGAACCCCCACGCGGCCGCACCGTGGCGACGGTTTGCCATCGCCATGCGAAGGACGAACGGCGCGTTCTGCGTTTTGACGTTGTCGGTCAACGCAAACTCGCAGGTGCGCAGGATCAACGCTTCGTCATCGAACTCGGTGAGCGCGTACAGCTGGCGGAGCTGCTCCTGAGGGGTCGACGCAGTGAGGAAGCCATGCTGGAGCCGTTCGTAGTCGGCAACGGTGCCGGTTGCCGCGACGACGGACGTTGCGGCAGCCACGAGTTCAGGGTCGACAGTATTTTCCGGTTCGGTAGACGACTCGAGTAGGTCGCGGCAGATGCCGATGACAAACTCGTCACGCCCGAGCACGCCGGCGGTCGACAAGAGCAGACCGCGAAGCTTCGCAGCCAGATCGCTCTCGTCTGCTTGCGGCTCGCCGAGTTCGGCGAGTGCGGGTTGGACGAGCCCTCGGACTCGTTGCTGAAAGGCGGGCAGCGCGTCGTCGTCGATGAGCCGGCTGAGCCCGCGGAGGGCGATGACCACAGCCTGCCAGACGGCGTGCTCGCGTTCGTCGCCGAACTCTTCGAGGAGCGTGAGCAATTCGACGGCCGACAGGCTGCCGGCCACGGTGGCGGCCCAGGCGTCGTCGACAAGGCTGTACCGCTCGAGTGTGTTCATGTCGCCGAGGGCGCCGGCGAGGCGGGCGCGCAGGGTCGTGTCGTAGGCGACGCGGTAAAAGCCGTGTCCGCCGGCATTGACGATCACCGGAGCGGCCGGATCAGCCAATGCAACAGTGGTGTGCATGTTGTCGAGCAGCACGGTGGTGATGGTGTCGCCGTTGCTGATGTGAACGGGGACGACCCACATCTGTTCGGTCGGGTCGGCCGCAGATTCCGGGTTGAGGAGGAACCGCTGCTGGCTGAGCTCGACGCTGGCGCCGTCGTCGCTGAGGGTCGCCGTGATGAGTGGGAAGCCCGGCTGCCAGATCCACGAATCCATGATCCGCCGGACCGGCTCACCGGAGGTCGACTCGATGGCGTCCCACAGATCGTTTGTCTCGGTGTTCTTGTATGAGTGCAGACGGAGATAGTGGCTGACGCCTTCGCGGAAGGTCTGCTCGCCGAGATATTGCTCCAACATGCGCAGGAGTGATCCGCCCTTCTGGTACGTGAGGACGTCAAACATCCCTTCGCAGTCAGCAGGGGAACGGACCTCAAACTCGACCGAACGTGTGCTGTCGAGTGCGTCGACATCAAATGCTGCACTGCGTTCCAGGCCGAAGCTGGTCCAGCGTTCCCAGTCAGGTCGGTAGGCGTCGCACGCAGCGATCTCCATAAATGTGGCGAACGCCTCATTCAACCAGATGCCGTTCCACCAGCGCATCGTGACGAGGTCACCGAACCACATGTGGGCCAGTTCGTGTGCCACAACATCGACGACCAGCTGCTGCTCGTTCTGTGTTGAGGTGGCAGGGTCGACGAGGAGCAGACTCTCACGGAATGTGATGCACCCGAGGTTCTCCATGGCGCCGGCAGCGAAGTCGGGGAGGCCGGCGAGGTCGACCTTGTCACTCGGGTACGGGATGCCGTAGTACTCCTCGAACCACTTCAAACAGAACACGCCGACGTCCATGCCGAAGTCGGTGAGATGACTCTTGCCCGGAACGTGCACGACGCGCATCGGTGAACCGTTGACGTCGGTCGGTGCTGTCATCTCGAGCTGGCCGACGATGAACGCGACCAGATACGTCGACATGGTCATCGTGTCGGCGAAGCGGATGACGGTCCGTTGGCCATCGTTTTTTTCCTCGGTGGTGACCCGTTCGATCTCGGGGCCATTGGAGATGGCGTCGAGCCCGTCAGCGATGTCGAGCGTGATCCCAAACACCGCCTTGAACTCAGGCTCGTCCCAACACGGAAAGGCACGCCGGCAGTCGGTTGACTGCATCTGGGTGGTGGCGATGACCTGTTCAGCGCCATCGGCATCGTTGTACGTGCTCCGGTAAAAACCGCGCAGTTTGTCGTTCAAGATGCCTGCGAACGAGATACTCATCGTTGCGGAACCCTCGGTAATCGGCGCCGCGGTACGGATAATCAAGCGGTCGGTCGCTTCGACCAACTCGGCCGTTGCGGGAGTGCCGTTCACCGAACATGCATCGATGGTGAGTTCGGCGGCATTCAACACGAACGTGTCGGTCTCGATGGCGACGTCAAGCTGAATTGTGATGCTGCCGGTGAAGGTGGAGTCGTCGAGCGCCGGTCGCAGCCGGATGTCGTAACGATTCGGGGTGACACCAGCTGGGAGGCGATACGGATCGAGTGTGTCGAGCCAGGCCGACTGAGCCGCGCCTGACGGTGCGCCGGAGCTGAGGTCAGGGGAGGTGTGAGAGTCGGCGGCCATGGTCGAGATGGTACTGGCGCTATCGTTGCGGCCCGTGTCTGAAATGACTGTCCAAGGTGCCGCCCCGCCGGTCAAATTCGCTGTGGTCGGAATCGGGAATGCACTCGTCGATGTGATTGCTTACGCCTCCGACGACTTCCTCACCGAACACGATCTCAACAAGGGTGCAATGACCCTGATCGAGACCGAACGGGCTGTCGAGCTGTACGCCGCGCTCGGTACAGCGGTCGAGATGAGCGGCGGTTCAGCCGCCAACACGATGGTCGGAGTCGCCAGCTTCGGCGGCACCGCCTGCTACATCGGTAAGGTCAACCACGACGACCTTGGCGACGTCTTTGGACATGACATGCGTGCTGTCGGCGTGCCATTCATCGGTGGCGGCATCGATCACGACACGCCGACGGGCCGATGCATCATCGTGGTGACGCCAGACGCCGAGCGGACGATGAACACGTACCTGGGCGTGTCCAGTTCGCTCTGTATCGACGATCTCGACGAAGACGCGATTGCCGGCGGTCAAGTCCTCTACATGGAGGGGTATCTGTTCGACCGTGACGACGCCAAAGCAGCCTTCCGGCATGCGGCCGGCGTCGCTCATGCCAACGGCCGACAGGTCTCGCTCACGCTCAGCGATTCGTTCTGTGTCGACCGCCACCGGGAAGACTTTCTCGCCCTCGTCGACGATTGTGTCGACATCCTTTTCGGCAACGATGACGAACTCCTGTCGCTGTACGAGACCGATTCGCTCGACGAGGCAATCGCCGCTGTGCGCCAGCGATGCAACCTTGCTGTGATCACCAAGGGTGCCGCGGGCTGCGTCATCGTCACCGCCGACGAACTCATCGAAGTAGCGGCCGTGCCGGTGGAGAGGGTGCTCGACACGACCGGCGCCGGCGATCTGTTCGCTGCCGGCTTCCTCCACGGGCTCACGTCGGGCAAGACGCTGGTCGAGTGCGGAACGATCGGTGCGATCGCTGCTGCGGAAGTGATCTCGCACGTGGGCCCTCGCCCGCTGGTCGAGTTGCGTACCCTGTTGCCTGATGGCTGAGAACGAACTGCTGGCAACCGCTCGGGCCTGGCTCGATGCTGAACCTGACGATGACATCCGCACCGAACTCAATCAGTTGATCACGTCGGCCGAGGCGGGTGACGACGTTGAGCTCGCCGACCGATTCGCTGGTCGACTGCAATTTGGAACCGCGGGCCTCCGAGCGGCGGTCGCAGCAGGGCCGATGCGAATGAACCGACTGGTTGTACGTCAGGCAGCCGCTGGCCTTGGACAATGGCTGCTCGACTCGGTGCCTGAAGCGTCCGACCGTGGCGTCGTGATCGCTCGTGACGCTCGCCGCAAGAGCGATGTCTTCGCCGTCGACACGGCACGGGTCCTTGCAGCAATGGGCATCAGGGCAATGTTGCACCCAGGCCTGACGCCGACGCCAGTACTCGCCTGGTCGATCACCGGGTTGAACGCCGCAGCTGGCGTGGTTGTTACCGCTTCACACAACCCGCCAGCAGACAACGGCTACAAGGTGTTCCTCGACACGGGATCGCAGATCGTCAACCCGATCGACAACGAGATTGCCGCATGTATCGAGCGCTTCGACCCGCTCACCGTTGAACTTGCTCCGGAGGATCACCCGCTCATCCGATGGCTCGACACGTCGTGGGACGACGCCTACCTGGCCGACATCCCAGCGGTGCGCCTTTGCCCTGAGGTGCCAGGTGTACCGATCGCATACACAGCGATGCACGGCGTCGGGGGCGACATGATCGCCGCTGCGTTCACGGCGGCAGGATTCGATGTTCCGCTCGTCGTGGCCGAGCAGCAAGAGCCGGACGGCACGTTCCCGACGGTCTCGTTTCCAAACCCCGAAGAGCCCGGGGCAATGGACCTGCTACTCGCCGTCGCCGAGCTGAACGATGTCGCAATTGCACTCGCGAACGACCCTGACGCTGACCGTCTTGGCGCGGCAATCCCTGACACGCGAGCCGGCTCATCTGGCGAGCACACGTGGCGCAAGCTCAGTGGTGACGAGATCGGTTGGCTGTTTGCCGACCACATTTTGCACCACACCGAAGGTGATGATCGCCTTGTGGTCACGACGCTGGTGTCGTCGTCGCTGCTGGCCCGCATGGCCGAGGCGCACGGCGTGCACAGCGCGGAGACATTTACCGGGTTCAAGTGGATTGGCAAGATTGCTACCGAGCGTGCGGCGTTGGGCCAGCGATTGGTATTCGGCTACGAGCAAGCCCTCGGCTACCTCGTAGCAGGTCGGCCACTCGACAAAGACGGCATCAGTGCCGCAGTTCTGATGGCCGAGATCGCAGCGGTTGCCGTCGCCGATGGTGTCACGATCCAAGACCGGCTCGACGCCATCGCGGCCCAGTACGGCCGCTATGAGACCGCCGAATTGTCGGTCCGAATGCCGCCGACCGAGGGTGCTGCCTGGGTGCGTCGGATTGAAGCAGAGCCGCCGACAACGGTGGGTGGAATGGTTGTCGAATCAGTCTCGTCGTACCCCGAAGCGAACCTGGTGCGCCTTGTACTGGAAGGCGGCACGCGCCTCCAGATCAGACCGAGCGGAACTGAGCCGAAAGTCAAGCTCTACGGCGAAGCGGTCGACCTTGACCCCGCTGAACTTGACCGTCTGCTGCACGCCCTCGCTGAGTAGCGGTCACACTGTGCCAGGCACAGTGTGACCGCTACCGCCCGAGCGCGGTTCAGTCAGGCCGGCGCGCCGAACTGGCGATCGCCAGCGTCGCCCAACCCGGGCACGATGTAGGCGCTGTCGTTGAGACGCTCGTCGATCACGGCAGTGAACAACGTGACGTCGATACCGGATGCTTCGAGGGCGGCGATGCCCTCGGGCGCAGCGAGCGCGACAATGACCGTCAGCGGCTGCGATGCCCCTCGTTCAATGAGGAGCTGGAGCGTGTGGATCAGCGACCCGCCCGTGGCGAGCATCGGATCAACCACGATGACGGGTCGGTTGGCAATGTTGTCCGGGAGTTTGTTGACATACGGCTCGGGCTGGTGCGTCTCTTCGTTGCGCGCGATGCCAATAAACCCAATGTCGGCATCGGGCAGCAGGTCCTGGGCTGGTCGGAGGAAGCCGAGCCCGGCGCGCAAGATCGGCACGATCACCGGCTGCACCGCGAGGCGCTCGGTCGCTGCTGTGGTGAGCGGCGTCTCGACGCTGCCCCTCACGGTCGGCAACGTTTGCGTCGCCTCGGCAATCAGCAACGTGCCAATTCGTTCGAGGTTCTGGCGGAACAGTGCGTTGGGTGTTTCGACATCTCGGATCACGGCGAGCGAGTCAAGGACGAGCGGATGGTCGACGACGACGGTTTCAACAGTCATGGTCAGATCCCCAGATCGGCTTCGGCTTTGAGGACCGAGTAGCGAGGTTTGATCACACCGTTGATCAGCTTCAATCGCTCGGGGAACGGAGCGAAGGCCGACTTCATTGCATTGACCGTGAGCCACTGGAGGTCGTCCAGCCCCCAGTCGAATGCTTCGCAGAGAGCGGCCATTTCCTGGCTCATTGAGGTGTCACTCATCAGTCGGTTGTCGGTGTTGACCGTGACGCGGAACTGGAGGCGGCGGAGCAGCGCGATGGGGTGCTCGGCGATCGAGGCGCACACGCCGGTGTTGACGTTCGATGTCGGGCAGACTTCGAGGCAGATGCGGCGGTCGCGGATGAAGCTGGCCAGGCGACCGAGCTTGACATCGCCTTTCGTGTCGATGGTGATGTCATCGATCAGCCGCACGCCGTGGCCGAGGCGCTCTGCACCACAGAACTGAACGGCCTCCCAGATCGAGGGCAAGCCGAATGCCTCGCCGGCGTGGATCGTCGAGTGGAAATTCTCCCGGTTGATCAGCTGGAAGGCGTCGAGGTGACGCGTGGGTGGAAAGCCCGCTTCTGGGCCAGCGATGTCGAAACCGACGACGCCGGCGTCGCGGTACTTGACAGCGAGTTCGGCGATCTCGACGCTGCGCGCAGCTTGGCGCATTGCGTCGAGTAGTGCGTAGATGGTCAGGTCGGTGCCCTCAGACCCCCGCCGGAAGCCGTCGAGCACTGACTCGACGACTTCGTCGAGCGTGAGGCCCTGATCGAGGTGGAGTTCCGGGGCGAACCGGACCTCGGCGTACACGACGCCGTCGGCAGCCAGATCTTGAGCGCATTCGTAGGCGACACGTTCAATCGCATCGCGATGCTGCATGACGCCTCCGGTGTGGGCAAATGTCTCCAGGTACAGCACAAGGTCGTTGCGCTTGGCGCCCTTGTTGAACCACAAGCCGAGTTCGTCAACGTCGGTCGTCGGCAGACCGTCGTAGCCGTATTCGCTGGCCAGATCAACCACGGTGGCAGGTCGCAGACCACCATCGAGGTGGTCGTGCAACAAGACCTTCGGCGCCCGGTGAATCACATCAGTCGACAACATGCATTCAAGGTACCGGTCACACTGTGCCAGGCACAGTCTGACCGGAAACTCTGTGACACCGTTTCGCCAAGATGGCTGCATGGGGCGGATAGCAAGGGTCGACATCGACGACGGGCGTTACCACGTGATGAACCGCGGCGTGAATCGTCAGGTGGTGTTCTTCTGCGATGCTGATCGTGTCGAGTTCGGTCGGCTACTGGGTGTGATCTGGGAGAGGTTTGAGGTCCGAACGCTGGCGTATTGCCTGATGGACAACCACTACCACTTGGTATTGCATTGTCCGGCCGGGGGTCTTTCTGACGCGATGCAACTGCTCGGCGCAGTTTTCACACGACATGCGAACGACCGAATCGGTCGGGACGGTCCGCTCTTCAGAGGCCGGTTCCACTCGATTCCGGTCTTGAGCGATGTGCAGTTGGTCGCAAGCGTGCGGTATGTCCACCGGAACGCTTTGGACTTGCGAGGTGTTGCTGATGTTTCGTCGTATCGATGGAGTAGTCACCGCACGTACCTCGGGCATCGTCAGGTGCCGCCGTTTCTGGACTCCGCTCAGGTCTTGGAGGTCTTTGGAGGAACCTCGCTTGAGTTCGATCAGTTTGTACGAGACGATCTTCAAGGAGCGCCTGTGTTACCTGCCTCCGGGGCACTCCGACCGATTCTGGCGATGGCCGCCGACCACGCGTTCGAGCTCGACGCACCGGGGCCGAACGTCATTCGAACACTGATCATCCTGTTACTCGACATTGTTTGCGATCGTGATCGGGGGCGCCTCGAACGGCTGCTCGGGTTTCCAAATTTGGAGGCCCAGAATCGAGCCCAACGTCGAGCCCGTCAGCGACGATGCGACGACCCGCGGCTGGGCTCTGCGTTGGGTCGAGCCCTCAGACTGTTCGGCGGTCACACTGTGCCTGACACAGTGTGACCGCCAGTGTGATGGGGTGGGGCTGTCAGAGGGCGTTGAGCGGCATGTCAGCGGGGCGCTGGAGCCAGTTCCAGGCGGGGTAGTCCGCAGCGCCGTCGATGCAGTGGAGGCTGTAAGCGTGACGGCTCCGGGTGGACCGGTTCGGGTTGCTCCAATGGGGGAGCAGGCCATGCAGGACGATCATCGTGCCCGCCTTGACGTCGAGCGCGACAGCGTCGGGCGAGTTGGGAGCTGGAAGCGGCTCGTCGCTGAGATCATCGAAAATGGTGCCATCGGAGGCTGCTGGATCGTCGAGGCGATTGCGCTTGAACAGCTTCCGGAGCGGGCCGCGATGTGTTCCAGGAACGGCCCACAGGCAGCCGTTGTCGATGGTGGCGTCTTCGAGCGCAAACCAGAACCCAATGACGCTGAGCGGGTCAGTCCACAAGAACGTGGCGTCCTGGTGAACACTGACCTCGCCACCAATTCGAGGCTGCTTGAAGATGTACATCGACTGCAACGCGCGCGGGTCGGTCATTCCGAGGTCGCGGGCGACCGCACCGAGATCAGGGTTGTACGCGAACTGGCGGAACTCGTCGTCGGTGTCATGTTGAGCGTGGCCGATCTTGTTGATCGACAACTCTTTGGCCTGGCGGAGCGAACCGGTGTCGTCAAACGCCTCTTCTTCGAAGAAGCACCACGTCGATGAGCCGCTGGTCAGGAACTCGCGGTTCGAGACGCGTTCCTGCTCATTGGTCGTGAACACGGATCGTTCTTCGCCCGGTTCCCACGCGGCAACCATTTCGTTGGCACGAGCCCGCAGCCGGTCGCAGGCGTCGGTCGACGCGAAGTCGGGCATGACGAGAAATCCGTCAGCGTGGTATCGGTCGATCTGCTCGGCGGTCAGCACCGGGTTGACGCTAGCGGCCGGTCACACTGGGCCTGGCACAGTGTGACCGCCTACTCGGTGACGGTGACGTTGGCAACCATGTCAGGGTGCAGCGTGCAGAACAAGCTGTAGCTGCCGGGATCGTCGAAGGTCAGCTCGAAGTTGCTGCCGGGCGTCAGCAGGCCCGAGTCAAAGTCGGCAAGTGACGGGGCCGCCGGGGTGCCAGCGGTCACCGTGTGCGGCACACCGTCAACATTGTTGAAGAACAGTGGCTGACCGGCAGTCACCGTGAGGTCGCCGCCATAGAGGAAGTCGGCGATCACGGACTGTTTAGCGCCCTGAGGGAAGTCGGAGCCCTGGACGAGTCGGCTCGCCAGGATCAGCGCGGGGTCGATGATTGGCTGGATCGACGAGTTCCACATACCGAACACGCCGAGTTGGTTGTCGAAGTCGTCAGCGACCCAGGCATGCAACATCCAGCCGAGGGCAGCGGAGAAGCGCCCGCCAGATTCTTCGCACTCGGACTTGGGCACGAACGTGTCTCGACCCTGCGCTGCGCCGCGACAGAGGTTGTAGTGGATGTGCCAGTTGTCGAGCGGTCCGACGAAGGTGTCGGGGTGATCGTTGCCGATGATCTCCGGTGGGATGATGAACGCTGTGCCGACCAGGACGAGCGGTTCGCCGTTCCAGGCGCCGTTCTCACAGGACCCGAGTGGGCCGCCTGGCATGGTGCCGTCGGCCAGGGCATAGAGCAGGATCTCGGGTTCGCCTGGGTCGAACCCATTGACGATTGATTCGATCTTGTAGAAGTGTGAGCCCATGTTGGCCGTCTGGGTGCGGTCGCTGATGTAGCCCTCGGCGCACGCGGTGTTGACGTCGCTGTGGGCTTCGGCAAAGACGTTCAGTTCGTCGAGTTGTGCGACAAGTTGATCGAGTTCGTCGGCCGTCATCTGGAGGTCGTCGGGGATGGCTTCACCACTCGCTGCCAGAGCCTTCAGTTCTTGGCGGGAGCAGGTGCGTACTTCGTCTTGACACCTGACGGCGCCGACGATGGGACCTTCGACGAGCGAAGGCATGACGCCTTCGGCGTTCTCGCGAAAGACGTAACGGGAATAACCAGGTGCGCCCCCGGCCTGGAAGGTGAGGCCCTGCGGGAACTGGATGTCGGCGCCCGCCTGGTCGAATGCAGCAGCCTGGGCGATGTACTCGTTGACCTGCTCGATGGTCTGTGCCTCGACCGGGTCGATCGTCGTGGTGGTTTCGATCGGCTCCGTGCCCGGTGGTGCAGGTGCGGGCGGGGCCGGGATGGCCACGCCAGTTGCTGGCGGTTCGGTCGCAGGAGGCGATGCTTGGTCAGCGCCGGCCGAGCAGGCGGCAAGCACGAGTGCAGCTGCGAACAATGGCGCAGTTATCTTGGATCGTCGCATGTGGCACACCTCAAGTCATTTGCCCTGCCCCAGAAAGACCTCACAGTAGCCTTGCCGCCATGGAACTCACAGTGCTGGGCAACACCGTTCGTCATGCGATCGATCACGTTGAGGTATTTCGCGCACCGAAGAACATCTCGTCCGTGACCTTCACGAATGACGAACTTTGCTCGATGTGTCCGGTCACCGAGCAGCCGGATCTGTCCGATGTCGTGATCGAATACGTTCCAGGCGAGTGGTGCGTCGAGTCGAAGAGCCTCAAGCTCTACCTGTGGGGCTTTCGCGATCGGGCAGTTTTTGCTGAAGCCCTCGCCGCGGAGATCGCTGCTGAGTTCATGACGACGGCGAAGCCGCAGCGCGTCACGGTCACCTTGACCCAGCGGCCACGGGGCGGCATCGAAGTGCGCGCCGTGAGCGAGCTGACCGCCTGAGATTCAGCGGGTCGTCACGTTGCCGGCGATGACCTCGGCGCGGAGTTCGGCGAGTTGCTCGCGGAGCGCTTCGGAGATCGTGTTGCTCTGTGCGTGAAATGGCGCGATGTCGACCGCACCGTTCTCGAGGGTGCCGACGAACTGTCCACCGATGTCTCCGAGAAAGATCGACCGTTCGACTGCCTCAACAATTGCCACGTCGAAGTGCTTGATTACTGAGGTGAGGTAGACCGATCCGACTTTGGGGTGTGCTGCGTAGAGGTCGTTGTCGATGCCAATGATCCGGACCGGGTCGGGTGATGCGAGGGCCACGGTCGCTGAGCCGAGCCCGACGTCGCCGGCAACCGGAAAGATGGTGTCAGCTCCCTGTGCGACGAAGTCGGTCGCGATATCTACTCCGATGTCAGGGTCGTCGAGGCTGCCGACGAATTGCCCGTCTGTGCCGTCCCAGCCGAGAATTTGCACGCTGGTGCCGGCCTGACGGTTGTAGAAAGAAACGCCTTGTAGGAACCCGTCCATCGTCCGCGTGAACGGTTCGATGTTGAGACCTGCATAGGTGGCGACGACACCGGTTTTGGTGGTGGCGCCTGCTAAATATCCGGCTAGAAACGCGGGTTCGGTGGCGTTGAACGTCAGCTCCATCATGTTGTCGATCCGGTTGGGATAGTCGTAGTCGACGATTGCGAAGGATTGATCGCGGTGTTTCTTGGCTGCGACTTCGGCAGCATTTGCAAGGTGGACGCTCGACGCGACGATCAGCGAGCAGCCGTCGGCGACGAAGTTGTCGAAGCCCGCTGCGTAATCGGCCTCAGTGACCGGTTCGGTGACGTCCACAGTGACGCCGAACTGGGCAGCGGCGCGCTGCGCGCCTGCGACAACCGAACGGTTCTGCGGGCTGCGTCGATCGATGTCGAGTACCACGCAGACCGATCCGACAGCGGATCTGGTCGGCGTACCGTCGCCGAGAGGGAGCGTGTTTTCTGCCAGGTTGTCGGTCCCAGCCGCAGTCGTCGTGTTGCCGTCGAGTTCGGCTTGGCTGTCAGTCGCTGCATCGGTCGTCTCGGTGCCATCGCTGCCATCGGTGTTGCAGGCGGTGACAAGCACGCTTGCAGCGATGCAGAGGACGCACAACTTCGCTGTCGAGATCACGTGCGAGCTTTCTATAGGGTGAGCAGGGAACTGGAAAATGGTTGATCAGCATCTCAGAACGGTTCATGCGAACGGTCGCTTGATGCAGCACGGGATGATACCGCTCGCGGGCGGGGCGCGATCGGCGCGACGATTGCTGCATTGTGTCGCTGACCATGCCTCAGTACCGACCGTTCGGGGCCGTATCGTTGCACTGCAATGTCGATGTCAGCACCAGAATCGGGTACCAGTACAGCGCAGTTACTACTCCGGCGGGTCGGCGTCATTTGTGTTCTGCTCGTCGTGGCGTACAGCGGTGTGAAGGCAGTCGCTGAATACTTCAGTGGTGACAGTGCCGACGCTGGCACGGTCGTCAATCCGCTGGATGCGTCGGCAGGGGCCGGTGTGGGGGTGACGACGACCGTTGCTGGCGAGACCGAAGTTCTCGACGGCGCAAACATTGAGCAGGCAGAAGAGGAAGCGCCGCAAACCGATCCTCCGGTCACCGAAGTTGAAGCAGCCGCGCCTCGCGTCGACGGCCCGCCGACAGCCGATAACCCGGCTCGCGTGTACATCGTCGGCGACAGCGACGCCGGAACGTTCGGTCCGTATCTCCAGCAACTCCTCGACGGAACGACAGTCGCAACGACGCAGCTCAACTACAAGGTCTCGTCAGGACTCGCCCGACCCGACTTCTACAACTGGCCGGATCAACTCGCCGCTGCGCTTCCGGCAGTCGACCCGGACATCGTCGTCGCCACGTTCGGCGGCAACGATGCCCAAGGCCTGTCCGCTTTCCAAGAGGAGCTGCAGTTCGTCATCGGTGATCCGGTGGCCAACGAAGCGGAGTGGAGCACCGAGTACACGAAACGCGCCGGCGATGTGATGGATCTCCTCCTCGAAGGCGGGCGGACGGTCATCT
Source organism: Ilumatobacter sp. (assembly GCF_041688325.1). Classification (GTDB taxonomy): domain Bacteria; phylum Actinomycetota; class Acidimicrobiia; order Acidimicrobiales; family Ilumatobacteraceae; genus Ilumatobacter_A. The sequence goes on from NZ_JBDNIJ010000263.1 coordinate 16,281, forward strand.
GGGTCGGCATTCCCAACGACGACAATCCCGACGTGACGGCGCGCCTCGCCATTCAAGATCGGGCGGCAAAAGCCGCCGCCGCCGCACGGCCTGGCGTGACCTTCATTGACACCTGGGCCCGGTTCTCCGGCCGTGAGGGCAACTGGGCCGAGTTCGTGATCGACCCTCGTGACGGTGAAGGCAAAGACGTTCGCGCTGACGACGGGTTCCACCTCAACGTGAATGGCGCCGAGATCCTTGCCCTCGACATTGCTCAGGTCGTTCGCGACGACCTTCGCGCGCGCGGCGCCAACATCTGATCCAGCAGCTCAGCGGTACAGGCCGACGCAACCCACCGGTGCGCGGTCTTACTGCTGTTGGCCGCGTGCCTGGATGGCGGCTCGTCGTGATTCGACTTGGGCGGGTGAGAAATGCGCTCGGCTCCATGCGCGGCCGTCCCGGGCCTCGGTCTCCCACTGGTCGTCGTCCATGGCGATCGCGTGGTAGGTGGAACGGATCTGGCGCACACCGGCCTGCTCGTTGCCGCTGATGTCTCGGGCGAGCTGGCGGGTGAACGGGAGCAGCTCAGCGTGGGCAACGACATGGTTGACGAGGCCGAAGGCCAGTGCTTCGTCGGCCAACATGAAGTTGCTCGTGAAGCTCATCTCGCGGGCGCGCCGCACACCAATCGCCTGAGGGAGGAGCACGGTGAGGCCCCAGCCGGGCATCACACCGACGCGGGCGTGGGTGTCGCCGAATTTGGCGTGTTCGCTCGCGACGAGGAAGTCGCAGTTGAGTGCGAGTTCGAAGCCACCGGTGATCGCAACGCCGTTGATTGCCCCGATGATCGGCTTCGTCAAGTGAGGGAACGGCCCGCGATCGCGGGAGCCGGTTCCGCCGAGGTTGCCGCCGGTCGATCCGAGTTCCTTGAGGTCAAGGCCTGCACAGAACGCCGGGTCGGCGCCGGTGAGGACGATCACGTCGACGTCGTCACTGGCCTCAGCCTGGCGCAGACGTTCGGGGAGGAGGCGCAGGACGTCACTCGACAACGCGTTGCGCGCACCAGGCCGGTTCAACGTGATTGTTGCGATCCGTTCAGAGATGTCGAGCAGGACCTGATCTTCAGCCATTGCCCCATCTTTACCGAGACACCGCTTCGAGCCTGTCACGTTGGGTGTCGCTCAGTCGTTGGGCAGGAAGTCGAGGCCGAGGTCGCCGAGCTTCACGAGCGTCGACGCAATCCAGCCGCCGAGCACACCGAAGTGTTCGTCGAGTAGCGAGTTGGTGCCGTCAGCGACCGTCTCTTCGGCCAACTCGTATAACCCCTCGTAGTTGATCTCGATCGCATGCTCGGTCGCTGGTGACGCCTCAGTGTCCATGTCGCTGGGGTCCGGATACCCGACTTCGGCGGTCAAGCCCGTGCGCTCGAGCCGATCGTCTCCGACGAGTGGGCTTTGTTCAGGCACCGTGGCATAGATCTGCTCGGGATCGGCTGGGCTCGCGAGCTGCTGGACTCGCAGCACGATCTCCATCTCGATCGCTGGGCGTTGCTCGAGGACCTCTTCGAGGAACCACTGCCGATATGCGGCCTGGCTCCAGGCCGGCCAGTCGAACGTGATGTGGGCCACGACGCGAGGTGGTTCACCTTCGCCAGGCAAGCCGTAGCTGGTCTCCCAGGTGAGATCGCCGGACAGCACATCGGACTGGAAGTGCTCTTCGAATGCTTGGCGTTCAAGAAAGGCCATCTCGAAGGCATCGCGCAGCGCACTGATGGCGTCGGTGAACACATGGTCGAGCATGAGCGGTCAGGCTACGGCGCTCGCGACGTTGCTCGATGAGCGGTTGCTGCCGCCGGGTCTGCAGTTGAGGGCGGTCGCCGTGCCAAGATCACCAGATGTCCTTCGTTCTCACCGACATTGCCGATCGCGTGGCCACGCTCACGCTGAACAACCCAGACGAGCGCAACACCATGACTGCACCGATGGTCGAGGAGATCGTCGCTGCCATGGATGCGTTCGAAGCCGACGAGGGCGTGGGTGCCGTCGTGGTCACCGGGACGCCCCCGGCGTTCTGTGCAGGGGCGAACCTCGGCAACCTGGCCGAGGCGACCGGTGAGAGCCTCGGTGTCATCTACGAGGGCTTTCTGCGGATTGCCCGCTCGCCGCTGCCAACGTTGGCAGCGGTCAACGGTGCAGCGGTCGGAGCAGGTATGAATCTTGCGCTGGGTTGTGACGTTCGTATCTGCTCGGATCGCGCCAAGCTCGACACGCGCTTCCTCCAGCTCGGTATCCACCCCGGTGGAGGACACACGTGGATGTTCCGCCGCATCGCCGGCCCGCAGGCTGCAATGGCCGCAGTGATCTACGGACAGGTGCTCGATGGTCAGGAGGCCGAACGAGTCGGCCTCGCCTACAAGTCTGTGCCGGCTGATGATCTGCTCGAATACGCGCACGAGTTCGCCGCTCGAGCTGCCTCGGCGCCGCGCCAGCTTGCGATCGAGACGAAGCAGACGATCCTCGACATGGCCGACGTCCAGAATCATCCTGACGCGGTCGCGCGTGAACTTACCCCGCAGCTCTGGAGCACCAAGCAGCCATGGTTCGCTGAGCGCCTCGCTGCGTTGCAGGCGCGTATCTCAAAGAAGTGAATCAATGCGCTCCCGAGCGTGCCGGTACATCTCGTCATCATCGACCCACTCCGGGTCGAACGCGGCACGATCCAGCAGCCGAGCTACGTCGTTTGCGGCGTCGTTTGCTGGGGTGGTCGCCTGAGTCGCGTCGTTGAATGATGCGGCGCGCAGCGGATTGGTCGTTGCTGACGGAGGCGTCATTTCACTGAAGCGATCTTGCAGCACACCCCAGCGGCCGCGTCGACGGCGACGGACCAGGTTGGCGACGGAACGGACGGTGCCGACCGCAAGCAGGGTGAGCGCGACCAGAATGCCGATCTCGACCGGGCGAGACGCGACCCCGCTGATCGCAGCACCGATCAGGTCGCCGCCAACAGTCCCCGGGTTCGCTTCGCCGGCGAATGGCACCACGGCGGTTGGGTCGAACGATTCCCAACCCGTTTCGGGGAACCAGACTTCGACCCGTGCGTGGGCGTCGCTGGCTTTGACCTCGAAGACTCCAGAGACACGATTGCGAGCACCTGGGATATACCCCGTGGCGATTCGAGTAGGAACGCCTTGGCTCCGCAGCATGACGGCAAGGCTCGATGCGATCTGTTCGCAGAACCCGAGTTGGGATTCGAAGAGAAAGTTGTCGACGGCATCAGCACCAGGCGCGGGTACGGGGGCGTTGAGGTCGTATTCAGTGTTCTCGCTGAGCCACTGCTGATACCGCAGAATCGTCAGGTACGTCGAGTCACCCGGCTGGCGGAGCGTTGCGGCGAGGTCGAGAGTCCGCGGCGTCGTCGACTTGGGAAGCGCGAGGTACGGCGCAAGCCGTTCTTGGAGTTCAGGATCGTTCACCTCGGCGAAGGTCGCTGCGATATCGCCCTGGCGTTGGAGGAGGTCGGGTGTCACCTGAACTCGCTTGGACACGACGGTGTAGACGGAGCCTTTGTTCAGCGTCACGTTGGAGCGTATTGATCCGTCGGGTCGTGTCCAGACCGAGCCATCGAAGGTGAGTACGTCTGGTCGGGACGCGGCGAAGACGACATTCGGGAGGTCGGACTCGACGTAGTAGGTCTGAATGAAATCCTCGGTCTCGACGCGTGAAGTCGGGCGCGGTAGATCACCGAGCGTTGCGGGGACGTCGATTCGCGGACCGGCTCGTCTGGTTCCTTCTTGGGGTGTCACCGACCAGGTCCGTCCATCAAATTCGGTGAAGGTCTGTCCGCGCCAGAACGCGGGCTCCGAGGCCCGCACCCGCATCACGAGTTCGTTGCCGAGGTCGCCGCGGACGCTGGTATCGAGCGTGTTGGAGAAGCCTGGGTAGCCGCCGACTTGGCTGAGTGATCCGCGCCGGTCGGTGCTTGCTGCAGCCGGGTTGCCGTCGGGGCCTGCCAGGGCTCCAGGCGACGATGCCGACGGGGCATCGTTCGACAGTGCGGGGAGGCCAAGGCGAGCAGGGCCGTCAGGGACAGGCACGACGCTGAGGACAGCGATGGTGGCGATCGCAGCCGCACCGACAAGCCCGACGCCATTCGCCAATCGTCGGTTCGAAATACGTCCTGAGCGACGCTTGGCGGCCGTCGATGGTGTGACGACGCGAGTCGATGTTCGGACCGCGATGACGATGGCAATCGCCCACGCCCCGAGCCACCAGCCGACATTCCCGTCGACACGAAGACCGGCGGCATAGGCGACGAGGACGCCGGCGATGGCTTGATGGATTCGTTGCGCTCGCTGATCGAGGACCTCGAGGCCGTGCACGATGAGCAGCAGCATCAACAGGTCTGGCAGCGGACCGCGTAGCGCTGCCAGAAGACCAGCGATGCCGCCGACCGTCGAGGCCACGTAGGCGAGTGCTGCGAACGTCGCGGCACCGATACCGATCCTGAGCGGCCATGGCTTGACGGAATCGGAGCCGGTCCCGAACTTCAGGGAGGAGGCAACTCCGAGCATGAGGCCGACGGCAATCAGCCCGAGTGTTGCTGGTCCGGATCCGAGGGCCCCGAGCAGCATGGCGATGGCAATGAGCGAGCTGACGGCAGTGGCGATGCGGCTGACGGGGTGGAGCGCTCGAGATGCTTCGTGTTGCGTTCGAAGCCGGAGGGTACGGCGATACCAGGGCGGTGGTGTGGCTTGCGGCGAAGGCGCTGCACCGATTGCTTGGGCTGCAAACGAGCGTGCCGCGGTCGTGTTGTTCAAGAAATGAGTGGCGGTAGGTGTGGCGATCGCCACTTCATGTCCCAACCGGATGCCCTCGAAGGCGGTGCAGAGTAGGCGGGATGCAGTTGCTTCGTCGATTGTCTCGCCGGGCAGCGCAATTGTCGAACGTTGCTCGCTGCTCGACGCTCGGTCGTGCACGATGAGGGTTTGGCTGCGCAGACTCGACGACCAGTGCACCGAGCTGTCGCCCTCGCCTTCGCGCCAGGGGCGGACGCCGTCGACGTCGCCGTCTTTCCTCTTGCGGGCAGTAAAGCGTACGCCAGCATCTGGTGATGACGTTGTGACAATCTCCAAAGGCGGCCCGTGCGCGGCGGGCGCAACGGCAATGGGTTCGATGCCGACGGTCAACCTGCGGCGAGTCCAGAACAGACCGGGAGCGCCGGTGGCGACTACTTCGATGGTGAGTTCGTTGACGATGCCCGGTGCCGGGAAGACAACCCAGACGTCTGTGTGACCGGTGTTGTCGAAGTCGCTGCGGTTGCAACGGACGAGTTCGGTTTCGCCGTGGAGGATGCGGACAACCACGTCACCATTCGTCGGCAGCCCGCCGACCGAGAAATCAGCATGTACCGGTGTGTCGACATCGACAATCCCAGCTCCGCGGAATTGCGCCGAGGTCACCGATCGCGTGCTCAGGAGGCTGCTGAGTACCGCTGCGCCCAACGCCACGAGGCCGGCAGCGAGAACGAGGAGAACTGCTGCAGCGCCGGTCAGTCGAGCGATTGCTGTGCCGACGAACCACGCGCCCGCGAACGCAAGCGTCCCGACCGAGATACCAGCAGGCCGCAGTGGCCCCGTTGTCGTCGAATCCATCACACCGTCGGGGGTGGCACCGCTGCGAGGCACTCAGCTATGAGCGCTCGTCCGTTGTCGAGCGATGAGTTTGGGTCGGCCAACACGATGCGATGTGCGAGGGCAGAAACTGCGAGTGCAGCGATGTCGTCCGGGACCGCGTACGTGCGGCCCTGCATCACAGCGCGTGCTCGGGCCAGAGCGAGCAGGGCGACGCCGCCTCGGGTCGATGCGCCGAGCCTGACCGCTGGATGTCGACGAGTCGCGTCGAGGAGTGCAACGACGTACTCAGCGAGTACATCGCCAACATGGGTGCACGACACGAATGACTGCACACGCGTCAGTTCGTCGAGGCTGGCTACTGGCCGAACGGCGTCGAGCATGGTGCGGCCCTGACGGCCGGCCAGTACGTCGATTTCGGAGGCAGTGGGTGCACGCCCCGGCGTGACCACGGCGGCGAAGCGATCGAGGGAACCCTCGCTCAGGCGCGACGTTCCTGCAATGTCGAGCGGGTTCTGCGTCGCGACCAGCATGAACGGATCCGGGAGGGGGTGGCTCACGCCATCGACGGAGACCTGCGCCTCTTCGGTGAGTTCGAGCAGCGCCGATTGGGTGCGCGGTGTCGTCCGGTTGAGTTCGTCGAACACCACGAGGTTGGCGAAGACCGGTCCAGGACGGAACACCAGCGAGGTCATGGCCCCGGCAGCATTCATGGAGCCGGGCACCATGGATCCGGTGACGTCGCCGGGAAGCAGGTCGGACGTGCCTTGGATCCGACGGAACGAGCCTCCGACGGACCTGGCAATGACCTGCGCGAGCAAGGTCTTGCCGACCCCGGGGATGTCTTCGATGAGGAGGTGGCCCCTGGCGAGCAACGTGGCAACGGCGACGTCGACAACGGCTGCCTTGCCGGCGATGACCGAGTTGATCGTGGCAGTGAGGCGGCGAGCTACGTCTGCCGCAATGTCAGCGTTCATGACCATTCCAGCAGCACCGTCAGCAGCAGCACGACGGGTTGCAGTGGCGGGCGGGCGCTCGTCGGTGGTCCGTGGCGGAGGGAGGAAATTCACCCTGTCTGAATCGGCATATTCGCCCAGTTCTTGACTGAATTCTGATGAGAAATTACCAGGGTTCATACGTGTGCACAGCGGCGCGACAATCGCACAGAACCGTTACATGGATTTCCGAAATGTCAGACCCGTCGTGCAGTACCTTAAAGAGTGCAAGCAACCGAAACCACAGCGCTGCGAAGCTGTCGAAACGCCGGTGAACACCAGCGAAACGGCAGTGAAACGGCGAAAAGCAGGAGGTAGCAATGAGCCAACGCAACCGGGATCTCGACATCCCGATGCAAGTCAAGCAAGAGGTTCGAGCCCACGCTCATTCAGAGCGGCATCGGATCCACGTGGAACTGCAGAACGCTGCGAAGGAGATTTCTGGAGGCACCGATCCCGCCGATGTTCACGAACCCGGTGAAGCATGGAAACCGATGCACCACCACGATCCCGAGGTGGCCAAGAACAAGCTGGCCAAGCGCTCTGCGACCAAGCGCCACTGGAAGACCAAAATGTGGAAGCGGCGCACGGCAATGCGACAAGATCGCGCCGCCGCCATCCGCCAGGCCCGCGACAACGCTGGCCTTGTTACCTACTGAACATCGTGTCCTGAACGTCGTCACCTGACGGCGAACGGCCTGTCGGCGAGCTGGTCAACCCAACCAGGTGTTGATCAGCTCGGCGCAGCGGGAGTGCCACTCTTCGACCGTTATCCCATAGCGAATGTGATCTTCCCATTCGCCGTTGATTTCGAGGTATCGCTGGGCGGTTCCTTCGTCACGGATTTCTAGCTTCTCCATGACACGACGGCTCTTCGTGTTGCGCGGCACGATGCAAATTTCGACGCGGTGCAGACCGAGCGTGTCGAATGCGTAGCGGATCAGCGCTGAGACGCCTTCGGCCACATACCCGTGTCCGGCGTGGCGTTGATCGATCCAGTAGCCAATGGTGCCTGACTGCATGGCGCCTCGGATGACGTTGTTCAAGTTGACTTCACCGGCGATCTGTTCATCAATGAACAGGCCGAACTGATAAGCGATTCCAACCGTCCGGTCTCGGTCACGCTGCGCGCAGCGTGCACTAAATGCTGAACGTTCAACGGTGGGGTCAGGCAGGCTGAGGTTGCGACGAGGCTCCCACGCGGTGAGCCACTCCTCGTTGTGTGCGCGGACCTCACTCCACGCACGGAAGTCACCGGCAGCGAGCGGTCGCATCATGATGCGGCGGCCGTGGAGGCGGGTGGGCGCAGACGTGCGCGATGGATGCCTCAGTGTCATGTCGAAGGTGCGTCGTCGTTGATCTGCATGTTGTCCTGAATGGCCAGGCGGCTCAGGTCCAATCGTCGCATGATCGCCAGCACGATGCACAGCGTGCCGATGATCGTGTCGACATCGCTGGGCGCGAGCCCAGGGTTGTGCAACCGCTCAGCTCTCGGTTCGGCGACCAGCGTCCGGAAGACCTCGTCGGCATCGGCCCGCTGGAGGTGATAGTCGGTCGGCACGTGCTCGTTGCCGAGTTCGACGCGAGCAAGGCCCACTGCGTGCGGGCCGGTTGCGGTCACTGACGGCGCGACGAGAACCGATGGCGCCACGACGACGATGTCATCAAAATAGTCGTGGATGAAACCGAGTGCATTCGTCAGGTGCGACGGAGAGGGCTTGTCGCGTTGTTCCAAGACGCCATCGAACAGCGACTGCGGGCCGAGAGGAATCGTCCATGCTCCGCCGCCGGTCATCGAGATGTCGACTCGGTCGTCGCCAATCGCCACGAAAAGTGCACCGGAAGTCGCATCGGGAGCCGCATCGTGAGTCATGGGGCAACTTCTTCGACGTGAGGTGCGGGCGGCTGCAAGCCATTGAGTACGCCGCGGTCGGTGCCAAGCCGGGCGAGGGTCCACTCGCCCACTACATCGCTACCGCCGGCGAGCAGATGTGCCACATGAGCATGCAGGCACTTGACACCCTGACGGGTACCGCCGACGCCGCCGGACGGTCGCGGGCCGACATGATCTGTGGGAATCGCAGCGTCTCGTTCGGCCTCGTAGGCAGCGTGCACATCAGCGATGTCGGCCGGATCGAGATCGGCTTCAGACTGGCGAACACCGCCGACGGCTTCGATGCGACTCACGGCCCGCACGAGATCGGTACCGACGAGGTAGTAGCGAGTGGGCATCGGTGTGCCGTCGCCGAGGAACGGGGCGTTGCGAACAACAACTGGGTCGCCCTCCGCAGTGCGGACAACGACGTCGAAAGCGCCTCGCGGCGGGCGCCCGATCAACTCCTCGACGCGAGCTCGGTCGTCCATCAGCTCCGTCGGCGACGAAGCAACAGCAGGATGAGCAACAGCACAGCGACTGCGGGCGCAGCGCGCTTGGCGATCGACGATCCTCCCATTTCCATCAGGTCGATTGCTTCGGCAGCGGGTCCGTCGATCTTGCGGACAGTCGGCTGGGCAGGTGCGTCGTCGGACGACGACTCCCCGGCGGGAGTATCTGGCTTACCCGCTGCGTCGGCTGGAAGGGCTTCGACGCCATCGGCATCGATCATTTCGTTGAGGTTCTGGGCAAACTGGTCGATCAGCTTGGCGCTGACATCGCCGAGAATGCCGCGGCCGAACTGGGCGATCTTTCCGGTGATATGTAGATCAGTCGTGACGGTGACCTTCGTGCTGGTCGGCGAGATGCTCTCGGCATGTGCTGAGATGTCAGCGGACGCATTGCCGCGACCCTTCGTGTCGCGACCCTTGCCGTTGAGCTTGCAGCTGTAGTTGGCGTCGTCGCGCTCGAGAAAGAACGCCTCGCCCCGGAACTCGGTGGCGATCGCCCCGAGCTTCACCTTCACGTTGCCGGCATACATCTCACCGTCGTCGGTCTGGCGAATCTCAGTCAGTTGCGCACCGGGGAGGCACGGAGCGATGCGCTCGACATCGGTGATGATCGGCCATGCCTCGTCGATTGGACGATTGACGGTGAATTCATTGATCAGTTGCTCTGCCATCGGTGCAGGTCCTCCAAGGTGTCGATGTCTGCTGACGAACCACTGCACGATACTTCGGTGACGAGCCCGGGGTGACGCTGCATGAGTGAGCGAGCCCCGACGTCTCCATCGTGCGGCAGTTGATCCCATACATCTGCATGGAGTCGAACCGGGTTGCCGCGTCGGCCATCGTACGTGGCGACGGTGATGGGCCCCAACCCTGCGGCCACTGTGCGCCACGCCTCGGGCGTGATGAACGGTTGGTCGGCCAGTCCGATGACCACGGCATTTGCACCGATTTGCTGCGCTGCATCGATGGCGACCCGGACCGACGTGCTCTGTCCGTCTGCCCACATTGGGTTGTGGTGAGTGGTGACGCTTGGGTGTGTGAGGTAGTTGGCGACTGACGGGTGCGCCGCGAGGTCGTCGCGAGTCAGGGCCCCGGTGATCACCACGATCGGGCCAATCCTTGCCTCGATGAGGTGACGAAGCGATTGCGCGATGACCGTGTTGCCTTGTGAATCGAGCTCGGCGAGAAGTTTGTGACGAACGTCGGTGAAGCGCGAACCGGCTCCGGCGGCAAGCAACACGGCAACCACCGACGACCCCGTCGGGCCTGTTTGTTGGGGGTTTTCGGTCGACATGGGGGAAGTCTCGCACGAATATCATCCCTGTAATTCTTGACGGTTTGATGACAAAAATCTCAAAAAAAGGATTGATTATGACGGTTTGATTACGATATGTTACTGATTCGTCACGAGGGATTGACCGATCGACACATCGATGGGTCAGTCCAGGCCAGGGACTTTCCGACATGACTCACCTCATCTTCTCGACACGCTTGCGCCCCATTGCCAAACTCGGTCGCGTTGTCACCATCGCTACCGTGGCAACCGTCGCCTTTGCTGGCACGGCGTCAGCCCAGCAGCCTGAGCTGCCTACCAATGCGCTCGCCCCCGAGATCACTGCCGAGGCAGACATGGCGGTTGCTGCGTACGAGACCTTCGCTGCCTCTAACGATCTCACCGACTACCTCGTCTATGCCGCACACCGGACGGCAACCGCTCGTTTGGCTGCTCGCGAGTTGGGCTACAACGAGTTCGCCATGATCGATTCATGGAAGAACAGCACACTTGATCATCAGCGCGCAGTGCTCGCTGCCATGACGCAGATTGGTGTGCCGTACCGGACCAATAGCAGCGTCGAAGACGAAGGGTTCGATTGCTCGGGCCTCACGTCGTACGCCTGGCAGGAATCTGGTGTCAAACTTCAGCGGGTCAGCGGTGCGCAGATCAGGAGCGCGACCAAGCTCGACCGTACGTCCGCCATGGCTGGCGACCTCGTCTACTACCCGGGTCACATTATGATGTTCCTGGGTGTCGACAACGCGGTTGTGCATTCGGTGAACACCGGCCGCACGGTCGAGATCGACACGATCTCGAAGCGGAGTGCCAACCGGGTCATTTTCGGCGATCCGTCGAGCTGATCGCTCTACGCTGCCAACGTGCGCAGCGAGCAAACGCCGACCGAGGCGCCCCAGGTTGACCTCGTCGTCGCTGTCGATGTCGGCGGGATGTCGATCAAGCGAGGCCTCGTTTCTTTCGGTGATGGAGGCGCACCGTCGGTCGAGTCGCTGCCGGCCCAACCGATCGATGCGACTGCGTCAGCCGATGTGTTGCTTGCTGCTTTGCGCAGCGCCATTGACCCGCTGCTGCGTCGGGCCGTTGACGGTCAGCAGGCTGATGTACTTGCCCTCGGGGTCGCTTTCCCCGGCCCCATGGACTACGAACGCGGTATCCCGGCGATTCGCGGGCAGCGCAAGTTTGACAACCTTTGCGGGGTTGACCTTCGAGCCTGGGCGACAACGGCGTGGCCAGACCAGACGCTTGATGTTCGATTTGTCAACGATGCCGAGGCCGCAGCGCTCGGCGAGAGTATTGCCGGCGCATCCCGCTCGAGCCAACGATCGCTGATGGTCACGCTCGGAACTGGGTTCGGTGCAGCTGCGGTGGTTGATGGTTGCGGAGCCTTGCTCGTGGGCGGCGTGAATGTGCAGCTGCTCTTCGAAGCGTTGGTTGAAGATCACGGGCGCGCTGACGATGTGCTGTCGGCCGTCGGCCTCGCAGCGCTGCTCGGGGTGCCAGTGGACGGCGTCGCAGGAGCGGCGCAGGCGGCGCGCGAAGGAGACGTCGCGATCTCCTCGTCGTTCGAAGAGTTTGGTCGCCGCCTGGGCCGGTTTCTCGCGGGACACGTCAGGGCGATGAACATGGACGTACTGGTGATTGGAGGCGGAGCAGGCAAAGCCTTCGACCTGTTTGCACCGTCGCTGCGCGCCGAAGTTCGTGCCGAAGTGCACGCGGCAGCGCTGGGGGAGCATGCTCCATTGATCGGCGCAGCAGCGTTCACGGTGATATAAAACCGGCGGAACAAGTGACCCGTTTGTCGGAACGTTCTCCGCGGGCCGGTTCAGCTGTGGATGTCGCCCGAGCTGTCGCGAAGGCTGGGGACGTTGCGGTTGGTGCGCCGGGCGATGATCTCGGCACAGATACTCACGGCGGTTTCTTCCGGCGTACGCGCTCCGATGTCGAGGCCGATCGGTGACATCAGACGATCGAGGTCGTCGGCATCGACGACACCGACCTCGAAAAGCCGCTCCATCCGCTTCGCGTGCGTTTTGCGACTGCCCATCACGCCGATATAACCGACACGCGTTGCCAATGCGCCCTGCACGGCTGGCACGTCGAACTTGGGATCGTGGGTGAGGATGCACACGGCATCTCTCGGACCCAGTTCGGCGCCGTGCTCATCGAACACCGGCGTCGGCCAGGTGACCTTGACCTCGTCGGCCATCGGGAAACGCCGACGGGTGGCAAAGACCTCTCGGGCGTCGCACACCGTCACGCGGTAGCCGAGGATTTTGGCGACCCGGGCGAGTGCTGCGGTGAAGTCGACCGCACCGAAGATCCACATCTGTGGCGCCAGAGCATGTGACTCGATGAAGACCCTCACCGTTGGCTGGTCGACCAGATCCTCGGGCGTGATCTGACCTTCGGGGCCGTAACTCCGCACGCTGGAAGTGGCCGCCTCGAGTTCGGCGACGGCGTCGCGCCCGACGACTCGATCGAGTTCCGGATGGCCGAGTGACCCAACGGGGTCGCCCTGTGGCTGCACAAGCAGCTTTGCGCCGATGTTGGGGCCTTCGATCACCGTTGCCAGCGCAACCGGGGACTCTGCACGGAGCAGCGACTCGTACTGCTCGAAGATGCTCACCAGTTGAGCTCCTCGATAAACAGGTGGATCGTGCCACCGCAGGTGAGGCCGACAGCGAACGCATCGTCGTCGGAGTAGCCGAAGGTCGTGATGCCAGCCTTTTCGGTTCCGTCGAGAATCGCCAGAGCCTGGCCAACTACCGCACTTTCGACGCAGCCGCCGCTGACGCTGCCAGCGACTTCGCCTGAGGCCGTCACGGCCATCGCTGCGCCGGGGTCACGCGGGCCCGATCCTTCGATGTCCACGACGCGGGCCACCGCCACGCGTTCGCCGGCGGCACGCCATCGAGCGATGTCTTCGAGCAGGTCTTTCATGCGGGTCTCCTGTTCATCTTTTTGCTCATCTCTTTGCTCAGCTTTTTGCTCACGGCAGGCTGATCACATCGGCGAGTTCTTGCATGGCGGCAACCGAATGGCCTTCCACGAAGTTGTCAACATAGGGGAGGGCCGCAGCCATTCCCCGAGCCAGCGGGGCATAGCCAGGCGTGACTTTCAGCGGGTTGACCCAGACGAGGCGATGGGTGACACGCTGGAGACGTTCCATCTGCGTGGCAAGCTCGTCGGGATCGCCGCGATCCCACCCATCTGACAGGATGACCACGATCGAGTTGCGCGCAAGGCCACGCACGCCCCACTCGTCGTTGAACTGGCGCAAGCCGACGCCCAATTTGGTACCGCCGCTCCAGTCGAGCACCCGCTGTCCAGCTTCGTGCAGTGCGATGTCAGGGTCGCGACTGTTGAGCTCGCGTGTGATCCGGGTGAGTCGTGTTCCCAGTGCAAAGGCCTCGACCTTCTGGCGGCCAGCGACCGCGGCGTGGACAAAGCGCAGCAACGCACGGGCGTACGGCTCCATCGAGCCGCTCACATCGAGGACGAGCACCAGGCGCCGGAGTCGTTCGGTCGGTGCTCGGAAATGACGCTCAATCGGCTCGCCGCCAGCTTTCAGCGATGCCCGAACCGTGCGCCGAATGTCTGGCCGAGCTGTGGCCCGTTTGGCAGGGCCGAGGCGCAGCGATCGGCGGGGCGACCCAACCAACTTCAGGCTGCTCATCATTTCTTGTGCCAGCACGAGTTCGTCGGGCGAGTAGTCGGCAAAGTCTTTGTTGCGCAGGATTTCGGTGGTCGAGAAGCGCAGCTCGACCGTTTCCTCGTCGTCTCCGTCGGCGACATCGGGGCCATCGTCGGCGCCGTCTTGCTCATCGGTGTCGATCGCAATCGTGATTGAGAGCGGGTCTTCTTCGTGCACGTCGTCGCCAGTGCTGCGCCGGTGCTCGAAGAACACAGCGAACGCCTTGTCGTAGATAGCGATGTCTTCGGGCCGCCTGACCAGCGTTGACATGCCTGACCAGTACGTACCGGCGCGGTCATCGAGCCCGACGGCACACAGGGCGCTGGCGAACGTGTGGGTGCTGCTGGTTGGCACGCGGAGCCCAGCGCCGCGCAGCACTCGGCTGAAGGCGACGGCGATCTCGGCTGGCTCGGTTGCCAGCTCGATCGTTGCACCTGGAACGTTGGCCGCGATCGCTGCGTTGGCAGCAGCCGAGCTCGTTCGCCCAGACGGTCGTGGCGGGGGAAGATCAGCCATCAGGCGTGCAGCAGGCCCTTTTCGATTGCCTGTTTGACGATTTCACCGATGCCGTGCTGTTCGACTCGCTGGTGGTCCTCGCGATATTTCAGGACCGTGCCCAGGGTGTGTTCGACGACTGAGTCGTCGAGCCGCTTCGCACCCAGCCGGCCGAGGGCCGTGGCCCAATCGATTGTTTCAGCAACGCCGGGGGGCTTGTAGAGGTTGAGGGCGCGAAGGCCTTCGACGGCAGCGGCGACCTGCTTGGCGAGCACGTCGTCGACGTCTGGCACACGGAGCTTGACGATCTCGACCTCTCGGTCAAAGTCGGGATGCTCGACCCAGTGATAGAGGCAGCGCCGCTTGAGCGCATCATGCACGTCACGGGTGCGGTTCGAGGTCAACACGACCAGCGGTGGCCGGTCAGTCCTAAACACGCCGACCTCGGGCACGGTGACCTGGAAGTCGGAGAGGATCTCCAACAAGTACGCCTCGAATTCGTCGTCGGCCCTGTCGACCTCGTCGATGAGGAGCACGGGTGGCGGGCCCTCGGTCGGCTCGATCGCCCGGAGTAGCGCGCGCTTGATGAGGAACCGTTCGCCGTACAGCTCAGCTTCGAGCGCGTCGGCGGTTGTCGACTGCGATTCTCCGGTTGCCTCGGTGGCTCGGAGGTGCAGGAGTTGCTTGGCGTAGTCCCAGTCGTAGACAGCCTGCGAGGCGTCGATTCCCTCGTAGCACTGGAGGCGGATCAGTTCGCCACCGGTGGCCTTGGCGAGGCTTTTGGCCAGCTCGGTCTTACCGACTCCTGCTTCGCCTTCGAGCAGCAGTGGCCGTCGAAGCGTCATGGCGAGGAACACCGATGTGGCAATCCCCTCGTCGGGGAGGTACCCCTGGGCAGAGAGAGCGGTGCTGACGTCGGCCGGGGTCACCGGGGGAACGATACCCGAGCCGGCGAACTCGGGACCGGACGCAGCGGATTCAGCGGCAAGGCGTCCCGAGTTCCCCGTCTGGGTCCCCTGGCTCGGCTCCCAATGCGATGTGAAGGTGGCAGACTTCGCTGATGGTCGACGTTCGGGTGTACTCGCCGGGGGCGAGCCGGGTGGAAGTGCGAGTTCTCGATGGCGACACGGTCTTGCTCGCACGGAACGGAAGCGGTTGGGCTGGCTCGGTGCAGGCCGACGATCGATACCAGATCATTATCGACGACGGCCCGGGCCTGGTCGATCCGTACGCCAGCGAGGTGTGGTTCGGCCCGGCCCACACACGCGACCGGCACGATGCCTGGGCCGTCGCATCAGCGTGGCCAGCACCGAGGCCGCAACGTCGGACAAGCCGACCGCTCATCGTGTCTGAAGCACATGTCCGGGGAATGACGAAACGACGCGACCGACCTGATGCGGGCACGTTTACTGCACTTGCTGATGAGCTGCCGCGGCTCGCTTCGCTGGGGGTGTCGGTCGTTGAACTTCTGCCGGTCCATCAGTTTGACCCGGCGGAACCGAATTACTGGGGCTACATGCCGCTCGCTTTTGGCGCCGTCCACCGGAGCTATGCGCACTCCGCTGCACCTGGGGCCGAGCTCGCAGACCTCGTGTCGGCGGCCCACGACGTCGACATCGAGGTCTGGCTTGACGTCGTACTGAACCACACGACCGAGGAGGACCGCGAGGGTCCGACCTACAACCTGCGCGGCCTCGCCGACAGGGAATATTACGTGGTCAACGACGACGGCAGCTACGTCAACGATGCCGGTTGCGGCAACATCATTGACACTACGTCACCCGTTGCCCAGGAGTTGCTGCTCACGTCGCTCGACCGGCTCGCAGATCTCGGCGTCGACGGCTTCAGATTCGACCTGGCAGCAGTGCTTGCCAGGGACCCTGCATTCGTTCGGTCGATCGGCGACTGGGCCGAACGGCGCGGGGTTCGCCTGATCGCGGAACCGTGGGATCTCGCGCGTTACCTCGCCGGGCGCGACTTCCCAGACGCGCGGTGGGCGCAGTGGAATGGCAACTTCCGTGACGACCTCCGGGGCTTCCTGCGTGGCGAAGGCGGACTCGTCGGCAAGGTGATGCAACGGGTGCAGGGCAGCCCCGTCATGTTCGATGCGCCTGCGTCATCGATCAACATGCTCACGGCCCACGATGGGTTCACGCTGCATGACCTGTTCGCCTACAACCAGAAGCACAACGGCGCCAACGGCTGGAATGGCAGCGATGGCACCGACGACAACAGGTCATGGAACTGCGGCTGGGAAGGTGAGGCCGAGGCTCCGCACGACGTCCTCGTGCTGCGCCGCCGCCAGATGCGCAACGCCATGTGCTTGCTGATGCTCAGCCACGGCACCCCAATGATCGTTGCGGGCGACGAGTTCGGTCGAACGCAGCACGGAAACAACAACCCCTACAACCAGGACAACGAGACATCGTGGATCGACTGGGAACGCAGAGAGGCGTTTGTCGATCACGAGCAGTTTGTTCAACGCCTGATCGCGTTCCGGGTGCAGCATCGGGCGCTGACGCAGTCAGAGCCGTGGGGGAGCGACGTCGAATGGTTCGGCGTCGCCGGAGACCCAGACCTCGCCAGACATTCGCGGTCGGTTGCTTGGCATATCGGCGACCTCTACGTGATGGCGAATATGTGGTGGGAGCCGCTCGACTTTGCGGTGCAGGTTTCCGGCCCGTGGGAGATTGCTCTGGACACGACGGATGAGCAGGGGTTCGTTGGGTCAGATCAGGTTGTCGGTGGTTCACTCCGAGTGGGGCCTCGATCGGTCGTCGTTCTGACGCGCGCCGACTGACCAGCGAGAATGGAGATCAGCCGAAACTGGTTCGTGTTCTTCGCGCGGTGGACCGCTGCGCGAGAATCACGCCATGAGCACAGGTGCGAGTCAGAACGTCGGGCAGTTGTTGACCAAGCGGGCATACCGCGACCCGGACGTCGAAGCGATCTTCGAACCGTCGAGCGATCGCCGCTTCTCGTTCAGGGAACTGAACAGCCGGTCGAACCAGGTCGCAAATGCGCTCACGGATTCAGGCGTGTCGCTCGGTGATCGCGTCGGTCTGCTGCTGATGAACGGCGTCGAGTTTGTCGAGTCGTTCTTTGCTGCTGGCAAGGTCGGCGCTGTCAACGTGCCGCTCAACTGGCGCCTCGTCGCCGACGAACTTGAGTTCATCCTGCACGACGCCGGCGTCACGGTGCTGATCTACGGCTCCGATTTCGCCGAGATCGCAGCCGAGCTGCGCAGCCGCGGTGACAAGACGGCGATCACGACCTGGATTCAGGTCGGAGGCCAAGCAACCGAAGGCGTGGCCGACTACGACGAGTGGATGGGTTCGGCCTCGGCCGACGAACCAGCCCCGGTCGGCGCCGGCGACGACCTGGTCTTCATCATGTATACGAGTGGCACCACCGGACTGCCGAAAGGCGTGATGCATTCGCACGACACGGTGCTGTGGTCGATCCTCACCGCTGTTGCAACCGCCGATTTCCAGGCGGGTGACAAGTACCTGATCTCGTTGCCGATGTTCCACGTCGGTGCCCTCAACCCGGTGCTCTGTTGCATCTATGGCGGCTCTTCGGTCACGATCCTGAAGGCGTTTGACCCACTGCAGTCGTGGGAGTTGATTCGCGACGAGAAGATCACCACAACCCTGATGGTGCCGGTGATGCTGCAGTACATGCTCGCTGTGCGGAACCCGGACGAACACGACGCCAGCACGCTGCGCTGGGTAATGAGTGGAGCTGCACCGGTCGCCAAGACCCTGATCGAGCAGTACGACGCACTCGGCATCGAAATTCACCAGGTCTACGGACTCACCGAGA
Source organism: Ilumatobacter sp. (assembly GCF_041688325.1). GTDB lineage: Bacteria > Actinomycetota > Acidimicrobiia > Acidimicrobiales > Ilumatobacteraceae > Ilumatobacter_A. The sequence continues at coordinate 34,577 of NZ_JBDNIJ010000263.1, forward strand.
CCGGCGGGCCCGCCTGCCTCATCAGCTCAGCCGATGCAATCGCCCGCGCTGGCTCGACCGGTAAGGCGTTCTACTTCACCGAAGTCAAGGTCGTCAACGAAGACGGTGCTGACTGCGCTCCTGGCGAGTCGGGCGAAGTGTTGGTAAAGGGCCCGAACATCATGGTCGGATACTGGAACCGCCCGGAGGCCACCGCTGAGGCTGTCATCGATGGCTGGTTGCACACGGGCGACGTGGCGACCATCGATGTGGACGGCTTCGTGACGATCGTCGACCGCGTGAAGGACATGCTGATTTCTGGTGGCGAAAACGTCTATCCCGCCGAAATCGAGAGCGTGTTGCTGGCACACGACAAGATTGCCGACGTCGGTGTCATCGGGATCCCCTCGGAGAAGTGGGGTGAGTCGCCGCTCGCTGCGATCGTGCCGAAGGACGACTCACTCACTGCCGAAGAAGTGATCGAGTTCTGTAAGGGCAAGCTTGCGCCGTTCAAGTCGGTCAAGGTCGTCGAGTTCGTGACCGAACTGCCCCGCAACCCGAGTGGCAAGATCCTCAAGCGCGAACTGCGTGCCCAGTTCGCTGACCTCCGCGCCGACTGAACTCGGCTGAAGTCGGCTGAGCTGGGCGAATTCAGCCGAGTGGAACAGCGGTGCCGGACCAGGTGAAGAGTGCTGGATCACCCTCGATGATCATCTCGCGGTCGGCCGGAATGAACCATCCGCCGGCCGGCTCGTCGAGATCGAGGACGCGGACGCTGCCGTTGATCAGGATGTTTGCGGCCTGCACACCATCAGCGAGCGTGGCAATCACATAACGATCGCCAACCTCGGCGCCTGCCTCAGGGACGGCCCGGCATGGTCCGCCGGTGCAGACGATTTCCACACCGAACCGTTCGAGCTTGTCAGCAAACGCAATGACGAATTGGGCAGCGAGATCCCGGTTCAGGACATCGAAAGCGAAGTCTCGCTGCACTTGCTCACGGATGATCAAGTCGGCCGCACTGACCAGCGGGCGGACGTCGAGCACGTGCGGACTGACGCCATCGACAACGTCGATCTCGGTGAAGTACGGCGCGACGAGCAGGTTCAGGCGGAAACCAAACGAGTCGCCGAGCAACAGCGAGGTGCCGCCGATCGCCTCGGACCACGTTGATCTGGATGAGCGGCTGAAGCGCTTCTCGACCGTGTCACCGTTGCGGTCGACCACCATGAGCGGCGTGGTGGTGGTGGTCCCCGGAGCAGGATCTGCTGCCGAAATGATCTCCGGCTCGGACTCTTGTCGCCCGAGGAGGAGCGAGAGGTCGCCTGCGGCATCGATCTGGCTGATCTCGACGATGTGTTCGGGCTGCCAGAGCCCCGGAGCGATGTCATCTACGATGGCCCGTGCCGTCGCCGCGGCGCCGACGCTGGTCCAATGCGTGTCGAGCCTGCGATAGGCAGCCTCGTTGAGCGCGGCGGCTGCTCGCGTTTCCTCCCACGCTGTAACCAACGGCACGGAGGTGTCGAGCGTGCGGAGTCGATCGGCGGCAGCGAGCATGCAGTCGAGTTCGCGGTCGCTGCCATAAAGATCCGAGAAGATGCTCGCCTTATCAGGAGCGATTGCGAGGACGAGTTGTTTGTCGACGTGGACGAACACGTTGTGGACCCGGTCGATGGCCGCGGCGAGGTCCTGGTCAACGGGAGGGTCAAGGCACAGCTGGCTGGTCGAGGATCGGAGGAACAGCCAGCCGTCTCGACCAATCCGTACTTCGTCGGTGGTGGAGTCACCGAGCCATCGAGCGACGAAGGAGTTGAGCTTGACCGCCTCGTCGCGCAGCGGAAAGCTGTCGTCGAGGTACTGATCGAACTGATTGGCGACCGTTGTGTCGAGCAGGTTACTGGCGCTGATGTCTGGCCGCGCAGCCAGTGGTCGATTGTCGATCGACGGGCTGCGGTCGCCTGCCGCGTACATCGCAGCAGGGGCTGTGAGGCAGGTGGCAACGATGGCAATTTGGCCAAACCGGAGGATGCGGTGGAGAGCCATCAGAATTGAAAGTAGAGGAACGGGCTGAACGTGCTGGTGGCAACCAGTACGACGGAGACGGGCAAGATGGTCGCGAGGTAGGTCAGACGAAGCATCTGGCCACGAACAGACGTCGCGGCGACCAATTCGGGGCCGGTGCAAAAGCGGGCTGGCAATACGATCGAAGCGAGCGCAGCGAACAACACGATCTGCGAGCGGGTGGTGATCGACGCGTCGAAGAATCGGCCGGATGTCGCGCCGAGGCCGCCGGCGAACATGTCCGCGAGAAAACTCCCTGCCTCACTCAGGTCGGCGGCCCGGAAGAACACCCAACCGATCACGACCGTAACGAAGACTCCAGCTCGGCGGACAGCCACGAGGCCAACGTCTTGTGACGTGGACCGCTGGCCTGTCGCGCGTTCAATGATGAGAAGCGACCCGTGGAACAGACCCCAGACGACGAATGTCCAGTTCGCCCCGTGCCACAGCCCCGTGAGGAGAAACACGATCGACAGGTTGACGTAGGTCCGGATCGCTCCGCCACGGTTACCGCCGAGCGGGACGTACAGGTAGTCGCGGAACCAGTTGCTGAGGGTGATGTGCCAGCGGCGCCAGAAGTCGGTGATCGACACGGCGGAGTAGGGCCGGCGGAAATTTTCCGGAAATGTGAAGCCCAGCATCTGGCCAAGCCCGATTGCCATGTCCGAGTATCCGCTGAAGTCGAAGTAGATCTGCATTGAGTAGGCGAGTACACCGATCCAGGCGGCAGGCGGCAGGTGTCGACAGTGACCCGGCGTTACCGAACGCGGCATCGGCGATCGGCGCGATCGCGTCGGCGACGATCACCTTTTTCGCCAGACCGTGTGTGAACCGCACCATGCCATCGGAGACGCCCTCGGCGGTGATCTTGCGGTGGGTGAGCTGCTCAGACAGTTCGTGGAACCGGACGATCGGCCCAGCGACCAACTGGGGAAACAGCGACACGTAGAGCGCAAAGTCAATCGGGTTGCGGAGATGGTCGGCACGGCCGCGAGCCACGTCGATGGTGTACGACATCGACTGGAACGTGAAAAACGAGATGCCGATTGGCAGCGTCACGGAGGTGTGAGCAATCGCCCCGAAGCCGAGTGAATTCAGCTGTTCGACCAGAAAGTTGGCGTACTTGAAGTAGCCCAGTAGCGACAGGTTGAGTACGACGGAAGCGGCAACAGCGAATCGGACAGTGCTCCTGCTGTGCTGGGCTCGACCACGAGCAACGAGGAGACCGAAGCAGTAGTCGACGGCTGTGGAGATGACCAGGAGGAGCACCAGTGCGCCGCTGCCCCACATGTAGAAGAACCACGAGCATCCGAGCAGCCAGAAATTGCGCAACCGGACGGGCAGAACGACAGCCACGGCAAATGCGATGGGCAAGAAGAAAAACAGGAAGGTGATCGAAGAAAAAACCATGCGCTGCCCGAGAGCGAAATGATCCTATCGATGGCGTGGAGCGGGCTCGCCAATGGGTGCGTCCGAAACGTTCGCCTGCAACTGGCTACGGTCAACGTATGGATCTTGGAATTTCTGGACGTCGGGCGGCCGTTGCTGCAGGATCTTCGGGGCTTGGCCTCGGCAGTGCGAAAGCGTTGGCGGCAGAAGGTGTCCACGTGGCGATCTGTGGTCGAGACGAGGAAAAGTTGGAGGCCGCAGCGGTTGCGGTCGGCCATGGCTGTATTCCGATTGTCGCTGATGTGTCGACCGTTGACGGCGCTGCCGGGTTCGTTGACGCCGCACGGGCGGCGCTCGGCGGCCTCGACATTCTGGTTCCCAATGCGGGTGGTCCGCCTCCCGGTAACTTCGAGTCGACACCCGTCGATGCGTATCAGGCGGCACTCGACCTCAACCTGCTGTCGATTGTCGCCATGTGCAAGGCCGCAGTCCCGGCAATGCAGCAACAGCGGTGGGGTCGCGTCGTTGCGATCACATCGCTGTCAGTGCGTCAGCCGATGCCGCAGCTGATCCTGTCGAACACGGCACGGGCAGGAGCCACAGCGTTTCTGAAGACGCTGGCGTCCGAAGTTGCTGAAGATGGGGTCACGGTCAACACGGTGCAGCCGGGCGTGCATCGGACACCCCGCCTCGATGCGCTCTACACGCCTGACCAGATGGATCAGATACGGATGGGTGATGCCGACCACTTTGGCGCACACGTCGCGTTCCTGTGCAGCGAACAGGCGCTGTTCACGAACGGGGTACAACTGCAGATCGACGGCGGCGCCTACGCCGGCTTGCTCTAGTCAGCGAACGGCAGTCTCGGCGATATCGATCTCAGCATCGTCTGATGCTCGGTCTGTAGTCGGTGCACGAGACGCTTCACTGAGGTGAGCTTCAATGCGGTTCCAGAGTAGGAACGAGCCCCCGACCACGAGCCAGCCACCGATGGCATCGATGAAGTAGTGCTCGGCGAAGTAGGCGAGCGCCACGGCCATGGTGAGCGGATAGAGCAACATCGCGGCTCGGACGTACCGGTTGCTGATCTGGGGCCAGAAGAACACGACGACGAACAATGCGAAAGCTGAGTGCAGCGATGGCATCGCAGCGACTTGGTTGGCCCAATCGCGACCGGTATCCCACGCTTCGACGAAGCCGTCGAGCCCAATGTGGCGCCACCCGTTGCCGGTTGGCCGGCGCAGCGGTGGGAGCGCAGTGAGGTCGAGGCCGACGCGATTTGTGCCCCCGGCGGCCATCCACGGGGGAGCCGTCGGCAGGATCACAAACATCACGCATGCAACGAAGAGCAGGGTGCCGAAGCGCCGCATGTAGCGGACCCACTGGTTGCGATTGCGAAGCCACAGCACAGCGATGACGACGGGTGGCACGATGAAGTGCGAGTAATAGACGCACGAGCCGATGACGTCGTACCACTGGACGTTGTCAGGGCCGCGATAGAAGCGTTCCTGGAGCCAGACAACTGGGTCGGTACCGAAGAACAGGAATCGGTCGATGTTGCGGACCGACTCGACCTGGATGGGCATACCAAGCCCATCGGCGAGGCCCCTGCTCTCGTCGTATGCCAGCCACATCACCACAAAGATGCCGAGGTCGCCCGCCATTTTGGCCCACTCGCGAAGCGGGCGGCCAAGGCTGGCAAGGCTGAGGAAGATCGCGAAGGACCAGAGAACCGACACGCGATCGATAATCACGCCCTTGGCAAAGAACCACCAGACGTAGCCCACGCCGTATGCCGCGAGCGCCGACCAGCGGATTTTGACCCAGTCGAAGCCGACCGCACGGAGGAATCCGGAGTACCCGGCCACGATGCCCGCGCCGATCAGCGACCACCACAGGACCCTCCAAAGGCCCGATGTCGAAATCGCCAGCAACATTGCGGCCGAACGCTACTCCCCGTTCACCGCGTCGTTCCCGCGCTGCCCCACACCGAACAAAAAACTGTCTGGGCAGTCAGGCAACGAGAGGTGAGAGGTGACGCCGCAATTGGGCGAACTGGACCGTCAGGAGGAGGCTTCGGTGAGGGCGCGTTTGGTGAGAATGCGCGCGAGATGCTGGCGGTACTCGATACTGGCGTTGAGGTCAGCCGTCGGGTCGGTGCCCGTTGCGGCTTCAGCTGCGGCATCTTCGATCGATGCGCCGCTGGCGATTGCCGAGCTGACACCGGTGGCAAGGATCGGGACCGAACCCATGTTGACGAGGCCGACACCTGACTCGGTGCCGTTGCGCCATGCAGCCACACCGACGATTGCCCAGTCTTGGGCACGACGGTTGAATTTCTGGAAGCTCCAGCCGGCTCCGCCCATTTTCGGGACGCGGATCTCGGTCAGGAGTTCGTCGGGGGCGAGGGCCGTCGTGAGGAAGCCCTGGAAGAAGTCGCCAGCAGCTATTTCGCGGGTGCCGTTCGGGCCTTGCGCAACGTAGGTGGCGCCCATGGCGAGTGTGGTCGCCGGAAGATCGGACGCAGAGTCGCTGTGCGCGATCGAGCCGCCGATGGTGCCTCGGTGACGCACCTGCGGGTCGCCGACGTGGCTGGCCGCGTGAGCGAGCAGCGGTGCGTGCTCTTTGAGGACGGGGCTGTTCTCCACGTCCATGTGGCGGGTCATGGCGCCGATGGCGATCATGTCTCCATCTTCACGAATGTAGGACAGGTCACTGAGGCGGCCGATGTCGACCAGCACAGTGGGCTGAGCGAGGCGGAGCTTCATCAGCGGCAACAAGCTGTGACCACCAGCGATGAACTTTGCCTCGTCACCGTGTTGACCGATGAGGCTGATTGCCTCCTCGGCGGACTCGGCACGGACGTAGTCGAATTGTGCGGGAATCACGCGTTGTTCTCCTGATTGGTTGCTTGAGCTTGTTGAATTGCATTCCAGACATTCAGCGGGCTCGCTGGCATCTGAATGTCTTGGATGCCGAGGCCTGAGAGGGCATCGACGACGGCGTTCATGATGCATGGAGCTGCACCGATTGTCCCAGCTTCGCCGACACCCTTGACGCCAAGCGAATTGGTCGGCGACGGAGTCACGCTTTCTCCGACCGTGATGGGCGGAACATCGCTGGCGGCGGGAACGAGATACTCGGCCAGCGTCGACGAGAGGAGGTTGCCGTCTTCGTCGTAGCGGGCCTCTTCGAAGAGCGCCTGAGCAAGGCCCTGGATCACACCACCGTGTACCTGGCCGTCAACGATCAGCGGGTTGACCTTGTTGCCGCAATCGTCGACTGCGACGTATTGGAGTACTTCGATGTTGCCGGTCTCGGTGTCGATTTCGACGGCGCACATATGTGTTCCGAATGGCCACGAAAAGTTTGGCGGGTCGTAGGTGACCTGCATTTCGAGGTTCGGCTCGAGACCGTCAGGAAGGTTGTGCGCCGTGAAGGCCTCGAAGGCGACGGCTGCGAGTGCCATCGTCTTGTCGGGCGACCCCTTGACGGTGAACATGCCTCCGGCGAATTCGAGGTCGTCCTCGTTCGCTTCCATTTGGTGCGCGGCGATCTTGCGGGCTTTGTCGATGACCTTGTCGCAGGCCAGGCCGACAGCAACACCACCGACGGGGAGCGAACGGGAGCCGTATGTGTCGAGACCCATCGGCGCGATTGCAGTGTCGGAGTGGAGCACGTCGACATCGGATGGGTCGACCCCGAACTTGTCGGCAGCGATCATCGACCAAGCCGTTTCGTGACCCTGACCGTGCGGCGAGGTGCCGGTGACGACCTGGATTTTTGACGTAGGCAACACCCGAACGGTTGCCGATTCCCAGCCTCCGGCCGAGTAGTTCAGCGAGGCGAGAACTCGGGACGGCGCAAGGCCGCACATCTCGAAGTAGGTCGACACGCCGATGCCGAGGCGCTTGGTTGAGCCTTCGACGTTTTGGGCTGCTTGCTTGGCACGCATGGCGTCGTAGTCGAGGATGTTCTCGGCGATGGTCGCGGCCTTGTCGTGGTCGCCCGAGTCGTACACCAGGCCGGTGTAGGCCTCATACGGAAACGCTTCTTTTGGGATGAAGTTGCGCCGACGCAGAACAAGTGGGTCGATGTTCATCTTGCGTGCGAGTGCATCCATCGCATGTTCGATCGCGTAGGTGGCTTCGGGACGGCCGGCGCCGCGGTAGGCATCGGTTGGCGTCATCGTGGTAAATACCGACGTGCAGGAGAAGTCGAACGCTTTGGGGATCTGGTAGACCCCGCCGTAGAGGAACGCACCGAGCAGCGGTACGCCAGGCGTGACCAGTTGCAGGTAGGCGCCCATGTCGCCGATGAGGCGGACACGCAGGCCGGTGATCTTGCCGTTCTCGTCAGCAGCCAGCTCGATGTCTTGGATCTGCCCGCGGCCATGAACAGTGGCTTGAGCGTTCTCGGAGCGTTCTTCGTTCCAACGCACCGGAACCTTCAGCGTCTGTGCGAGTTGCACGCAGAGCAGTTCTTCGGCGTAGACGTTCAGCTTCGAACCAAAACCGCCGCCGACTGCGGGGCACACGACACGCAGTTGGTGCTCGGGGATGCCGAGCGTGAGTGCGGTCATCACCTTCAAAATGTGCGGAACCTGCGTGGAGGAGTACAACGTCATGTCGCCGCCGAAGGGCTGCGGCAGGGCAACCACTGCACGGGGCTCCATCGCCATGGGAATGAGGCGCTGCTGGATGTAGCGCTCTTTCACCACGTACGCAGATTCGTCCATGGCCTTCTGGCAGTCACCCTCGTTGTCTTCGATAACGAGGGGCCAGGTGTATGACCTGTTGGTCCCGAGTTCTTCGTGGATGACGATGACGTCGCTGAGCGATTTTTCGAGGTCGATGACGGCAGGGAGGACGTCGTACTCGACGTTGATGAGGTCGAGCGCGTCGTGTGCGATTGAATCGTTTACAGCGAGGACGGCACAGACGCCGTCGCCGACGTAGGCGACCTTGCTGACAGCCAGCGGATAGTGCGCCGGGTTCTTCATGTCATCGGTGACCGGCCACGCGCAGGGCATTGGCGCCGCCCAGGAGTCGGCCAGATCGGCACCGCTGTAGACGCTGTGCACGCCGTCAAGCGCAGCAGCAGCTGACGTGTCGATTGAAACGATACGCGCATGCGCATGCGGGCTGCGCAGCACGGCCATGTAGAGGGCCCCCGGCACCTTCATGTCGTTGGTGAAGATCGCTTCACCGGTGAGCAGCGCAGGATCTTCCTTGCGCAGCATGCGTTGACCAAGCACCCCGTTGCCAGCGGCGATGGATTCGTCGCTGGCCTCCATGTTGTCGGTCGTGAGTTCGTGCAGATCTGTCATTGCTGGACCCCCATCCAGTTCAATTCCGCCCCCAGGCGGAGGTGTTGCGGTGTGTGCGGCCGGTCAGGCGCTCGCTGCGGCGAGAACCGACTTGACGATGTTGTGGTAGCCAGTGCATCGGCACAAGTTGCCCTCGAGGCCGATCCGGACATCGTGTTCAGATGGGTTGGCGTTCTCGGCGAGCAGGCTGGTTGCCGCCATTACCATGCCGGGCGTGCAGTAGCCGCACTGCAGGCCATGGTTCTCCATGAACGCCTGCTGCATCGGGTGCAACGTGCCATCGGCGTCCGCCATGCCTTCGATGGTGCGGACTTCCTGGCCGTCAGCCTGGACAGCGAGCACCGTGCAGCTCTTGACGGCTTCGCCGTTGAGGTGGATCGAGCACGCACCGCACGACGACGTGTCGCAGCCGATGTTGGTGCCCGTCAGGCCGGCGTTATCGCGGATGTACTGGACGAGCAGTGTGCGCGGCTCGACATCGTGCGTCTGCACGGTGCCATTGATGGTGACGGAAACTTCCACGGATGGACCCCCAGGGTGTTATTTCGACCGATCAGTCGG
>NZ_JBDNIJ010000264.1:0-10951 GCF_041688325.1 Ilumatobacter sp.
CCACAGTGATCTGGTCGCCGCTGCTTACGTTGTGTGTGAGTAGCTCCTTCGTCGCTCCTCTACGGCTGCGCCGCTCACCTCCTTCGTCGGTGCACACAAGTCTCAGGCCTGCGGCCTGACTCGCTCACGCTCGGGGGACGGGGCCGCTGCCTTCCATTTGGCGTGAGCGAATACGGGGTCGTTCGCTGGAATCGCTCACGCGGATTCGTGGCGGCGTCCGGGTGGCTGCGATGATCAGCGGATGCTGATGGAGTTTCAAGAAGCGTGGGAAGAACTGACAGCGCCGGGTGCGCAGTTTGCGATGAAAGAGATCGAGGTCCGGGGGATCCCGATGCGGGTTTTTGAGTCAGCGCCACCGTCGATGCGGTTCGTGTGGGAGCTCGCAGGCGGCTACGCCGACCGTGACTACGTCGTCTTCGAAGACGAGCGATTCACCTATGCCGAGGCTGACGCGATCATCAAGTCGCTGGCTCACCACCTACGCGAAGAACACGGTGTTGGGAGCGGCGACCGCGTTGCCGTGGCGATGCGCAACTATCCGGAGTGGGTCTTCAGCTACTGGGCGATCATTTCCCTCGGCGCAGCGTGCGTCGGCATGAATGCCTGGTGGACTTCAGACGAGATGAAGTACGGCCTGGCCGATTCGAGTCCCAAGGTGTTGATTGCCGACAGCGAGCGGATCGAGCGAGTCGCACCGGTGCTCGACGAGCTCCGCGAAACAAATCCGCTGCACGTGATCGCCGTGCGGACACCAGCTGACGGCAAGGTCGAACTGCCTGAGGGCGCAACGCGGTGGGAAGACGTCGTTGACCCGTCGGCCGCGCCAGCGACCCTGCCGGAGGCCGATATCGACCCCGACGACGATGCCTGCATCTTCTATACCTCCGGCACGACGGGCGCTCCCAAGGGCGCACAGTTGACCCACCGCGGCTCGGTCCACAATCTGCTCAATCTTGCCTTCATGACCGGTGTTGCCGGGCTTGCTGGCGCGAAGGCTGCGGTTGCTGCTGGCAGCGAACCCCCTGCGGCTGCGGACCCCGACAAGCAAAACGTGTTCATGGCGCCGACGCCGCTGTTCCACGTCACGGCGAACAACTGCCTGTTGCACCCGGCAACGATCTCGGGCTCGAAAATCGTCCTCACCTACAAGTGGGATGCGGCCCGGGCGCTCGAACTGATCGAGCGCGAGGGCGTCACCAACTTCTCGGGCGTGCCGACGATGACCCGCGAGATGCTGATGCACCCCGACTGGCAAACTCGCGACACCTCCACCCTCGCCGGGCTCGGCGGCGGTGGCGCACCGTTGCAACCCGACCTGGTCGAGAAGATCGATAAGTCGCAACCGGGCACGTCTCCGAGCACGGGCTACGGCCTCACTGAGACACATGGCATCGTCACCGCGAACTCTGGTGCGCTCTACGTCGCCAAGCCGGCTTCGTGCGGCCGTATCGTTCCGACACTTGACGGCAAGCTGATCGACGAGGCTGGTAACGACGTTCCGAATAGCGGCGTCGGTGAACTCTGCGTGCGAGGCGCTGTCGTGATCAAGGGGTACTTGAACCGCGAAGAATCCACTGCTGAAGCGATTCAAGACGGCTGGTTCCGCACTGGTGACATCGCCACGATCGACGAGGACGGCTATGTATTCATCGTCGATCGCGCCAAAGACATGGTGCTCCGCGGTGGCGAGAACATCTACTGCTCCGAAGTGGAAACGGCGATCTACCAGCACGAAGCTATTGCCGAAGCTGCCGTGTTCGGTGTGCCCGACGATCGCCTCGGCGAGATCGTCGGTGTCGCCATCGTCCTTGCGCCTGGTGCGTCACTCGACGAGGCCGGCCTCCGCGAGTTCCTCGCGCCAACGCTTGCCAAGTTCAAGATCCCCGAGCGCATGTGGTTCCTCGGTGAGCCGCTGCCGCGCAACGCCAACGGCAAGTTCTTGAAGCGCGAGCTGCGCGAATCACTCACCGCATAGGTTGCAGCAATGCTCCCGGTGCTGACGCCCAGCCAAATGGCGGCAGTCGACGCCGCGGCAACTGAACCCATCGACGAACTGATTGATCGAGCAGGTAGAGCTGTCGCCAGAATCGCGCTGGACATGTTGGGTGGGAGCTACGGCCGTGTGGTCGTGGTGATTGCCGGTACAGGCAACAACGGTGCAGACGGACGCGTGGCCGCCGAAGTGCTTCGGCGCCGGGGCGTACAGGTAAAAGTATTTGACGCCGCCGCGCTGCCGGACACGTTGCCCTCGGCTGGCCTCGTCATTGACGCGGCCTACGGAACTGGCTTTCGCGGCGAGTGGCCTGCGCCTCATGTCGGGGCAACGCCGGTGCTCGCGGTCGACCTGCCGAGCGGCGTCGATGCCCTGACCGGCGTGGCCTCGGGCAGCGTGCTTCGAGCTGATTGCACCATCACGTTCCAGGCAATGAAGCCAGGTCTGCTCTTCGGTGACGGCGCGTTGCTGGCGGGGCGCATCGAGGTTGCTGACATCGGGCTCGAACTCCCCGTGGTCGACCAACATCTTCTGGGTGCCGCTGACGTCGTGGCGTGGTGGCCCCGGCGTGCGACCGATGCCCACAAGTGGCGTGGCGCTGTTCGTGTGATCGGTGGCAGCGAAGGAATGATCGGAGCAGCACGGTTGTGCGCCGAGGCTGCTGCTCGTGGAGGAGCGGGCTTGGTCAAGCTGTCGGTCCCCGGGCAGTCGATTGAGACTCGATCTGAGATCGTTCAGCTTGAGGTGTCGACGACCGGATGGGCCGCTGAGGTGCTCGTCGATATCGATCGATTCGGCGCCCTTGCGATCGGCCCGGGTCTTGGTCGTGGCAAGCAGACGATGGCAGCGGTACTTGAGACCATCGGTGCTGCTCCGGTTCCCACAGTGATCGACGGTGATGCGCTCTTCGCTTTGACGAGCGATGATCGGTCGCTGAGCGCTCTACTCAGTCGTCGAACTGCGTCGACCGTGTTGACTCCGCACGACGGTGAGTTCCGAACGTTGACCGGAGCGCTGCCCGGAAGCGATCGAGTGGCAGCGGCCCGCTCGCTTGCTGCCGACACAGGATGCACGGTTCTGCTGAAGGGGCCGACCACGGTCGTTGCCGCCGCCGATGGTGAGGTGCTCTTGGTCGACCACGGCGACGAACGCCTTGCCACGGCGGGGACCGGCGATGTACTGACCGGGCTTGTTGCCGTCGGACTTGCAGCAGGCCTGTCGGGGCTGCACGCGGCAGCTGCTGCGGCGTGGGTTCACGCCGACGCAGCGCGCCGGTGCCCGCCGGCGGGACTCTTGGCCGGAGATCTCGTCGAGATGCTTCCCGGGGTGCTGACTGGCCTACGGTAAGTGCAGCCATGAATGAAATGCGGAATGAAAAACGGTGGGCCTGGGCCGAGATCGATCTCGACGCGATCCAGCACAACATCGCGCACCTCCGTACGGTTGTTGCGCCGTCCGCCGTGTGGGCGGTCGTCAAGGCCGACGGGTACGGCCATGGCGCTGTCGACGTCGCCCGAGCCGCTCTGTCTGCGGGCGCCGCAGGCCTGTGCGTTGCCCTGGTCAGTGAGGGGATCACGCTCCGCCGTGCCGGCATCGATGGACCGATTCTGATCCTCAGTGAGCAGCCACCGGAGAGTGCGAGCGAAATCGTCGAGCATCGCCTGACTCCGACCGTCTACACGCGACCGTTTCTCGACGCACTCGTTGCTGCAGGCCCGACGGGTTTGCCGGTTCATATGAAAATCGACACCGGCATGCAGCGGGTCGGAGCCCACCCGCATGCCGCGAGCGCGCTTGCTGCATCAATTGCCGAACGAGCTCCGGCAATTCGACTCGCTGGCGTGTACAGCCATCTCGCGGTTGCCGACGATCCTGAAGATGAGTTCACGGAGCGTCAGGTCAAGCGGTTCGACGGGGCGCTGGCAAGCATCGTCGAACTCGTCGGCGCGGTTCCGCTGGTGCACCTCGCCAACTCGGCCGGAGCGCTCGCGCACCCGGCCACGCGTCGCTCGATGGTTCGCGTCGGCATCGCGATGTACGGGATTTCGCCCGGCCATGGGGTCGACGACTTGTCGGTCGAACTCCGCCCGGCGCTCTCGCTACGCGCCCGCGTTTCGTACGTGAAGATGGCGCGCGCTGGAAGCCGGATCTCCTACGGCCGCATCTACAAGTTCGAGCGTGATAGCAACGTGGCGACGGTGCCGATTGGTTACGCCGACGGCGTCCCGCGTCGATTGTCGACCAATGGCGGCGAAGTCCTCATCGGTGGGCGACGCCGTGCGATCGTTGGACGAGTCACGATGGACCAGCTCATGGTCAACTGTGGTGACGACGAGGTCCGGATCGGTGACGACGTCGTCCTGCTGGGTTCCCAAGATGGGCCCGACGGTCTTCAGACGATTCGTGCCGAAGACTGGGCCGACCAGCTCGACACCATCGGCTACGAGATTGTGTGTGGTATTTCGGGGCGCGTGCCGCGCTTCTCGCGCCGTAGCATCGAAGGCTGATGTTGCACCTCCGAGCGGCCTCGATCAGTGACACCCACGCCATCGCTGGGGCGATCGCCAGGCTGGTTCGCGTCGGCGATATCGTCGTGCTTGCCGGTGAAATGGGGGCGGGTAAGACCGCCTTCGCACAGGGCTTCGGAACAGCGTTTGACATCGACGAACCGATCACATCGCCAACCTTCGCACTCGTCCACAGCTACGACCTGCCACACACAGTGCGGGGCATTCGCACGATGCACCACGCTGACGTCTACCGGCTCGATCGGACCGCCGAACTGGCCGACCTCGCCCTGGGCGAACTCGCCGAATTCGGCGGCGTCGTCCTCGTCGAGTGGGGAGACGTCGTTGAAGGAACGTTCGGCGACCACCTCACGGTGATGCTCGACCAGGACCCCGACGACGAGGCCGACGAGTTGGCGCTCGACCGGGCCCGGTTCATCGAGATTGCTGGCACCGGGGCATCGTGGGCGAGCCGCTGGGACCGATTGAAGACGAGCCTGGAACGCTTTGCATGTTGATCCTCGGTATTGAAACTGCGACCGAAAGGGTCAGCGTCTCCATTGGGGGCCACGAGGGCGTGATCGGTCTGTTCGAAGTCACCAAGGGACGCAGGCATGCCGAGACGCTGGTGCCGGCAATCGACTTCGTCTGCAAGCAGGCTGGCATCGAGCTTGCCGAGATCAGCGTGGTCGCCGTCGACGTCGGCCCGGGGCTGTTTACCGGCATGCGCGTGGGGTTGTCCGCTGCGAAGGCGATTGCTCAGGCGTTGTCCGTGCCCATGATCGGCATCTCGTCGCTCGATCTGCTCGCGTTCCCTTGCCGTCATACCGACCGGGTGGTCGTCCCGGTCATCGACGCGCGCAAGGGCGAAGTCTTTTACGCCATGTACCGACAAGTGCCGGGTGGGATTCAACAGGTAGCGGAGCCGGCCGTCGGCCCCATTGAAGACCTCGTTGCAGACCTGATGGCGCGCAGCCAAGACGTCTTGGTCGTCGGAGACGGAGCCGTTCGATACCGGGACGAGATCCTCGAGGGTTTCCACTGCGAGATGGGTGGCGATGCCCACCCATCTGCCGGGCAACTCGTGCAGTTGGCGCACGCCCGTGCGCTACGCGAAGAGTGGGTGCAACCACGTGAGATCGAGCCTGTCTACCTGCGTGCACCTGATGCGAAGATCAACTGGGCGACTCGGGCGGCGCGCACATGAGCGTGATCGAGCGGCTGCTCCAGCGTGAGCCGGCTGATGGCAAAGGTCTGTCGATCGCGCCAATGCGTCAGCGCGATATTCGCCAGGGGATTATGGAGATCGAAGCGGCCGCCTACCCAGTCGGCTGGTCGCAGAAGGTGTTTGCCACAGAAATCGCCCAGGTCCGAAAGGGCGACCGGCACTACGTCGTGGCTCGTCGGGACGGAGCAATTGTCGGCTACGCCGGCCTGTGGTTCGCTGTCGAGGAGGCACACATCACCAACGTTGCCGTCGTGCCGATCGCTCGGCGCCAAGGGGTTGCTCGGGCACTGATGCTGGACCTCGCCGAGACCGCGATCAAACGTGGTTGCGTTGGCTGGACTCTCGAAGTCAGAGCGACGAGCTCGGGGGCACAGGAGTTGTACCGCGAGTTCGGGTTTGACGCTGCGGGCGTCCGCCAGAAGTACTATGACAACGTCGAAGACGCCATTGTTATGTGGTGTCACGAAATGCAGAGCGATGTCTACCGCGCTCGGCTCGATCAGATCCGAGAGGCCGCCCATGTCTGAGCCGATCGCCCACCCCGAGTTCAACGACTCGACCCTTGTCCTCGGCATCGAGACGAGCTGCGACGAAACTGCCGCAGCGCTGGTCATGGGCGGGTACGACGTCGTCTCGAGTGTCGTCTCAACACAGGTCGAGATCCATGCCGAGTTCGGTGGCGTTGTCCCCGAAGTAGCGTCCCGCGCCCACCTCGAGATCCTGAATCCGGTGATCGCCCGTTCAATCGTCGAAGCCGGTGTCGAAGACTCGCGGATCGATGCTATTGCGTGCACCGTGGGCCCTGGCCTTGTCGGGGCACTGCTCGTCGGTGTGTCGGCTGCGAAGTCACTCGCCCTCGTCTACGACGTTCCGTTTATTGGTGTGAACCACATGGAGGCACACCTGTACGCGGCGTCGCTCGAAGACCCAACGCTTGAGTTTCCGCTCGTCGTGCTGCTCGTCTCGGGTGGTCACACGATGCTTGTCGAGATGCAAGACCACGGTCGCTATCGGCTCCTCGGTCAAACCATCGACGATGCGGCGGGCGAAGCCTTCGACAAGGTTGCGCGGTTTCTCGACCTCGGCTACCCGGGTGGCCCGGCGATCGACGAGGCGGCTCTGCTCGGCGACCCCGATGCGATCAGGTTCCCGCGGGCGTTACTCGATGGCAGCTACAACTTTTCGTTCTCCGGATTGAAGACCTCGGTGATGAATTATGTCCGCAAACATCCCGACGTCAGCTCGGCCGACGTCGCTGCGTCGTTTCAGGCGGCGGTCGTCGACGTGCTCGTGACCAAGGCCCGAGCAGCCGCGAAGGAAGTCGGAGCGAAAAGCATCGTGCTCGGCGGCGGCGTGGCTGCAAATTCGCTGCTGCGTGAGGAAGTACTCGACGGATGCGTCAAGGACGGCATCCAGGGTTTCCTGCCGAGCCGGTCCATGTGCACGGATAACGCCGCCATGATTGCGGCCGCTGGCTGGCATCGGCTCCGTTCTGACGGCCCGACTCCGCTTGATGTCGGCGCCACCCCGAACCTTCGCTTGCCCTTCCTGAATGTCTGAGTCGTCCGAACAGCCTGACGCTCCGGTGTTCCAGGTGATCGATATCGGCGCGATGCTTGACGTCGACGGCAAGCAATGGCCCACAGCAGTCATCGATGCGGAGGGCCACCCCGCCATCACCGACCTCGCTCGGGTCCACGCAGTCGAAGGCATCGGTGACATCCGTACCGAGGCGGTCGCGATGCCGCTCGCCCCCGAGCACGTGTCGGATGAGGCAACCCACCTCTTCTTGCTGGCCGTGGTGATCACCAAGCCAGTCGACTGCACCTTTGGTGTGTCGTTCGTGCTGCCGGCGCAGGGCCAGGTGCTTGTCGAAGCGGCTGCTGCCGGAAATCTCGTGATCGCCACAACGTCGCCCGACGAGATCAACGAACAGAACCAGCCGCTCTGGCTTGCGATCGACGTCGAAGCGGACCTTCTCGAACAAGCCATCGCCAACCTGCCGTGAAGCTGTCGCAACAAGGTCAGCTTGGTTTCAGGTCGTGGGTGTGACAAAACGCAGCCGATACCGTCGTGCCTATGACGTTCAAGATCGGTGATCACGAGCTGTCGGCTCCGGTGGTGCTTGCCCCGATGGCCGGCGTGACCAACGCGCCGTTTCGCGAACTCTGCCGTCGGTATGCCCCCGGCCTCGTCTATCTCAACGAGATGGCGATGGCGACACCGGTGGTGCACAAGAACGCCAAGACCGACCGGATGATCAGCTTCGGGCCGAACGAGCTGCCCCGCAGCCAGCAGTTGTACGGATCCGACCCGGCAATCATGGGCAAGGCCGTCCACATCCTGTGCGATGCTGACCGAGTCGATCACATCGACATCAACTTCGGTTGCCCGGCTGCCAAAGTGACGCGGCAGGGTGGCGGCGCAGCGGTCCCCGCCAAGCCCGAGCTGCTTCGTGCAATCGTTCGCGCTGCGGTGAAGAGCGCCGAGCCGTATGGCATCCCGGTCACCACCAAGTTTCGAATGGGCCTCTTCGACGACTGGCTGATGCACAAGAGGACCGGCCAGATTTGTGCTGAAGAGGGCGTCGCAGCGATAGCGCTGCACGCTCGCACGGTTCAGCAGCACTACTCGGGTGAGGCGCGGTGGGACGCAATCGGCGAGCTCAAGGATGCAGTGGGCTCGATCCCGGTGCTCGGCAACGGCGACATCTGGGAAGCCTCCGATGCAGTGAAGATGATGGAAGCAACCGGCTGCGATGGTGTTGTGATCGGGCGCGGCTGCCTCGGACGCCCTTGGCTGTTCGGCGATCTCGTCGAGGCGCTGTCAGGCCGTGAAGTTCGTCCGAGCCGAACGCTCGGTGAAGTGACCGAAGTGATGGCCTTGCACGGTCGCCTACTTGCTGAACACATGGGCGAAGACCACGCCATGCGTGACTTTCGCAAACACTCCGGCTGGTACATGAGTGGTTATCCGGTCGGTTCCGAGGTGCGGCGCCGATTCGCGCTCTGTGCGTCGCTTGCCGAGCTCGATGACATCATGGCGCTGCTCGACCCGACCGCAGAGATTGTCGAGGGTGGCGAGCGCATCAAGCGCGGCCACACGAACGGCCCGATCAAGGTCGCGTTGCCAGCAGGGTGGCTCGACGACGAGACGCGCGCCGGGCTCGACAGTGACGTGTCAGTTCCTGACGATGCCCACGTCATGGCCCTCTCGGGCGGCTGACCGTGCTCGGTTTCGCGGCGCCCCTCGTTCTGGCGTCAGGTTCACCTCGGAGGCGTGAGTTGCTGTCAGGCGCCGGTTTGCGTTTTGCAGTCCGGCCCGCCGATATCGACGAGACCCCGCTGCCCGGCGAGGCTCCCGCCAACTACGTGCGCCGGCTCTCCATCGAGAAGACGGATGCGTCCATGGCGTCACCCCTCGCCAGTCCGGTCGAGATCGTGCTGGCCGCCGACACCACCGTCGACGTCAACGGCGAGATCCTCGAGAAGCCGCTCGACGCCGACGATGCGTTCCGGATGTTGCGCATGTTGTCCGGGCGGAGCCATCTCGTCCACACAGGCGTCACCGTGTCCGTGCCCATCGCCGGAGTCCGCCGTTCCAGCACGATCGTCGTCACCACCGAGGTCACGTTCGCTGATCTCGAAGATGCCGCGATCGACTGGTACCTGGAGACCGGCGAGGCCATGGACAAAGCCGGGGCCTACGGCATCCAAGGTGCGGCCGGCGCCTTTGTCGAGAAGATCAACGGCAGCGTCACCAACGTCATTGGTCTCCCCCTCGCCGAGACTCTCAGGCTGCTTCGCGACGCCACGTCGGCCTGAACAGCAGAAGAACTTCTCGTGAGCAGTCGGCCCTGCCGGTTGCCATTGGCTCGCGCGACATTTATCATTGGCACTCGGTAGGGGAGAGTGCCAATTTGGTACCCGACCCAATCCGATACATCAGACACACAACAGTGACCTGCCAATGGAGGCAACACACATGAACCTGAAGCCGCTGGACGACCGCATCGTCGTCCGACCCGCAGAGCCCGAGACTCAGACCGCTTCCGGTCTCGTCATTCCCGACACCGCCAAAGAGAAGCCGCAGCAGGGCGAAGTCCTTGCCGTTGGTCCAGGCAAGCGCTCTGACAGCACCGGTGAACTCATCGCAATCGGCATCAGCGTCGGCGACACCGTTCTGTACAGCAAGTACGGCGGCACCGAGGTCGCCTCGGGTGGCGAAGACCTACTCGTCCTCAACAGCCGTGACGTGCTCGCCATCGTCGGCTGAGCAACTCCACCGCTGTAACCACCACAAGATCTGAAAGAGAAATAGCAACATGGCAAAGATTCTGAAATTCGACGACGAGGCGCGCCGCGCACTCGAAGCTGGCGTCAACAAGCTCGCTGACGCCGTCAAGGTCACCCTTGGACCGAAGGGCCGTAACGTCGTACTCGACAAGAAGTTCGGCGCACCGACCATCACCAACGACGGTGTGTCAATCGCCAAGGAAATCGAACTCGACGATCCGTTCGAGAACATGGGCGCGCAGCTCGTGAAGGAAGTCGCCACCAAGACTGACGACATTGCCGGTGACGGCACCACCACGGCCACCGTGCTCGCGCAAGCGATGATCTCGGCCGGCATGCGCAACGTCGCAGCAGGCGCCAACCCGATGTCGCTCAAGCGTGGCATCGAGGCCGCAGTCATTGCCGCCGTGCAGTCGATCGCCGATCAGGCGAAGGACGTCGACGACAAGAAGGACATCGCGTCGGTCGCCACCATCTCCGCCGCTGACGCCAGCGTTGGCCAGGTCATCGCCGACGCCATCGACAAGGTCGGCAAAGACGGTGTGGTCACGGTCGAGGAGTCGAACACGTTCGGCACCGAGCTCGACTTCACCGAAGGCATGCAGTTCGACAAGGGCTACCTGTCGCCGTACTTCGTGACCGACACCGAGCGCCAGGAAGTCGTCCTCGAAGACGCTTACGTCCTGCTCAACAGCGCCAAGATCAGCACGGTCCAGGCCATGCTGCCGACCCTCGAAGCAGTGATGCAGACCGGCAAGCCGCTCGTCATCATCGCCGAGGACATCGAAGGCGAAGCGCTGGCCACCCTCGTGGTCAACAAGATCCGTGGCACGTTCAACGCGGCAGCCGTCAAGGCTCCCGGCTTCGGCGACCGTCGTAAGGCAATGCTGCAAGACATGGCAGTCCTCACCGGCGGCCAGGTCATCAG
>NZ_JBDNIJ010000265.1:0-5472 GCF_041688325.1 Ilumatobacter sp.
AGTGATGAACCAGCCCACGAAGTTGCTCAGAGGGATGCTCCGATAGCGGCCAGCCCGAACCCAGCTCCAATAGCCCTCGCCGACCATCTGCGGGTCGAGGAAGAGGTCCCACGCAGTCATCGCTGCACTGCCGAGGGCAATCCGTCGACCGGGTGTCGAGTGTTCACCGAGCGCGGCATGTGCCGCCTCGCGCGACGGCAACGACATCGCGAACCACGCCAGCGGCACGATGGCCGGGACGTGTGCCACCTGCGGTTGGAGTGCGTTGGTGTAGCCGTACTGCCCAAATGGCAAGCCGGTCTGTGTGCCGATCCGCTCGACAGCTGTGGTGGCGACGGCAGTGATCGCAGCTGCTGCACCGGCGCGTCGACCACCCCAGGTCCGCGCGGCGTTCGCCGTGGTGTTGACGAATATGCCGGTCACGACCACCGACGACAAGATCTTGCGAGCGAGGCCGCGCTGCGCCAGCAGTGGCGTGGCGATCATCCCGGCCACTGTTGCGAGCCCTGCAATCGCGCCGATCCGATCGACCGGCTTCATCTGCACCCAACCAATAAGCACCCCGCCACAAGCGCGCCAGAGATTTGCGTGAGCGATTGCGGCAACGGACGCAGGAATCGCTCACACAAAAAGCGCGCCAGAGTTTTGTGTGAGCGATTGCGGCAACCGACGCTGGAATCGCTCACACAAACGCCAGAAACAGCGGAAACAGGGCTCACTTGCATCACCGGAGCATCTTGGCGATCATGGCCGCCTTCTCGGCGGTCGAGATGCTCGCTCGGGACGTAAACACGTCGTACTCGTTCGCTTCGATCTTGCCCAGAATCCGGGAGTACAGGGTATTCGCAGCCTGCACGCACTTGGCGGATCGGTCCGGCAGCATCGCAATGCCGACGTCGGACGATCGGTACAGCTCACGGCAGCGATTGATTTCAAACTTCATCAGCGCAATGAACTCGGGCGACATTGTGCGGTCCTTGAGATCGACGCCGAACCGGCGGCTGTCTTCGAGCGGCACGTACTGGCGGCCGCGATCGAGGTCCTCGTCGATGTCGCGCAGGAAGTTCGTGAGCTGGAACGCATTGCCGAGGTCGCGGGCATGCGGCAGCGCCGTCTCGTAGTCGGTGGGCTCGAGGATCGGGAGCATCATTTCGCCGATGACCGCCGCCGAGCCGTCCATGTAGACGAGCAGGTCATCCCACGTTTCGTAGGACTCGATGGTGAGGTCCATCGTCATGGAACTGAGGAAGCGTCGGAACGCTGTCGTGTCGATGTCGAAGGCCCGGACCGTGTGCACGACGGCTTTCAGTACGGGATCGTCCGATCGACCGACTTCGAGGTCGGCAAAGAACCGGTCACCGAAGTCTTTGAGGGCGGCGGCGCGGACCTCGGTCGGGACGTCGCGGCCTCCCTGCGAGGGAATCTCGTCCACGATGTCATCGGCATACCGAGCGAACGCGTAGAGCGCATGGACGTGGTGCTGTTTGATCTTCGGCAACACCTTCGTCGACCAGTAGTAGGTCGTGCCGTGGCGCTTGTTGAAGTCGCGGCACAACTCATAGCTCTCGTCGAGCGTGACGGGCCCGGTCGGCAGCAGATGCGTCGTCGGAACTGGTGGTGTTCGCTGGAACGGATTGCGCATCAGAACAAGAGCGTAGAAGTTGCGAAAGGGGTCTGACCCCATCCGCAACTATTTGCGTTTGGCGTACTCGTCGACGCGCTCGGCTGCGAGCTTGCCGGAGACGAGGACCATGGGGACGCCGACGCCCGGCAGCGTGGAGCTACCAACGAAGACGAGGCCGGGGATTTTCTTGGTGACGTTGTTCGGTCGAAATGGCCCAGTCTGAAAGAACGTGTGGGCCAGTGCGAAGGGCGTGCCCTGTTCCATGCCCATGCGTTCCCAATCCTGCGGGTCGTAGACCTCTTCCAGCACGACGTCGGTCGGGTAGCCGAGGCTCGCGACCTTGGTCTGCAGTGATTCGACGATCGTGTCGCGCTCTTTTGACCAGTCGATGTTGCCGCTCAGGTTTGGCGTCGGTTCGAGCACGTACAGGTTGTTATGGCCGGGAGGAGCGAGCGTTGGATCATCGAGCGAGTGCAAGGTGACGAGGATCGAGGGGTCGGGCATGCGAATACCATCTTCGATGAGTGCTTTGAACGATCCGTTCCAGTCGTCACCAAAGTGGATGTTGTGGTGTGCTGCGTCGGCGGGAAGCTCGCCCTTGACGCCAGCGATCCAGAGCAGACATGACGGGCTGTACTTGCCGTTCTGCGCCTTCTTCGGAACGTCGACGCCGTCAAGTAACTCGCGATACGCGACCGGAAGATCGGGGTTACACACAACTGCATCGGCTTCGAGTAGTTCGCCACCCTCGGCGCCGGGTTCGCCGAGTTGCACGCCACGCACCGACCCGTCCGCGAATCGGACGATCTGGTTGACGGGGGCCTCGTAGCGAATAGTCACGCCAGCCTTTTCGACCGCCTCGGCCAAGCCGACCGCCATCATGTGCATGCCACCCTCGGGCACGAAGACGCCCTCGACGGCGTCCATGTAGGTGATGACGGCATAGATCGCCAACGCCTCGTACGGCGCGAGGCCGGCATACATCGACTGGAAGCTGAAAATTTGCTGCAGCCGTGGGTCGTCGAAGAACGAGGCCACCTTCTTGTCGAGCTTGCCGAAGCCACCGAGCTTCAGGATCTTCAGTCCGTCACGCCACGGCTTGATCAGATCGAGCGGCGAGTCGAGGTTCGTGTCAATGTACGACCGCATCTCGGCGGTGTAGAGCTTCTTCAGCCAGTCGGAGAAGTCACCGAACGCAGCGGCCTCCTTGTCGCCGGCGAAACGTGCGATCTCTTCGGTCATGGCCTCGCGACCGTGCTTGACGAACAGCGTCGACCCATCTGCGTAGCAGGCGCGGTACATGGGGTCGACCGGCTTGATTGTGACGTGGTCGGCCATGTTCGCGCCGGCAGCCTGAAAGGCTTCTTCGAGCAGATCGGGCATTGTGAGCACGGTCGGCCCGTTGTCGAGCCGGAAGCCGTCTCGGATAACCATGCCAGCGCGGCCACCGGGCATGGACTCGCGCTCGACGATAGTGACGTCGTGCCCGGCCTTGCTGAGATGAGCTGCGGCGGAGAGGCCGCCGAGGCCTGCGCCGATGACGACAACGTTCACAGGGTCACATCCATGGTGAGATCTTTCTCTAACTTGTTCATTTTCAAACCGTGCGCTGCGCGACGAATTCGGCGAGGGCTATCAGCTCAGTCTTGGCGACGGCAGTGATCGGTGCTGCGTCGAGCGACGTGACAGCGGACTCAGTGAGCTCGCTGATGTGCTGTTCCAATTCGGCCAGGCCGCCGGTGTCGACGATCACCTGCTGAATCGACGCGACCGTCTCGGGGCTCATACCGGGATCGCCGACGAGCTCGAGAACCTTGCGCTGTGCGTCGGTTGCCGAGCGAGTGGCCCGGGCGAGCAGCGGCGTCGGCTTCCCCTCGAGGAGGTCGCCGCCGACCGGCTTGCCGGTGACTGCTTCGTCGCCGAACGCACCCATGATGTCGTCGCGCATCTGGAATGCGTCGCCGAGTGGGAGGCCGTAGGCGGACAGGTGGGGGAGTAGTTCGGCGGCGCGTTCAGGCGCAGCGAGGACGGCGCCAAGATGGAGGGGGCGCTCAATCGTGTACTTGCCCGACTTGTACCGACAGATCCGTTCGGATGCGGCCAGATCACGTGTCCTGCTCACGCCGCCCAGAATGTCGAGGTACTGCCCGATGTTCAGCTCGATCCGTAGCTCGTTCCAGATGCCGATGGCGGCAGGCGATGCAGCTGCGAGGAGCTGGTCGGCGTAGACGAAGGCAAGGTCGCCGACGAGGATTGCCACGCCTTCACCGAATCGACGTGACTCACCGGCCCAGCCCTGCTCGGCGTGCTCGTCGGCTGCGACCATGTGGGCAGTCCGCTGCCCGCGGCGCGAATCGGCATCGTCCATGACGTCGTCGTGGAACAGTGCACAGGCGTGCATGAGTTCGAACGCGGCGCCGGCGTCGACGTCGATTTGATCGTCAGCGCCGCCACCCGCACCGACAAATCCCCAGTGGCAGAACGCTGGCCGGAGCCGCTTGCCGCCGGAGAGTACCAAGCGGCGGATCTCGTCGATCGGCTGCGCAAGTGCAGGCTCGAGTTCGACCCAGCGGGCCCGCTCGGTTGCCAGGAATTCATCCAGTCGGCCCGTGACGCGTGTCGCCACTTCGAGCAGTGAGGCGGGAGCACTCGGCATCGGGTCAAGGGTACTGGCGACGGGGATTGACCTGCCGAGTAGCGGTCACACTGTGCCTGGCACAGTGTGACCGGTGTGGCCGATCACTTGTCGAGGTCGGCGGTGACCTGTTCAATCTTGATCTGTGCATTGGAGATCTTCTCGCGACAGAGCGTGATCAGCTCGCTGGCCCGCGCGACTCGGTCGGCCAGGTGGTCGACGTCAACGTCGGAGCCTTCGAGTTCGCGCAAGATCGTGTCGAGTTCGTCGAGTGCTGCGGCGTAGCCGGGCTGTTCGGTGGCATCAGGCATCAGTGTCGTCTTTCAGGTGCGTGGCGGTGACGGTACTCGTGACGGTGCCGTCGGCGAGTGTGGTGATGAGGACGTCGTCGACGCCGAGGTCTGCGGTCGAGCGAACCAGGCCGCCCAATGCGTTGTGGGTCATTGTCCACCCGCGAGCGAGTTGCAGGGTGGGATCAAGTGCGCCGACGCGAGCGGCGAGCACGTCGAGCCGTTGCGTCGAACGAGCGAGCAGATCGGTGGGCCGTTCGAGGAGGCGGGCCGATGCACGGTCGAGGCGTTCGATCGACCTGCCGAGTGCGGCCGGGCCGCTTCGAGCCAGGCGATCGACACGCATCTTCAACCGTTCGTCGGACCGTTCGACAGCGGCGTGCGTGCGCCGGGCAATGCGATGTGCTGCTTCAGACAGGTCATTCGTGGCGTCGTTGAGTGCGATCTCGCTGCGTTGGACGATCGAAGCAAAGGCCTGCTCGGTCTCGCCGATGTAGCGCTGGGTGCGCTCGATCAGCGCACCGGCACAGGCCGTCGGTGTTTTCAGGGCAGTGTGCGCCACCTCGTCGGCGACACTCCGGTCGACCTCGTGGCCCAATCCGGTCAACACTGGGACTGGGCAGGCAGCGATCGTTCGAGCGATCTTCTCGGAGTCAAAGACAGCAAGTTCGTTGCGTGCGCCACCGCCGCGGATGACGACGATTGCATCGAGGTCGTGGCGCAGCGCGAACCGAGCAATAGCCGCGTTGACCATGTTTTCGGCCATGTCGCCCTGGACCCGCACGTCGGCGACGCTGAGCTGAAAGCCGATCCCGCTGCGTTCGAGTTCGTCGCGGAAGTCGTGCCACGCAGCCGTGCCGACGCTGGCGACGACACCGACCCGCAACGGCACTGGCGACACCCGAACTCGACGGTTGGTGTCG
>NZ_JBDNIJ010000266.1:0-4889 GCF_041688325.1 Ilumatobacter sp.
CTCAGATGGCACCACCTATACCGACGTCGTGGCTGGCGAGTCTCCGCTGCGCCATGTGTGGTCGTTGTCGATCGAAGAGCAGTTCTACCTCGTCCTCGCACTCGCCGTTGCCATCGTCGCAGCCAAGTCACCGTCGACAGCGTCGAGCCGCAGGCGAGTAATCGGCGGTGCAATCGTGTTCGGCTTGATCAGCGCGGCGTTGATGATCCTGTCGAGCGTTGCCGGTAGTTCGGTCAGTCGCTTGTACTTCGGTTCCGACACTCGGGCACAGGCGCTCCTCGTCGGCGCCGCACTCGGAGCCACGTTGCGCGGCAGCCCGGTCGCAGCTTCACGCCGCGTTTCGTGTGCGACAGTGGTCTCAGGTGGCGTCCTCGTGGTCGTCGCTGTCATTGCCTCGGAAACCGCCACGTGGATGTACCGGGGAGGCTTCACCATCACAGCATTGGCTGCCGGCATGCTCATCGTCGGTGGGCCAGCCACGCCATGGATCGTCCGTCGGCTCGAATGGCGCCCATTGCGTTTGCTCGGCAACATTTCCTATGGCGTCTACCTGTGGCACTGGCCGCTACTCATCATTTTCAACGAGAGTCGTTTAGGTATCGACGGATTCGCCCATCGACTCATCATCCTGGCAATGACTCTGACCATCTCGACACTGTCGTATCGGTTGGTAGAACAGCCGATACGAACAGGAGCGATCGACCGTCGATGGGGCAATCGATCGCTCATGTTCGCCCCGACGGCCACAATGGCAGCGGCTGGGTTGCTCATCGTGGCCACCATCGGCCCGCCCAGCCTCGGAGCCGACGCCGGAGACGTCGACGCAGCCGGGTCGCCACTCAAGATCGGAGCCGAGATCGAATTCGCTGAGCCTTCACAAGCGAGCCAGCCGACGACGCCCCAGCTCTCGATACCGACGACGATCGCCACTCCCTCGACGACCATTCCGGCTGAGGCTCCTGCAACGATCAGCAGCAGCACCACGACCACGAGTACGACCGTCGTCGAACGGGTGCCGGGACCGATCCGAGTCGCAGCGCTCGGCGATTCCGTCATGCACACGATGATCGGCGGACGATTACTCAGTGGGCTCCAGGCCGCGCCGTGGGACCCAGCCGATTCAGTTTTCGACCCCGAACGAATCGAGGTTCGCAGCATTGCTCGAGCCGCATGCTCCTTACTTCCTGGCGATGTCGCCCTGCAGTCACTCGACGGTGAGTATCGAACCTTGTCGATGTCGAGCGCTTGCGGCGACTGGCAGGGCGACCTTGACGATGCAGTCATCAACGATGCCGGTGATGCTGATGTCGTGATGGTTCTGCTGTCCAATGATCTCGAGGATCGCCTGATCGACGGCTCGATCGTGCCGTTCGGTTCGTTCGATCACACAGTGCTGTTCTTCGACCTGCTCGATCACATTCGAGACAACATCGCTGGCACCCCACTCGTTCTTGTCGCACCAGCACCGCGGATGATCGCCGGCACAACGGATGCCAAGTCGGAGCGGGAGAAGCAGCTCGTCCAGCTCTTCTACAGCTACACCAAAACGCGTGCCGGCGTGCACGTCATCGACATCGGCGCGGTGTTGTGCCCCGATGACGACTGCGCTCACCCGCTCGGGCATTTCAAGCCAGCGTGGCGATTCGACGGGCTGCATTTCAGTGAAAGCGGTGCGATCTGGATGGCTAATTGGCTCACGCCTCAGCTCGAAGAGATTGCCGCGTACAGTTGATGCCGTGGATGCCGACGCGCTGATCGCCGACCTCGATGCTGACCAGCGCGCAGCGGTCACTGCCGAGTCACACCTGGTCGCGGTGATCGCCGGCGCAGGGTCGGGCAAGACCCGCGTCTTGACGCGCCGCATCGCGTGGCGCGTCGCCACCGAGAAGGCCGATGCGCGCCACACGTTGGCGCTCACGTTTACTCGCGAGGCTGCCGGGGAACTCCGGCGGCGACTGTCGTTTCTGGGCATGCGCGACCGTGTTGAAGCTGGCACGTTCCACTCGGTAATGCTTGCTGTGCTCCGGCAACGTTGGGACGACACGAACCGTCGACCACGTACGGTCGTTCCTGACCGTCGACGGCTCGTCGGCGACGTCCTCGACGGATCACAGCGCCGCGGGATCGACGGCCTACTGGGTGAGATCGACTGGGCCACCGCCCGTGGCATCCGAGCAAGCGACTATGCGGGCCGGGCCCGCCGTGCACAACGCAGCCCATCAGCTGGTGTAGAGCGCGCCGCCGCCGTCTTCAACGACTTCGAACAACTCAAACGCAAGCGCGGCATCATCGACTTCGATGACGTGCTCTCGCTGGTGATCACTGAAATGGAATACGACACAGGGTTCGCTGATGGGCTGCGATGGCGATTCCGGCATCTCCTCGTCGACGAGGCCCAAGACCTCAACCCATTGCAGCACCGCCTCGTCGACCTGCTGCGGGCAGGCCGCGACGATCTGTTCATCGTGGGCGACCCGGCGCAGGCCATCTATGGGTTCAACGGCGCCGACCCGACGCTGCTCGTCGACGTCGAACGGCGCTTCCCCGGCGTCGAGGTGGTCCGGCTCCCTGTCAACCATCGCTGTACGCCACAGATCGTCCGGACCGGCGTCCAGGTACTCGCTGCAGCCGAACAGCCGACCCAGTTGGTGTCGAACCGTGGTGACGGGCCGGTCGTCGAGCGGTTGGCTGGAGACGACGAAGACGCTGAGGCACGTTTGGTTGCCGGTTCAATTGTCCGACTTGATCCGAATCTGATCCGTTCGGGGTCGGTGGCAGTGTTGGCTCGCACCAATGCCCAACTCGCCGCGTTCGGCACCGCTCTCGGGTCACTCGGCATTGCGGTGCGTCGCTCGGCCACAGCCTCCGGGACCCCCCTGCAAGTTGCGGTTCGTCAGGCCTCGATGCTCGGCTCTGCTTCCCAACTCCGCGCGTGGGCCCACGACATGCTCGACGCCCACGACGCGCTCCTCACTGTGCAAGCCGAACAGGCGATTTCACACGAGGGAATCGACCGCCGGGCCACAGCACAGGCCGACCGAGCCGTCGACGAGCTTGAAGCCGAGCGGCGCGTCGCCACGGTTCTACTCGACTACCTCCGTGACCAGCAGTTGGGTGACGGCGCCGGCTTCCGGTCCTGGGTCGCAATGACCAACCCCTTCGACGATCGATCGACCGACGGTGTCGACCTCCTGACATTCCACGCATCGAAGGGTCGTGAATGGCATGCCGTGTACGTCACCGGCGTCGAAACGAGCCTCGTCCCACACAAGTCAGCGACGACGGCAGTGACTCGGGCCGAAGAAGGCCGGTTGCTCTACGTCGCTGCAACGCGAGCGTCCGATCGGCTCACATTGAGCTGGGCTGAGCGTCGCGGAGGCTATGCCCGCAAACCGAGCCCGTTCATCAACGACCTTGACCTCAGCGAGCCCGAGGCCATGCCACCACCGGCTTCGCTGCGCCGGCGTCGCGCCAAGATCGATCCCCTGCTGGCAGCCCTGCAAGAATGGCGAGACAACGCGGCACGCAAGGCCGATGTGCTCCCGACTCAGTTGTGCAGCGACCGCGACGTGAAGGCAATCGCCGCCAACAAGCCGACCACAGTCGCTGAATTGGCGGCCGCGACATCATTCGGCACGATCATGGCTCAGCGATTGAGCGAGCAAATCCTGCCGCTCGTCGCTCAGTCGAAGTCGACGATCACCGGCGCGTGATCACTCGGCGACGTTCCCTTGCGGGCGTTCCGATCGATCACACACCAGGTGATCCGATCGATGACCGATTGGCTGCACATCAACATGTCAATGCGCATACCCCGCCCCTGGTGGAAATCACCACCGCGATAATCCCACCATGAATAGATGCGGTCTTGGTCGTGCAGGTGCCGGAACGCATCGGTCAGGCCCCACTGAGCGAGCTCGCTGAGACGGTCGCGTTCCGCCTGGCTGACATGAGTCATGTCGACGGTCTTGGCAGGATCGTGAACGTCACGGTTATCCGGAGCGATGTTGTAGTCGCCGCCCACGATGACGTCCTGGTCAGCCGACGTGTCAGCCTCGAGATGCTGCACCAACCGGCCGAGCCAGTCGAGCTTGTAGGTGTAATGGTCGTCATCGAGTGACCTCCCGTTCGGGACGTACACGCTGCTGACGCGGACCCCGCCGCACGTGGCGGTGATAATCCGTGCGTCCGGGTCGGGCTCGATACCTTCGGAAAAATTCGTCACGACGTCGGTCAGGCCAACCTTCGAGAGGATCGCGACACCATTCCACTGGCCTTGGCCGTAGTGGGCACACGTGTAGCCCATTGCTTCGAACGCCAGCATCGGGAACGCATCGTCGGCAAGCTTGGTCTCCTGGATCAGCAGGACATCGGGCTGCACTTCTTCCAGCCACGCTTCGACTCGTTCTTGACGAGCACGCAGCGAGTTGACGTTCCAGGTCACGACACGCACGTCAGGCCTCCTTTGGCGCAGCGGATTTCTTCGCCGTTGCCTTTTTCACGGCCACTTCTTTCATGGCCACTTCTTTCATGGCCACTTCTTTCATGGCCACTTCTTTCACGGTCGCCTTTTTGGTAGCCACCTTTTTGGTAGCCACCTTTTTGGTAGCCACCTTTTTGGTAGCCACCTTTTCCGTGGCCGCCTTTTCCGTGATGGTCGTCTCCGTTGCAGCGGTCCGCTTCGCTGGAGCCTTTTTCGCTGGAGCCTTTTTCGCTGGAGCCTTCTTGGCTGCAATCTTGTTGGCTGCGGCCTTTTTGGCTGGAGTCTTGTCGGCTGCCAACGGCTTGGTCGGAGCAGCCGTGGCTGTTTCCTTCTTCACTGCAGCCTTCTTGGCGGGAGCGGTCTTCTTCACTGCAGCCTTCTTCACTGGAGCCTTCTTGGCGGGAGC